>JALZAK010000116.1 GCA_030948385.1 Actinomycetota bacterium
GACGTACAGCGTGTATCGGATCGCCGAGACCTGCGGGTACTCAGGCCTCGAGTCATACAGCCACTCCTGGCAGCACGTCGACAGCAGGGTCGAGTATCCGTACGGGTCGCAATTCTGGTGGTGGGAAGGCGGAGTGGCCTAGATGACCGACATGAATCGGCGCGGCTTCCTCAAGGGCGCCGCGCTGCTGGGTACCGGCGCGGTGTTCGGCGGCTTCGAGCTGTGGACCGCGTCGGATGCCGGCGCGGTCACGTCACCAGTCATCGCCGGCTGCGATACGTGGGGCGCCGCCCCGCCGACATCATCGATCACAGTGCTCAGCCAGCGGCCGACAAAGGTGATCGTGCATCACACCGCGACCGCGAACAGCACCGACTACAGCCAGTCTCATGCCTTCGCGCTGGCCCGGTCGATCCAGCAGTCGCACTTCGCCAACGGCTGGATCGACAGCGGCCAGCACTTCACCATCAGCCGCGGTGGCGTTGCGATGGAGGGTCGGCACCAGAGCCTGGCGGTGCTGCGGGGTGGGACCCAGCAGGTACGCGGCGCGCACTGCGTCGGGCAGAACGACGTCTCGGTCGGCATCGAGAACGAAGGCACCTACTCCACGGTCGGGCCTCCGGCAGCGCTGTACAACCAGCTGGTCGCCATGTGCGCGTACACCTGCGCGCAGTACGGCATCCCGGCCAGCCAGATCTACGGGCACCGTGACTTCAACTCCACCGAATGTCCCGGCGCGGTGCTCTACGGCATGCTGCCGCAGTTGCGCGCGGACGTCGCGACCCGGATCGGCGGTGGCGGCGGCGGGACGACCCGCACCTGGCCGACGGTGTCGATCGGCGCTTCGGGTGAGCGGGTCCGCACCATCCAGTACCTGTTGCGGGCACGCGGCTACTCGATCACCGTCGACGGCGCATTCGGCAGCGGCACACAGGCAACCGTGCGGAGCTTCCAGTCCGCCCATGGCCTGTCGGTGGACGGCATCGTCGGCCCCCAGACCTGGGAGGCGCTGGTCATCACCGTGGCCAGTGGCGCCAACGGTGACGCCGTGCGGGCGGCGCAGTCGCAGCTCGTCGCGCACGGCTACTCGCTCACCATCGACGGCGCCTTCGGCCCGGCGACCGACTCGGCGGTGCGCAGCTTCCAGTCCAGCCGCGGGCTGACCGCGGACGGCGTCGTCGGGCCCGACACCTGGAGCAAGCTCGTCGCCTGAGCAGGCCGGCCGCGGGTCTGTCACCCTCGTACCCGTGGCGTCATCGCAGGACATCCTGGGCCGGGAACCCTCCGGTCGCGGCCGCTGGTCGCCCGGTCGTCCATGGCACCGCTGGTTGCGCCCGATCGCCATCGGTGTCGCTGCCGTCGCCGGCGCCGGCTGGCTGGCCCTGACGGGTGGGCCGCCGGCCGGTTCGCCGCAGCGGCCGGCGCCGACTCCGGCGATCGTGACCATCGGCGGCTCGCCGGTCCGCGAATGCGGTCGCACCGACAGCCACGGGCTGGCCTGGGGTAATCCGGAAGGCGCCCCCAGCGGCGACGGCCGGCTGGTGCAGTGGCGGGCCCATCTGTGCAACCGGTCCCACGGCGCAATCACCGTGTGGTCGTTGCAGCCGGCGAGCCGCTCCGAACGCACCGTCGGGGCGGATCAGGCGGCCGACCTGCATCGCAGCGGCGTGCTGACCGACCCGGCCCCGTCCCTGTCGCTGCCGGGGCGGCTGTCGGCCGGGACCGAGGGCGACGTGCAGGTCACCTCCGCGGTGGTCGACTGCGACCGGCAGACCAGCCCGGCCGGCCTGGTCGCCACGATGAGCACCGCCGGCGGGCCGCGGTATCGGATAAGCCTGCCCGTCGTGCTGCCAGGGCCGTCGCCGGCGGCGCAGTGGTGCGGCGGTGCGGCCGGCGGCCCCGTCGGTGGGGCCGGCACCGGTCCGGCCATTCCGCGGCTGGCGCTGCTGCAGGGCGCCGCTCCGACGCCCACCAGGTCGGGCAGCGAGGTGAGGGTCGGGGTCACGCTGCTCAACCCCAACGACGTAGCTATCACCCTCACCGGCCTGCACAGCCCGAGCCCGGGCGTCACCGTCACGGCCGGCGCTGCCGGGGCGCGTCTCGATCCGGGCCGGCCCGCGGCTCTCGTGGTGCGGCTGCGGATCGACTCCTGTCGGGCGATCTTCCTCGACGCCGGCTGGCAGCTGAGTTTCACCGGCACCGTGCAGGGTCGCCCGGTGCGGCTCACCCCGGTCCGGCTAGGCCTGGGCGGCTGGCAGGTCCCCGTGGCCCGGCAGGTCTGCCCGGGGAGCGCGGCGCTACCCGCGGCGGCCGGGCCGGCCGCCTTGGAGGTGCTCTCGTCCAGTGGCACCGGTAGCCCCGAACTGCGAATGGTGCAAGTGGTCCGCAACGGGACCCGGCAACCGCTCCTGCTGCTCGCCAATCCCGTATCGCCGCCAGGGCTCACCTTGCTGCACGCGGAGGTGACGTCGGGCAGTCAGTCCCAGATCGGCCGCGTCGGCGGTGCCGCGCTCACCGCCTGGCCGATGCCCGCTGGGGCTACGGCGACCCTGACCTTCTCCTACCGGCTCGACGCCGACGCCGACCCGGTTTGCCAGACGCCACCGGTGGACAGCTGGCGGGCCCCGGTCAGGGTCACCACCGCCGACCATTCCGACGTGGTCGTGAGCAGGGACGTGTCCGTGTCCCCGGCCGGGCCGTCGACCTGGCGAGGGGGCTGGATGCTCGCGGCTGGACCTTCCTGCGCGCGGGAGGTGCACCGCGGGCACGGGGCCCCCTTCCTGCTGGAGGCCGGCGGCGCCGGGTCGACGCGGGGCGGACGGTTGCTCTATCCGGTCACGGCGTACGGCCTTCCCGGGGAGCCGCCGGCCACCCTCGTCGGCGTGCGCCTGGTCGGCGCCTACGCCGGCCTGGAC
>JALZAK010000137.1 GCA_030948385.1 Actinomycetota bacterium
GGAGTGACGGACGAGCCGGCCTGTACGCCGGGTTCTGTGACCGGGACGCCTTGCGGCATTGTCCCGGCCGGCGGTCATCCCTCTCGGTCGGCCGTTGCCGGCCGGCTCTAGCGATCTACCCGCAGGCTCGGGCGGGCCGCCCTCGATCGCCTGCGCAGGAACGGTCCCGAGGGACCGCACCCTTGTGATCTTGCTCCGGGTGGGGTTTGCCGAGCCGCCCGGGTCACCCCGGGCGCTGGTGGTCTCTTACACCACCGTTTCACCCTTGCCGGACGCCCAGATACGACGCCGGCGGTCTGTTTTCTGTGGCACTTTCCCGCGGGTCACCCCGGGTTGCCGTTAGCAACCACCTTGCCCTGTGGAGCCCGGACGTTCCTCGGCGGTTCCCTCGCGGGAACCGACGCGACCGCCCGGCCGACTCGTCCGCCGTGGCCCGATGCTACCCGGCACGATCAGCGCGCATCCAGATGGGCGGTGTCGTTCATCCGCTTCACGATGGCGGGACCTTCGGCGTACCAATCCACTTCGGACACCCCAGTGAGGTCGAGGTGCATGCGGAACAGCGACCGCGGTGGCGCTTCGAGGGCAAGCCGGAGAAGGATCTTGATCGGGGTGACATGCGAGACGACCGCGACGGTTGCTGCCGCGTGATCCCGCAGGATCCGGTCGCGGGCGCGCCGCACCCGCAGTTCGGTCGCCGTGAACGACTCACCGCCGGGAGGGGCAACGTCGGCCGATGCCAACCAGGCGTCCAGCTCGTCCGGCCACTGAGATCGCACGTCGGCCATCGTGTAGCCGTCCCACGTGCCGAAGTCTGTTTCGGCTAACCCCTCCTCCTCGACCACCGGAAGGTGCAGGGCATCGGCCACCACCTGTGCGGTCTGCCGTGCTCGGCGCAGCGGGGAGGACACGACGGCATCCACCCGGGGAAGCTCGGCGACGCGTGCCGCCAGCGCACGCGCCTGCGCCTGGCCGGCGGGAGTGAGGGCGGCATCGCCGCGGCCACTGAACCGCTTCTCCACCGACAGTGGTGTCTGGCCGTGCCGCAACAGCAGGGTCGTGGTTGGCGCGGGCCGATTTTCCAGCCACCCCACCTCTGAGTTGGCTGCGCCCATCTCCCGCGGCGGCGCCGCGCGGCGGCGAATGCCGGCGGCTGCGTCCATCGCCTCGTTGGCCAACCGGTCCGCGTCGGCGTTGCGCAGCCGCGGCACCCAGGTGAAGGTCACCGACCCCAGCCCGCGCACCAGGCGGGCAGCCTCGCTCGCCAGTGGCTTGAGGTCCTCGTGCTTGACCCGCCAGCGACCCGACATCTGCTCCACGAGCAGCTTGGAGTCAAGCCGCACCTCGACCGGCCCGCCACCGAGCTCGGTGGCCGCGCGCAGGCCGGCCAGCAGCCCCTCGTACTCCGCCACATTGTTGGTTGCTCGGCCGATTGCCGCCGAACGCTCGGCGAGCACCTCGCCGGTTACCGCGTCACGGACCACCGCGCCGTAGCCGGCCGGTCCCGGATTACCCCGGGAGCCGCCATCGGCCTCAACCAGCAGGGGGCGCGCCGTCACAGCCCCGACTCGGGGGTACGGACCAGGATCCGGCCGCACTCGGCGCACCTGACGATCTCATCGGCCGGCGCGGCCCGCAGCTCCTCGAGGTCTCCGCCGGACAGCTCCAGATGACAGCCTTCGCAGCGCCGCCGGTAGAGGCGAGCTGCGCCCACGCCGCCACCGGCCGCACGGCTGCGTTCGTACCGTCCGAGCAGATCGGCAGGGATCTGCCCGGCGATGGCTGCCCGTCGGGCCTGGTGCTCGGTCAGTTCGGCATCGATCTGGGCGAACGCCGCGTCGCGACGGGTGACCGCCTCGTCCTGCGCCGCAACGATCCTGGCCAGACTCGCCCGATCGGTGGCCAACTCTGCCTCGAGCTCTTCCCGACGCTCCATCAGCTCGAGCAGATGATCCTCGAGATCACCCTGCCGGCGGCCCAGTGAACCGATCTCACGTTGCAGGCTCTCGGCTTCCTTGGGAGCGGTGCTCACCTGCATGCGCTGCTGGTCGCGCCGGCTCCGCTCGCGCACCTGATCGACGTCCGCCTCGAGCTTGCGTTGCTCGCGGGCGAGGTCGCCTACCTCGGTCTCCACCCGCACGACCTGGTCCGCTGCGCCGGCCTGTTCGCCGGTCATCCGGTCGAGTTGCGCGAGCTCGGGAAGGGTCCGCCGGCGATGTGCCAGTTGGTCCATCGAGGTGTCCTCGGCCTGTAGGTCGAGCAGCCGGATCTGGTCGGCGGGATCGGCGCTCACTCGGGTATCAACGGCTCCGTCGTCGGGGGCACGTGCAGGCTCCAGGGGTCGGTTACCAGTTGGGACACCAGCGTGTCCACCGTATCGCCCCATGCGGAGCGCAACCTGACCGCGAGGTCACTGAGCCAGGGTTGTTCGGTGGACCAGTGCGGTGCGTCGATCAGCGCCGGCCCGCCATCGGCGACATGTTCGGATGCGGGGTGGTGGCGCAGGTCGGCGGTCAGGTACACGTCCGCGCCGGCCTTTCCGGCGTCGAGAAGGTAGTCGTCGCCGGCCCCACCCGCCACCGCGACCGTACGGATCGGCCGTGCCGGGTCGCCGGCCACCCGCAGGCCGCCGGGCGCCGCGGGTAGGAGGGCGGCTGCGCGCTCGGCGAACGCGCGCAAGGTCACGGGGGCCGCGAGCTCACCCACCCGGCCGAAACCCCGTGGGCCGGTCAGCGAAGCGAGCTCGAAGACGTCATAGGCCGGCTGCTCGTAGGGATGGGCGGCGAGTAGCGCGCGGAGGACCGCGACCCGGTGCTCCCGCGGCAGCACCATTTCCACCCTGGTCTCGCTGACCTGCTCGACCTCGCCGGGCCGGCCGATGGCGGGCTCGGCGCCCTCGCCGGGGAGGAAGGTGCCGGTGCCCGCCGCCAGCCAGGCACAGCGGCTGTAATCCCCGATGGCGCCGGCGCCGGCAGCCGCGAGCGCGTCGACGACAGCGTCGACCTGCCCGACCGGAACGAAGGTCACCACCTTGTCCAGCAGCGGACCCTCCCCGGGCCCGAGCGGCCGGGTGTCCAGCAGCCCGAACAGCGCGGCCAACGAGTCGGAGACCCCCGGGCAGGCAACATCGGCGTTGGTGTGCGCCGTATAGAGCCCGATGCCGGCGCCGATCAGCTGGTGCAACAGGCGGCCCTTGTAGCCGGTCGCCGCGACGCTGTGCACCGGACGGAGGAGCAGTGGGTGGTGCGTGATCAGCAGATCCGCTCCGAGCGCGCGAGCCTCGTCGACGGTTGCGCCGACCGGGTCAACGGCGAGCAGGATGCGGCGCACCGGAGCCTCGGGCTGGCCGCACGCCATCCCGACGGCGTCCCACGGTTGCGCCCACGCCGGGTCGTACCAGCCATCGAGCACGGCCGCGACCTGGCCGAGTGTGGGCACGCGCTCACGCTAGCGAGCCATCGTCAGCTGCTGTGTACTGCCTCCGGCAGCGTCCCCGAGCGGTCGGCGGCGGACTCCTCGCGGATCTCCCGCAGGGCGCGCAGGCGTACGGTCACCGTCACTGCGTTGCCCTCGTCCACGACAGCGTGCACGCGGCCGTCGTTGACCTCCGCGAGCCGGCGCGCGAGGTAGAGATCGAGGGAGATGGGCCGGCCAGTCTCGGCCGACTCGCGGCTGGCAAAAGGCTCCAGCAAGCGGTTGGGACACTCCGCACTCGCTGCGTCGGAGGTGTAGCGCAGCAGCAGCAGGACCTCGTTGCCGTCGGCGGCACCCTCCAGCCGGACCGGGCGGCCGGCGCGCGCGTGGTCGATCCCGTGCCGCAGCAGCGCGCCGAGTAGTTGGTCGAGAGTTTCCGGCGCGACGGCCGCTACCAGGCCGGGCGGAGCGGTCGCGAGGACGCCGAACTCGTCTCCGGCGGCAACCACCGCCGAGTACACGTCGGCCACAGCCGTGGGATCACTGACCCGGGCCGACGCAGCGGCGAGCATGTCCTCCAGCAGCCGGGCCAGCCTCATCCCGTGCTCCTCGATTCCCGCAAGGAGCGAGTCGCGCACCTCCGGGGCGATCCGATCACCTTGCCCCCGCAGCGTCGCGACGACGCCGTGGATGGCGGTCAACGGGGTACGGAACTCATGAGAGACGCTGGCGATGAGATCCTCGCGCATTTGGCCGGCCTCGCGCAGCCGTGCGATGGCACCCATCTCGGCGTCCAGCAGCTGCATGCGATAGCTCTCCTCGCGCGCGTACGAACGCTCCGAGAAGCCCCAGAAGACCATCAAGACTGCTCCGGCGGCGGCTACGAAGGCGCCATGAGACAGGGCTTGAAGCGTGGCATCGCGGATGCTCGCAACAGGCGCCACGTATGCGCCGCTCCCGTACAGGCGAACCAGCATGTGCTCCACCGGCACCGCGACGAAGGCCGTGGCAAATGGCCGCCAGTCCTGGTAGAGCGCGACCAGGGTCATGGTGAGGAAGAAGTGGAAGTGCGAGAGGTTAGCACCGTGGGAAAGGCCGACCAGCACCGCTGAACAGCTCACCAATCCGACGGTCGCAGCCAGGCTTCGGCGGATCCGGCCACCGCGCAGGGCAGCGCCCACAAAACATGCCGCAATCAAGCCGCACTCACTCAGCGTCACTATCAGTGGGCTATGAATGACCAGGGCAAAGCCGATCAGGGCCGGCACCTGCATCCCGAGGACGACCAGGATCAACTGGTGGCGGGAGCGCCACTCAGTCTCTGGTAGTGGGATTCCCCGAGGCAGCCGCACCGCCCAGACACCCCGGCTCCCCGACGGCACGGTCATGGCTTCAGTCTGGACCTTCCCATCCGTCCGCTGAATGGTTCATCGGGGTCATCTCCGACGGATCCGGTGGGCCTAAAGGGACCAATCTCGCTCACGTTGCGTGAAGGGGTAGCCGAACACATCCAGGGGGCGCTAGCAAGGTGTCCGGGCCACTGACTTCGTGGAAGCCTCAGCGCGAGTAGCGGAAGACCTCCGACACCAGGTCGGCCGGCCCGAGGCCCACCTGCTCGGCCAGACTCCATTCTGACCGGTTGGCGGCGATCCAGCTGCTGAAGCGGCGGTGCCGCTCATGCGGCGCAGTCGGAAGGTCGTCGCGGTCCGCCGCACAGATGATGACGTGCCGGTCGGCGGCATCGAAGAGGTGCCTCATGTAGGCGTCGAACACCGGATCCTCCACCAGGTGGAAAATCACCTCGAGCGACATCGTGGCGTCGGCATGCAGCCAGCGAGCGGGGTCGTGGAACACGCCGCCGTCGTACAGCATGAACGACTTCGTGGGGTCGTCGGCGAACTGCACCGAACAGCGTCGGATCGCCGACGGTGCCACGTCGAGTCCGAGATAGCAGGGGTACTTCGCGTAGCGCAGCTGGTTGCCGTCCCCGCAGCCGAACTCGATCAGCGTGCCGATGCCCTGATCGGCGACCATCCGGTTGACCGCGTCGGCCTTGGCCTGGGCCTGCTCGCCGTACGAGCCGGTTCCCGATGTGCCGCCCGTGCTGTAGCGGCGTTCCCAATAGCTGGCCGAGCCGCGGAATCGGAGCCGCTTGAGAATGTTGCCGACAGTGCGCCGTACCGACATGGGCAGAAGCCTAGGGCGTCCCACATGGCGGGCCGGCCGCCCCACGCCGGCGAGCTACTTGACACACTTTTCCAGCTCGGCCTGGATCCCCTTGTCCGTCCCGCTGGCCTGCCGGATGTCGTTGAGCTTCTTCTTGCCGTCCACGTACTTCTTCAGGTCGCTCTTGTTGCCGTGCTTGAGCAAGGTGTCCGCAAGGCAGTCGACAACCTTGGTGGACATGCCCTTGGTGTCCGACTCGGTCTTGAGCTTGGCGGAGACCTGGGACTTGCTGACGCTGGCCTCGGCGCTGCATGCCGCGATCCCGAACACCGCGGTCAATGCCAACGCGCCGCTGGCAACGACCCGGCTGACGGAAAGTGACCTCATCACGCGACTCCCTCACTGGGTGCGGACCGAATAGCTACCCTCTGCCATGGCTTGCGGGGAGGGGCGACAGCGCCTGCCCGACAATTCGGGCAACCTAGCAGAGGGTTGCGGGCCATCCCAGGTGTCGAA
>JALZAK010000070.1 GCA_030948385.1 Actinomycetota bacterium
GCCGACACCTGGCCCAGTTCGTCGCCTCCTTGGAGGACAATCCATGAGTGTGTTGCATCGCATCGCAGTGTGCTGCATAGTGTGACACGGCGCCGACGTCCGAACCAAGGATGGAGTCCATGCCGGCAACCCAGACCTACAGCCTGCGCCTCGGCGCGGACCGCCGAGACAAGCTCGAAGAGATCGCACGGCGAAAGGATCGTGACCTCTCCTACGTGATCAGGAAGGCCATCGATGAGTACATCGAGCGTCACCAGGGCGACCCCGACTGCGACTGACACAACGCAGCGCCAGCCCTGGCCACCACGATCCAGGTGGTACGCCTCGAACGCGGGCCAGGGCACGCCAGGCCCAACCCAATCACCTGGCAGGAACGGAGGTTCAATGTCCACGCTCTTGATCGGCAAGTACCAGGCCACTATCTACCCGGAGGACAACGGGTACATCGGGGCGATCAGTCTTGGCTTCGACGGCAGGGGCAACCGCAAGCGCATCAAGCGTAGGGGTAGGACCAAAGCGGCTGTCACGGACAAGCTGAGGAAGGCCGTTGACGCCCTCGCGACCGGCATCAATGCCAGCGACTCCTACACCGTGGGAGACGCGGTCCGCGACTGGCTCGTCAGGGGGCTCAAGGACCGCGACGCGCACACCATCGCGGCCAACCGCATCCTCGCCGAACGGCACGTGATACCGCACATCGGCGCGATCAAGCTCAAGGAACTGACCGCCGATCAGGTGGACGAGTGGCTCGACGGGCGGACCGGCATGCTCGCGACGAGGAGCTTGCAAGGGGTCCACGCGATCCTCAAGCGGGCCACCCGGCAGGCGCAGGCGCGGGACAAGGTGCTGCGCAACGTCGCTGAACTCGTTACGACACCCAAAGGGAAGGAGGGACGGCCCAGCAAGGCCATGACGCTGGAACAGGCTACGGCCTTGCTAGAGCACGCCACGGCGTCGCGGCTGCATGCCTATGTCGTCGTGAGCTTGCTCACGGGCATACGCACCGAAGAGGCCCGCGCGCTGCGCTGGTCCCACGTGGTCACCTGGGTAGCGGATGGCGCGGCATGGGTGCCGGTCACCGAAGCCGGGTTCGACCACGGGCGGTTCGCAATCTACGTCTGGCGCTCGGTGCGTGCCCACGGTGACACCAAGACCGAGAAGTCACGCCGGACGCTGGAACTGCCCACGCAGGCCGCTGAGGCGCTCCGCACGCACCACGTACGGCAGGTGAGGGAGCGGGTGGCGGCAGGCAAGCGCTGGCGGGATCACGGCCTCGTCTTCGCCAGCCAGGCGGGGACACCGCTCGACGCATCCCACGTTCGCCGGGCCTTCAAAGCGATCACCAAGAAGGCCGGTCTCGGCGAGAATTGGACGCCGCGGGAGCTGCGCCACTCGTTCGTGTCTCTGATGAGCGACAACGGCGTTCCCATCGAAACCATCGCTGATCTCGTCGGGCACGCCAGCACGGCGGTAACTGAAGAGGTCTACCGGCACCAGCTCAAGCCAGTGATCACTCGAGGTGCCGAGACCATGAACACCATCTTCAAACAGAACAAAGCCGAGTCAGCGTGAGACGAGTGGCCCCCGGTTTGGCCCCCACGGGCCTTCCGCAAGATCGCCAAGGGCTGAGTTTTTCCTAGTCGGGGTGGCGGGATTCGAACCCACGGCCTCTTCGTCCCGAACGAAGCGCGCTACCAAGCTGCGCCACACCCCGATGGTGCGGTGGCGAGTCTATCCGACCTCAATCGTCGTCAGTTCGGGCGACAAGCGTCAGCAGGGTTGCCTCTGGGGGGCACGCGAAACGGTAGGGCGCGTATGGCGACGTGCCCAGCCCGGCCGACACGTGCAGCCACATCCCGTCGCCGTACCGGGACACCCATCGGGCCCGTTGCCGGTCTATCCCGCAGTTGGTGACCAGCGCACCGTAGAAGGGCACCCGCACCTGGCCGCCGTGCGTGTGCCCGCACAGCATCAGGTCGTAGCCGTCGCCGGCGAATCGGTCCAGCACCCGCGGCTCGGGCGAGTGCGCCAGGCCGAGGCGCAGGTCCGCGGTCGGGTCGGGCCGGCCGAGGCTGTCGTAGCGATCGCGTCGCAGGTGCGGGTCGTCCACCCCGCCGGCATCGATCCGGTGTCCGTCCACGGTAAGGGTCTGCCGGCGGTTGGACAGGTCATGCCAGCCGCGGGCGGCGAATGCCGACCGCAGGTCGCGCCAGGGCAGCGGGCGCCCTGTCACTCGCTTGTGGTTGGGGTTGAAGTACCGCAGCGGGTTCTTCGGCATGGGCCCGAAGTAGTCGTTGCTGCCGAAGACGACGACGCCCGGGCGATCCAGGAGCGGCCCGTACGCATCAACGACCGCTGGGACGGCTTCCTCATGGGCAAGGTTGTCCCCCGTCACCACCACCAGATGCGGGTCGAGCCGATCCAGCGAGCGGAGCCAGTCCTGCTTGCCGCGCTGGCCGGGAGTCATGTGGACATCGGAGACATGCAACACCCGAAGAGCTCGGGAGCCCGGCGGCAAAGCCGGCAGCTCGAAGACGCGCAGCGTCCATCGGGTGCGTTCGTAGCCGACCGCGTACCCGACCGCGGCCAGGCCGGCGCCGACCAGCCCAAGCGGAATTGCGGTACGTCGGCTCATCGGCCCAGAGTAGTTTCGGCCTCCATGAGCACCCTGAAGGACCGCCTGCGCGCCGACCTCACGACGTCGATGAAGGCACGCAACGAGCTGGCCACGGCAACGCTGCGGATGGCGCTCGCCGCCGTACACACCGAAGAGGTGGCCGGGAAATCCGCTCGCGAACTGTCCGACGATGAGGTCATGACGGTGCTGCGCCGTGAGGTGAAGAAGCGCCGGGAGGCCGCAGAGGCGTTCGCGCAGGGAGACCGCCCCGATTCCGCCGAGCGGGAGCGGGCCGAGGGCATGGTGCTGGAGGGCTACCTGCCGGCGCAACTGTCCGACGAGGCACTGGCGGAGTTGGTCCGCGAGGCCGTCGCCGAGTCCGGTGCCACCAGCGCGCAGCAGATGGGCCAGGCGATGAAGGCCGTACGGGACAAGGTCGCCGGCCGGGCCGACGGTGCGCGGACAGCCGCCGAGGTTCGCCGGCAGTTGTCGACGCCCTGACGCGCCTACCGGCAGAACGGCGACGGCGGCTTGCAGTGGCGCGGCGGCGGCAGTGGCGGCGGCGAATGCTGGATCGGCGGCGGCGATGGCTGACCCGGCGGGGGTGACGGCGCGCCGCCGGGCGGGGGCTGCCCGTTGCTCACGAACATGGTGATCATGCTCCCGGGCGGCAGCGTGCTGCCGGCCGGCGGCGAGGTGGACGCCACCTGGCCGAGACCGATCGGGGCGGCGTAGACCAACTGGCCGTCCACCTGCACGGCAAAGCCGGCCGCCTGCAGCTTCGCGGCCGCCGCAAGGTAGTTCATCCCGGTCACGTCCGGCACGGCGATGCCGGTCGCCTTGAGGAAGCGCGCCTGCACAGGCGGGAAGTTCACCACCGGCAGGCCGACGACGGCTCCCTTCATGAATCGGGCCCAGGCGTTGACGGCGATCCGGTTGGAGCGGTCACCACCCGGCAGGGTGATCTGGTGCTTGGGGTCGAACACGAAGGACGCGGCAGACAGTTGCGGCAGGTAGCCGACGAACCAGGCTTCCTTGATGTCCTGCGTGGTGCCCGTCTTGCCGGCGACCGGCCGGCCGATGGCGGCCCCGCCCCCGGTGTTGCCGTTGGTGACCGGCCCCTTGGGCGTCACCACCCAGGACAGCGCCTCGGTCGCGGCGTCGGCCACCCCGGAGTCGATGACCTTGCGGCAAACGCGGCCGCCGACGGGTAGCCGGTGGCCGTCGGCGTCGGTGACCGAGTCGATCGGGGTGGGCGTGCACCGGACGCCGTGGGCGGCCAGGGTGGCGTAGGAGTTGGCCATGTCCAGCGGGGAGATGCTCGCCGCGCCGAGAGTGAAGGAGCCGAAGCCGGCCGGATACCGCAGGTAGTCGTCGAACTCCTTCTTCCCGGTCCGCGTGTCGATAACCGGGTCGGAGACGCCGAGGGCCAGGGCTGCCCTGACGGCGCTGTCCACCCCGACCCGCTCCTCGAGCTGGACGTAGTAGGTGTTGACCGACGCAGCGATGCCCGACCGCATGTCGTAGACCCCGACCATGCCAGGAGAGTCGTTGTCGACCGCGTAGGGCACCTTGACGCCGTTTTTGTAGTCGACGAGGACCTTCGACACGTAGTGGTGCGGCGAGTTGATCGGGTAGGTCAGTGGCAGTCCCTTGAGCAGCGCGGCGGTCAGGACGAATGCCTTTGCCGTCGATCCGGTCTGGAAGCTGCGCGCGTCGAGGTACGGATTCTGGTCGGTGGTGAACGGCCGGGACACGGCCATCGCCTTGACCCGCCCGCTGCCCGGCTCCACCACCACGAGGCCGCCGGCATACCGGCTGCCGACCGGGAAGGTCGGCTTCTCGGCCGCCATGGCCAGCGCCTGCATCCGGGGGTCGACGGTGGTCCGGATGACTAGGCCGCCGCGGAAGAGTCGCGCCTGGCGGACCTCGCGGGTGGCGCCGAACTTCGGGCTGTCCAGGATGTAGCGGCGCACGTAGTCGCAGAAGTGGCCGTAGATGCCGGCGCCGGCACACCCGTTGGGCACCTGACTCTTGTGCAGCACCAGCTTCTCTGTCTTGGCTTTCTCTGCCTCCGCGACCGTGACGAAACCTAGCTGGGCCATCCGGTCGAGCACGACGTTGCGCCGGTTCACCGCGTCGATGCCCTTGTTGCGGAAGGGGTCGTACTGGCTGGGGCTCTGCAGCAGTCCGGCCAACATGGCCGACTCCGCGAGGGTCAGCTTGGTGACCGGCTTCTTGAAGTACACCTGCGCGGCGGTGCCCAGGCCGTACGCGCCGGCGCCGAAGTACGCGATGTTGAGGTAGCGCTCCAGGATCTGGTCCTTGGACAGCTTTTGCTCGAGCGCCAGCGCATAGCGGATCTCGCGTAGCTTGCGCTCCTTGTTCTTCGCGATCGCTGCCTGCGCGCCCTGAGCGTCACCGTTCTGCACGGCCTGCTCGAGCAGCACCCGCTTCACGTACTGCTGGGTCAGCGTCGAGGCGCCCTGGGTGGTCTGCCCGGCCTCGGAGTTGCGGACGGCGGCCCGGATGATGCCGCGCAGGTCCACACCGCGGTGCTCGTAGAAGCGGCTGTCCTCGATGGCGACGACGGCCTTGCGGGTCACGTCGGGCACGTTGCCCAGGGATACCAGGATCCGGTTCTCGGAGTAGAACGAGGCGACGTAGGCCCCGTTGGCCGCCAGGATCGTCGAGCGCTGGGGCAGCGGCGGGGTCTTGAGCGCGCTCGGCAGGTTCTCGAAGGAGGTCGCGGCCGCCTTTGCGGCCAGGCCGATGCCGCCGAATACCGGAAAAACCACAAAGCCGACGATGAGTCCGATCAACCCGGACACCAGGGCGAGGCTCCCGATCGCCCCCAGCTTGGAAGGTTCGTAGTCGTTTCGCACGACTCACAGCGTACTGGGACGCCGAACCGCATGCGCCGGCCCGCCTGTTCCCGCTGATCGGCCCGGCCGGTCACTTTAGCCGGGCCTTGGTCCAGTCGAGTGAATCTAGGAAGGCCTAGACCGATCGACCGCAAGGGCAAGGGCGATAGTCCGTTCGGACCATCTGCAACCGTCCGTTCAGGGAATGTCGGGATCGTGGCCTTCTCCGTACGGTCCGTCGTGCAGGGTGCCGTGTGTAGCGCCCGGGAACTCGGAAGGAGGCGGTCCATGAACCAGACCGCCGTGTGGGGCACCCGGGCCGCGTGTCGCCAGGCCGACCCCGATTCGTTGTTCGTCCAGGGAGCGGCGCAGAACCGTGCAAAAGCGGTCTGCCTGGGCTGCCCGGTCCGTACCGAATGTTTGGCTGACGCGCTGGACAACCGGGTGGAGTTCGGCGTCTGGGGCGGCATGACCGAGCGGGAGCGCCGGGCGCTGCTGCGCCGGCGGCCGGACGTACGCTCCTGGGCCCGGCTGCTCGAAGCGGCTCGCCGCCGGCACGAACAAGTGCTCTACCCCGTCGCCGGCTGACCGATCGATTCCCCGGCTAGCGCCGCGCCCACTCGCCGCAACCCCGGCAGGTCGTGCACGTCGCCGGCCTGGGCGGGCACCCGGACCACCGGCACGGCGGGATGCGCCCTGCTGAACCCCAGCGCCAGCCGGCGCTCACGCGCGGCCAGCCGGACGAGTTCCGCGTGCACCCGGAGTACCCCGGCCGCCGGCCGGTCCGACGGCGTCCGGGTCAGCGCTTCGGCGGCGGAAAGGCTCCGCTCGGCGGTCAGGCCGGCGGCCGAACTGGAGTGCACCCGGTTGAGCACCAGGCCCGCCAACGGCATCTGCTCGCCGGCCAGCCGTTCGACGAAGTAGGAGGCCTCCCGTAAAGCGTCGGGTTCGGGCCCGGCCACCACGAGGAACGCCGTGCCCGGCGCCTTCAGCAGGTCATAGGTCGCCTGGGCCCGCTCGCGGAAGCCGCCGAACATCGAGTCGAGCGCAGCGACGAACGTCGACAGGTCGCGCAGTAGTTGGATGCCCAGCACCTTGGTGACCACCCGGCCGAAGACGTTCATCCCGAGTCCCAGCACCTTGGTGTACGCCCGGCCACCGGCCTTTGCCGGGGCCATCAGCAGCCGGATCATCCGGCCGTCGAGGAAGCGGGACAGCCGCTGCGGCGCATCCAGGAAGTCCAGTGCAGAACGGCTCGGCGGCGTGTCCACGACGATGAGGTCCCAGCGGTTGGTGGCGCGGAGCTGGCCGAGCTTCTCCATCGCCATGTACTCCTGCGTGCCGGCGAACGACGTCGACATCGCCTGGTAAAACGGGTTGGCGAAGATTTGCTTCGCCTTTGCCGGCGTCGTGTGGGTCAGCACCACGTCGTCGAACGTCCGTTTCATGTCCAGCATCATCGCGTGCAGTTCGCCCCCGGCTCGGCCCGCACGGCCAACCCTCCGCGGCGTGTTGTCCAGTGTGGACAGACCCAGGGCCTGAGCCAGCCGCCGGGCCGGATCGATGGTGAGTACTACCGTCAGATGCCCTTGCTCGGCGGCCCTCAGCGCGATCGCCGCGGCGACCGTCGTCTTCCCGACCCCGCCGCTGCCGCAGCAGACGATGATCCGGGTGTCCCGGTCGCACAGCAGCGCGTCGATGTCGAGTGCCGGCGCGGTCACGGAGCGGCAACGCCTTGGCTTCGCAGTTCCGCTGCCATCCCATGCAGCGCAGTGAGGTCCATACCGTCGGTCGCGAAGGGCAATTCCATGATCGGCCGGCCGATCCGGGCCAGCTGCTTGCGCTCCCGGCGTTCCAGCCGGAGCCGGTCGAGATGATCGGCGGACTCGCGCAGGAGGGCATCCAGGGTGGCCGGATCGGCCGGCACCTTGACCCGGCGCAGTCCGGCAGCCACTAGGTCGCGGTCGGGCTTACCGGCCGGCAGCAGTGGCTCGCGAACCATGTTGATGATCACGGCACCCACCTGCAGGCCGGCGGCCGACAGCTCGGCGGCCGCGTCGATGGTCTCCTGCACGGGCATCTCCTCGAGCAGCGTGACGAGATGCACAGCGGTCTGCTCGGAGCGCAGCAGCGCGATCACCCGGTCGCTCTGCGTCTTGATCGGCCCGCCCCGGGCCAGGCCGGCCACCTCTCCCGTCACCGTGAGGAAGCGTGCGATCCGGCCGGTCGGTGGCGCGTCCAGGACGACGGCGTCATACACCCGCCGGCCGCGCTCTGTGCGCGTTGTCGCTTCCTTGACCTTGCCGGTGAGCAGCACGTCCCGCAGTCCCGGCGCGATCGTGGTGGCGAAGTCGATCGCGCCCAGCCGGCGCAGCGCCGAGCCGGCCCGGCGCAGGTTGTAGAACATTTCGAGGTACTCCAGGAGCGCCTCCTCGGCGTCCACTGCCAGCACCCGCACCTCACCGCCGCCGGCTGCGCCGGCGATCCGGCGCTCCTCGTAGGGCAGCGGCGGACTGTCGAACACCTCGGCGATGCCTTGCCGACCCTCGACCTCCACCAGGAGCGTGCGCCGGCCCCCGCTGGCCAGCGCCAGTGCGAGCGCGGCGGCGACGGTGGTCTTGCCGGTGCCTCCCTTTCCTGTGACCACATGCAACCGCGCGGTCGGCCACGGCGGCGGGGAAGCGGGCACACATAGGAGCCTAAGAGGTTGCTCCGGCAACTGGCCCGCCGCGCCAGGTCGGCATCGCCCGGACGCCGGCGGCAACGTCAAAGGCGGCGCGGGCCAGCAGGCGGGTGGAGTCCAGGATGGGCAGCGGGGAGTCCCCAGGCCCGATCAGGAGGGGGATCTCGGTACACACCAGGGCCACCGCGTCACAGCCTCGGGCGGCAAGCTTTTCGATAATGCCCACATAGGCCTGCCGCGAGCCGGCGGTGAACACGCCCTCAACGAGTTCCGCGAAGATGATCGTGTTGATGGTGGCGCGGTCGCCGTCGTCGGGGACCTCGACGTCGATCCCCCGGTTCGACAGGGCTCGGCGATAGACCGGACCGTCCATCAGGTACTTCGTGCCGAGGATCCCGACGCGCCGGCGTTGGTCGCGGGCCGCGCGGTCGGCTACCACCTCCGCGATGTGCAGGCCCGGCAGGACGAGATCGTCTCCAGGCTGCTCGAGCCCCAGATGTGCTGTGTTGTCCGGGCAGACGAAGAAGTCCGCGCCGGCCCGGGCCAGCCGCTCGACACTGCGGGCCAGGGTGCCCCGGATGGCATCGTGATCCGCCGCGTCCCACGCCGGCATGCTGCGGGCCATGCTGATGCAGTCCAGCGTCACGTCTGGATGCTCGTACGGGCCGAGCTCGGCGAATCCCTCCTGGCAGAACGCGCGGAAGCACAGCGCGGCGCCCTCCGTGCTGTGGGCCAGGATCCCGAGGTGCTTCACGGCGGTCGCCGGCCGGTACCGACCAGCGTCCGCGCGGGGATCTCGACGGCATCATCCGGCCCGGCGGAGAGCCCGAGTGCCCGGGTCGCGTCCCGGGCGTCGAAGTGCATAACAACCGTGTGCGTCGACACCACCAGGTCGTTGAATCCCGCCTCGCGCAGGACGTCCAGCAGCGCTTCCTCGCCCGGCCAGCTGAAGGGAGCGGAAAGGACCGCGGCCTGCGTCTCGTCCAGGCGTTGGGCGGTGGCCGCCTGAGCAGCAGCCCAGAGTGGGCATTCGTCGATGCTCCGCCATACAGCGATGCCGACCCGCCCTCCAGGACGCAGTACTCGATGCATCTCCCTGACCGCCTCAGGGGCGTCGGGGAAGAATTGCAGCCCCTGCTGGCAGGTCACGACGTCCATCGCTTCGTCGGCGATGTCGAGCCGGTCGGCGGGGGCGACGCCGTACTCGATCGGCGCAGAATCGGCTGGCAGCCGCTCGCTGCCCCCCCGCTCGATCATCGCCTCGGTGAGGTCGCGGGCGAACACTCGGCCGGCCGTTCCCAGCACCGGTGCGGCGAGCCGCGCGACGACACCCGTGCCGCAGGCGACGTCGAGGAGGATCTCGCCGGGATGCAGGCCGAGTCTGGTCAGCAGATAGACGGCGCACGGTGTGAACAGCCGGGGAACCAGCACTCCTTCGTACGCGTCAGCGGCCCCGGCGCCGCTGAAACCGACAGTGAATGTGGTCCCCTTGTCCGTCACCGTCTCACTTCCTGCGGCTCGTACCGACCGCGTCAAGGCTAATGCGCAACGGTGGTGCCGGCGTGGCTCCTGATCGGGCTAGATCGCAGCAGCTCACGCGCCTTTGTGGGCGGGCAGGTTGGTTGCCCAGAACTGACGGATGAGCCGGACGGTCTCTTCCGGGGCCTCGAGCGGCACCAAGTAGGCCGCGTCGGACACCACGGCCCAGGACCCGTCGGGCAGGAGCTCACTGGCCGCCTGGGCCTGTTGCGGAGTCCAACCGCTGTGACCCCTGCCGGTGATGAATAGCGTCGGCACGGCGATGTCCGGGAGCAGGCTCGAAAGATCCTCTCGACGCAGCGAGACGGAGATGACGGCGTTTCGCAACTCGGCGCGGTCGGCGTTGGCGAGGCATGACCTGACGAGGTCGACGGCGCCCCGATCGCTGGCGCGGGTCTGAGCCGACAGCAGGGTCTTGGTGACGGCGGCCTGGATGAACGCAGCCGGCCCGAATACGCGGTACGCCAGGAGTAGGAATAGCGTGCGGGCCCGCTCCCATGTGTCCAGTGCTTGCAGCGGCGTCCCCATCGTGACGAGACTTCGGCACCTCGCCGGCCACCGGGCTGCGAAGAGCGCACCGACGTGGCCACCCCAGGCATTGCCCAGCCAATCCACGGGATCGGTGATGCCCAGAGCGTCGAGCACGGTGACAGCGGCGTCCGCGCACTCCCCATTCGTGTACAGCCGGCCCGGATCCGTGCTCTCTCCATGGCCGGGGCCGGTGATGAGCACCAGCCGGTGGTCAACAGCCAATCCGGCCGCCACCCGTTGCCAGCTGCGCTCGTCAACGAAGAGGCTGGGCCACAAGACTGTCGGCGGCCCCTCCCCATCGACCTGGACAGCCAGCGATCCGACCGGGGTGGGAACGAGGTGGTGAGCAACCATCTCCGCAGCTCCCGTCAGGGTAGACACTGTCAATGGCTAGAGTGCCCTTACCGGTTGACACTGTCAACCGATGGTCGGAAAGGGGCGGTACTTGGTTGGCGCCAGGCGGCCGGCGGACCTCGAGCCCCTCGATGAGCGGCTGTTGGCGGCGACGCTGGAACTTCTGAGGAACGAACCGGCCGAGCGGCTGAGTCTGCGCCAGGTGGCGCAGCAGCTCGGCGTCAGCCATCAAGCCCCCTACGTCCACTTCGGCGACAAACGCACGTTCCTCGCTGCGGTCGCGGGGGACGGACTTCGCCGGGCGGCTAGCCGCGCAGCAGCCGCCGTTGCCGCCTCCGGCGACGATCCGCTCAGCCGACTCCACGCCCTGGCCGACGCCTACGTCGACTTCATCCGCGAGCAGCCGCACGTACACGATCTGGCCTACGGGCACCTCGTCGCCAAGGCCGACCACCCGCGCCTCCAGGAGGCAGTTATCGCCTACTGGAACCTGCTCCACGACACGGTCGCCGCCTGCCAGCCGGTCGGTACCGCGGAAGGGGCCGTGCTCCGTCGCAGCGCGGCCATTTGGGGCACCGTCTACGGCATCGCGCGGCTGACCGCCTTGGGCCAGATACCCGCTTCCGTGCCCGGGGACCAGGCAGACCTTCTCCGTGAGGCCGTCAACACGCTCTACCAAGGGTGGCAAACGGATGCGTTGCCCCGTCCTGACGTGCCGCTGTCCCGGAGCGGGAGCGCGGCGGCACCGCCGGGCCCCGGCCGGCCCTCCCGCTAGGGTCGCTGCATGCAGACCTGGGAGTACGTCACGGTGCCGCTGCTGGTGCACGCGACGAAGCAGATCCTCGACAACTGGGGCCAGGACGGCTGGGAGCTCGTCGCGGTCGTTCCCGGCCCGAACTCCGAGCAGCTGGTCGCCTATCTCAAGCGGCCGGCCGGCGGCTCAGGGAATGCAGCACAGTGAGCGCGGCACCATGAGTGGGCCCACAGAACGGCTGGCCGAGTTGGGGCTCGTCCTGCCGCCCGTCGTACCGCCTGTTGCGGCGTACGTGCCGGCGGTTCGCACCGGCGATCACGTCTACACA
Source organism: Actinomycetota bacterium (assembly GCA_030948385.1). Classification (GTDB taxonomy): domain Bacteria; phylum Actinomycetota; class Actinomycetes; order Mycobacteriales; family QHCA01; genus QHCA01. Next base: position 11,671 of record JALZAK010000070.1, read on the forward strand.
TCCGGCCAGCTGCCGATGGTGGACGGCGCGCTGGCGCGCACCGGCAAGGTCGGCGACGGCGTGACCCCGGAGCAAGGCAAGGAGTTGGCGCGTACCTGCGCCCTCAACGCGCTCGCCGCCATCGACGCGCTGGTCGGACTGGACAAGGTCAAGCGGGTGATCAAAGTGGTGGGCTTCGTTGCCTCCGCCGAGGGCTTCACCGGGCAGCCTGGCGTCATCAACGGTGCCAGCGAGCTGCTTGGCGAGGTCTTCGGTGACGCCGGCCGGCATGCCCGTAGTGCGGTGGGCGTCTACGAGCTGCCGCTCGGCGCGCCGGTCGAGGTGGAGATCATCGTCGAGGTCTGATGGTGGTGACTTCCCGGCCTGTCGTGCCGCGTCCCGCGGCCACGGTCGTGCTGCTGCGGGACGGATCGGCCGGCATCGAGGCGTACCTGCTGCGCCGGGTAACCGGGATGGCGTTCGCCGGCGGCATGACGGTCTTTCCCGGCGGCTCGGTCGACCCCGAGGACGCCCGCGCGGACCCGCCGTGGGTGGGCCCGGACCCCCAGACCTGGGCCCGCCGCCTCGGCACCGACGAGACGCTGGCCCGCGCGCTGGTCTGCGCCGCAGTACGGGAAACCTTTGAAGAGTCCGGCGTGTTGCTGGCCTCGCCGGCCGCCGGCCGCGGCGTGGGTGCACGGCTGGCCGACGTGGCCGGCGCCGACTGGGAGGCCGAGCGAGCCGCGCTGGAGAGCCGCCGGCAAACCCTGTCGGATCTGCTCACCCGGCGCGGCCTCCTGCTGCGTACCGACCTGCTCGCGGCCTGGTCGCACTGGATCACCCCGGAAGGCGAGCCGCGACGTTACGACACCCGCTTCTTCATCGCGGCGCTGCCCGCCCGGCAACAGACCCGGCACGTCGGCGGGGAGGCCGACGCTGTGCTGTGGATGCGACCGGCCGACGCGCTCGCGGCGCGGCTCCGCGGCGAGCTGCCGATGCTGCCGCCGACCGCCACCACCCTGGCCGAGCTGTCGGCGTACGACTCGGTCACGGCCGCGGTTGCCGGCGCCGCGGAACGGAGCATCACGCCGGTGCTTCCGCGGATCGTTACCGAGGGCGGCCACACTCGGATCGTGCTGCCACGTGAGGAGGGCTACGAGTGACGACGCCGGGTTGGGCAACGCTGGTCCGCGCTGACAATCCTGGCCCGATGACCTTGGAGGGCACCAACACCTGGGTGCTGCAAGACGCCTCCGGCAACACGGTCATCGATCCGGGCCCTTTGGACGAGACGCACTTGCAGCGGGTGGCCGGCCTGGGGCCGGTGGCGAGGATCCTGCTGACCCACCGCCACCCCGATCATGCCGACGGCGCGCAGCGTTTCGGCGAGATCACCGGCGCGCCGGTGCTCGACCGGGACGAGTTCGCCGAGGACGGCTGCGCCGTCGGGTCGCTACGGGTGCTGCATACCCCGGGGCACAGCAGCGACTCGGTGTGCTTCGTTTTCGACGGCGCGGAGCCAGGGGTGCTGACCGGCGACACGATTCTCGGGCGGGGCACCGCGGTGATCGCCTATCCGGACGGGAACCTGGCCAGCTACCTCGAATCGCTGGAGCGACTTCGTGGCCTTGGCGACATCGCGGCGCTGCCGGGCCACGGTCCGGCGCTGCGATCGGTCGCCGCTGCCGCGGCCGCCTACCTGCAGCACCGGCTGCGCCGGCTCGACCAGGTGCGGGCGGCCCTCGCTTTCGGGGACCGGACCGCCGAGCAGGTGGTGGCGCGGGTATACGCCGACGTCGACCCGGTGCTGTGGCCGACGGCGGAACTCTCGGTGCGGGCCCAGTTGGCCTATCTCGACCAGGACTGACAAACGGTCAGCGCAGCCAGCGGCGGTGCCGCTTGCGGGCCGCCTGCGCCCAGGCGTCGAGGAATTGGCGCTCGGCCCGGTCGGCGCGCTGCTGCTCAAGACCGTGCAGGAGGCCGAAGGTGAACCCGTTCTCGCCGGCCAGGTACGCACGCGCCCCGGCCGCCCGGAGGACGTGGCGGGCCACGACGGTGTCCTGATGAGTTCCGAGGGCGGTCTGTAGCCGTTTCATGTTCTTGGCGAAGCCGCCGGCGGGATCCCCGAGAACGGGGACGGCCAGCTCTGCGGCGTAGCGAGCGCGTTTGGCGGCCTTCCGCAACTCGTGCAACGTCTGGTCGCGCGCGGTGGGGGTAGGTGCTTCGGCTGCCTGGCGGTGAAAGCCCCGCAGCCGGCGCCATTCGCGCGCGACCCGCTCCGGCAAGACCGCCGCCGCCGGGCGATCGGCAGCGGCGGCCAGCGCCGGCGCGGTGACCATGCCGTTCAGAGCCTCGAGCAGCCGGAGGTACCGATCGCCGTCGAGCTCGGCAAGCATCCGCTGCCGAGCCAGCCGCATCGCGGTGCGCAGCTCGCGGTCGAGCCGGGTACGCACCGGCCCCAGCACCAGCTCGCCGGGCAGGTCGCCCAGGGCTCGCAGCAGGCCTTCGCGGATCACCTCCGCATCACGCGCATCGCCGAGTACCCCGCCGAGCCATTGCAACTCCGCCCGGATCGGCTCGGTTGCCGTCCGGTCAAGAAGCGGCCGATAGGTGGCCAGGATGCTGCGCATCCGCCGGGTGGCAACTCGCATGCTGTGCGTCGAGTCCGGCTGATCCAGGCGCACCGCCACATCGGCAGCGAGCAGGCCAGCCACCTGCTCGCGGAGATAGTCGAGCAGCGCGGCACCGGCTGAGCCCGCCGGCAGGTCGACGGCCGCCGGCGCGAGTCCGCCGAGGGTGCGGACCAGTTTCGAGCTGGCCGTTGCCGGTTGCGCGCCCGCCGCGAGCAGGCGCCGTCCCACGGCCGCCAGTAGGGCGCGGTCGCCCAAGGCCAGTTCAACCTCGATCTCCCGCCAGGTCGTCACGGTCAGGCCGCCGCCGAGGGCCTGCCCGGTCACCTGGTCGTCGGCAACCTCGGCCAGCACCACATCATCGGCGCCGAGCAGCTGGTACTGGGTGCGTTCCGTCAATAGCCGGGCCACCGGCGCGACTTCGCCGGCCCGCGAGTAGCTGCGGGCCAGGCGGAGCAGGGCAATCGGCGGGGCCGGCTCGGTCCGGCGCGATCGGCCCAACGGGCGGTGCACCTCGCGGCGGCCGCCTTCGGCCAGCGGCAGCTTCAGGTGCCATCCCTCGTCCGCACCGCCGGTCCGCCGGCGGAGCGTGACGCCTTGGCAGGCCAGCCGAAGATCGGCGGTGTCGAAGTAGGTCGCGTGCAGCGACACGACTTCCGGGGGGACCACCCGGCTGACGCCGAGCACCCGGTCGAGGGGCGGCAGCCGGAAGGACGGTGAAGCGTTGTACTTGCTCTCGACTTCGATGTGGCTCCCGCTCATCCGCTCGGCCACTGCTACCTGGCCCGCCGGGCCAGCCGGTGGTCGTCCAGGATCACCACCGTCTTGCCCTCCAGTCGCAACCAGCCGCGGCCGGCGAAGTCGGCGAGGGCTTTGTTGACCGTTTCCCTCGATGCACCGACGAGTTGGGCCAACTCTTCCTGCGTCAAATCGTGGGTGACGCGCATCGCCCCCTCGCTGTCGCGGCTGCCGAAGCGGGCCGCCAACTCGAGCAGATTCTTCGCCACCCGGCCCGGCACGTCGGTGAAGATGAGATCGGCCAGCGCGTCGTTGGTGCGGCGCAGCCGGCGGGCCAGCACTCGCAGCAGCTGCTCGGCGATCTGCGGGCGCTGCGCCATCCACGGCCGCAGCGACGCGTGCCGCAGCCGGGCCAGGCGTACGTCGGTGACAGCCACGGCCGTCGCCGTACGCGGCCCCGGGTCGAAGCTGGACAGCTCACCGAACATGTCCGACGGCCCCATGATCGCCAGCATGTTCTCGCGACCGTCCGAGGCCCGCCGGCCGACCTTTACCTTGCCGCTCAACACGATGTAGAGCGAGTCACCGGGCTCACCCTCGGCGAAGACCGTCTCGCCGCGGCCCAGGTCCAGGTACTCCAGCGATGATGACAACGCGCCGGCGGCCTCTTCGTCGACGCCATGGAAGAGGCCGGCCCGAGCGAGCACCTCGTCCATCGGTACCTCCGGTCCGCGGTCCCTGGCGAGTCTAGGCGGGCGCGCGGATTCCGGCCGGTCCGTGCGGCCGCCGGCGCCCGTACGCTGATGCGGTGCATCCGGCCGACGAGACGCCGCTGGCGCGTACCCGCCGGGCCCGCAGGATCAACCGGGAGCTGGGCGCCCTATATCCCGACGCACACTGCGAGCTCGACTTCACCACACCTCTGCAACTCGCGGTCGCCACCATCCTGTCCGCCCAGTGCACGGACCAGCGCGTGAACGAGGTCACCCCGGCGCTGTTTCGGCGCTACCGCAACGCCGCGGACTACGCCGGTGCCGAGCAGGCGGAGCTCGAGGACATGATTCGGCCGACCGGATTCTTCAGGAACAAGACCAGCGCGCTGATCAAATTGGGTAGCCAGCTCGAGGATCGGTTCGCGGGCGAACTACCGTCCACTTTGGACGAGCTGGTCAGCCTGCCCGGCATCGGCCGCAAGACGGCTAACGTGATCCTGGGCAACGCGTTCGGAGTGCCGGGCATCACCGTCGACACCCATTTCGGACGTCTCGCGCGCCGGTTCGGGTGGACCGCCGAACTCGACCCGGTAAAGGTCGAGCACACGGTCGGCGACTTGATCCCGCGCCGCGAGTGGACTGCGCTGTCGCACCGGATGATCTTCCATGGCCGCCGCGTGTGCCATTCCCGCCGGCCGGCGTGCGGTGCCTGCGCCCTGGCCCGGTGGTGCCCGTCATACGGCGAAGGCCCGACCGAGCCCGCTGTGGCTGAAAAGTTGGTGAAGTCACCGCAGCAGGCGGCCGAGTCGGCATGACCAGCGACCCGCCCGAGTGGCTGGGCCGGGTGGCCGAGCCGCCGTTCGACGAGTTCGACGAGCGCCTCTCCCGCTTCCGCCCGCCGGAGTCCGGCGGCCGCCCCTCCGCCGTGCTGATCCTGGTCGGCGAGGGTCCGGCCGGTCCTGACGTACTGCTCATCGAGCGGGCCACAACGATGCGCAGCCACGCCGGCCAGCCGGCGTTTCCCGGTGGCGCGGCCGATGCCGGCGACGCTGGAGCGGTCGGCACCGCCTTGCGGGAAGCCGCTGAGGAGGTCGGCCTGGACCCAGCGTCGGTGCAGGTGGTGTCCGAGCTGCCGGCGCTGTGGCTGCCGCCCTCGGGCTTTGTCGTGACTCCCGTACTGGCGTGGTGGCATTCGCCGCACCGGGTATCGGCGCTGGACCCCGCCGAGGTTGCTTCGGTGATCCGGGTGCCGCTGGCCGAGCTGGCCGAGCCGGCCAACCGCAGCCGGCTACGCCATCCGAGCGGCTATATCGGGCCGGCCTTCGAGGCGGGCGGGATGCTCGTCTGGGGCTTCACCGCCGGTCTGCTGGATCGACTCCTCGCCGACGCAGGCTGGGAGCGCCCCTGGGATCAGGCCCGGATCCGCGAGTTGCCCACCGAGGCCCTCGAGCTCTCCGCTCGCACCGCACCGCCCGACGCGCCTCGGGACGCGTCGGCCTAACTAGGCTGCAGCCCATGTCGCGCCTGATCGCCGTTGTCGCAGTGGTGACGATGCTGGCCGGCGGCTGCGCGAACAACCGCGAATCTGCTCAGGCCCGAGCACCCCGCGACACCGGCACGGCGACCGCTCGCATCGGCCCGGACGGCGTCCAGGAAGTCGCCATCGTGGGCACCGAACAGTTCCGCTTCGTACCGTCGACGGTGCGGGCCAAGGCGGGCAAGTTGCGCATCCTGCTGACGAACTCCGGGACCACCCCGCACGACCTGCAGATCGAAGGTCTGCCGGCGACCACGGGGCTGATCGGCGGCGGTGAGAAGGGCCGGATCACGGTCACCTTGAAGCCGGGCAGCTACAGCTTCGTATGCACCCTTCACACTCGCCTGCACATGATGGGCACCATCGTCGTGTCCTGAACGGCCGGAGAGGAGCAAGGTTTGCCGGGGAGCCTGCTCGACGTGGTTCTCGTCGTGGCCGTGGTGCTCTTCGCCATCAGCGGTTACCGGCAAGGCCTGGTCGTCGGCGTGCTCTCCTTCTTCGGCTTCTTCGGCGGCGGCTTCCTCGGTACCCAGGTCGCCCCACCCATCGCTACGCAGGTGGCCAGCGGGGCGTCTCAGCCGCTGGTCGGTGTGGCCGTCGTCCTCGCGGTCGCCTGCGTGGGTCAGCTGCTGTCGCTGGCGGTTGGTCACGCTCTCCGACGACGGTTGCGCTGGCGCGGGGTGCGCGCGCTCGACAGTGCCGGCGGGGCAGTGGTGTCGGTAGTTGCGGCCCTGCTTGTGGTCTGGCTCATCGCCACCCCGTTGGCATCGTCGGGCTATCCCGTCGTGGCCTCGCTGATCCGCCGGTCCGTGATCATCCGCACCGTCGACGCCGTCGTGCCGGACCAGGTCCGCAGCCTGTACGCGTCGTTCCGACGGCTGGTCGACCGTGGCAGCTTCCCGGACGTGTACGGCCCGCTGTCGCCGACCCGGGTGCCGGGAGCGGCCCCGCCGGACGCGGTCATCGTGAACTCGCGGGCCGTTGCGCAGGCGAGGCCCTCGATCGTGAAGGTGATCGGTATGGCGCCCGGCTGCTCGCGCCGGCTCGAGGGGAGTGGCTTCGTCTATGCGCCCGAGCACGTGATGACCAACGCGCATGTGGTGGCGGGTGTGCACCGCCTGCAGGTGCAGTTCGGCAACCAGCACCTGGACGGTTTCGTGGTGCTCTACGACCCCGACCGCGATGTTGCCGTGATCTGGGTTCCCGGCCTGCGCCGCCCAGCCCTGCAGTTCGCCGCACCGGTGGACGCCGGCACCAACGCCGTCGTGGTCGGCTTCCCCCTCGACGGGCCGTTTACCGCCACCCCGGCGCGGGTCCGCAGCCAGCAGCGGGTGCGTGGTCCTGACATCTACTCCGCGCGCACCGTGGTCCGGCAGGTCTACTCCCTGCGCGCCGACGTGCGCAGCGGCAACTCAGGTGGGCCGCTACTGAGCGCCGGCGGACGGGTGCTCGGTGTCGTGTTCGCTGCCGCAGCGGACGAGCCCGACACCGGCTTCGCGCTCACCGCCGGCGAGGTCTCCTCAGATGCGAGTGCCGCCGCAGGCTCAACCGTGGCGGTCAGCACGCAGACCTGCGACTGAGCGGCTCAGACCTGCTCGGACCCGCCGGCGCAGGTCAGCACGGCCGGGACGTCCAAGCCGTACGTCGGGCCGCCACCGTCCACATAGGACGCCAGCCGGACGGCGCCGCGGGCCAGCAGCCGCTGCGCGCCGACGTGATTCCCACGGGCCCGGTGAGTCAGGCCAACGCAGATCTGGGCGAGTCCTTGCCACAGGTCGTTCTCGGCGGCAGGACCGGCCTTCCAGCGGGCTTCCAGCACCTCGTGCGCCGCGAAGGCGCGACCATCGGCGACCAGCTCGCGGGCCCGGCGGATCGTCTCCAGCGCCGGCAACGCCGCCTCGGGCATCTCCGGCACTCCGGTCGTGCCGTAGGGCAACGGCCGGCCGAGTGCGTCGCGTGGGCGGGCCTGCCGTGGCCGCCCGGCCTGGTCCCGGTCCCGGCCGGCGTCCGGCGGTCCGGAAGTCACGTGCCTTTGGCCCAGCGGACCAACTCACCGGTGACGATCTCCGGTGCCTCCTCGGCCACGAAGTGACCGACACCGGGCAGCAGATGCCACTCGTAGCTGGCGGCCACGTACCGCCCGGACCCCTGTGCGGTGCGAGGGAGGACGCAGCTGTCGAGGCCGCCGTGCAACTGCAGTGTCGGCGCGGTGACGGGTTGCTGGAGGAGCCGGGCGAACTGCCAGCCGCTGGGCCGGATCACCGAGCGGACGATCCAGCGGTAGTACTCCAGGGCGCAGTGTGCAGCAGCGGGAATCCGCATCGCCTCGGTGTAGCGCTGCTCGGCCTGCGCGAAGTCCGCGGTGGCCGTCCACTCCGGACCGGCCCATCGCCGCAGGTGCCGCTCGACGAAGTCTGCCTCGACCCCGGTCAGCTGGGACTCCGGATAGCGGGGGGCCTGGAAGCCGAAGAGGTATCGACTGGCCCGCAGTTGCCCGCGCGGATCGGTGAGCAGCGCCGCGCGCATCCGCAGCGGGTGCGCCATTCCCAGCACGGCGAGCCGGCGCACCACCCGCGGATGCATCGCGGCGACCGTCCACGCGAGCAGACCACCCCAGTCGTGACCCACCACCACCGCGTCGCGCTCGCCGAGAGCTCGGATCATCCCGGCGACGTCGGCCGAGAGGGTGTACGCGTCGTAGCCCCGCGGTGGCTTGTCACTCGCGCCGTACCCGCGCAGGTCCGCGGCGACGACCCGGAAGCCGGCGTCGGCCAGCCCGACCAGCTGGTGCCGCCAGGCCCACCAGAATTGCGGGAAGCCGTGCAGCAGCAAGACCAGCGGACCGTCGCCGGCCTCCGCGACGTGAAAGTGGGCGCCGTTGGCGCTGACCGTGCGGTGCCGCCACGGACCGTCGACGAGGACGACGGTCTCGTCCGGCGCCGGTGGCATGCCACACAGAGTGGCACAGATGGGTCAAATGGCGGGGCCGGCAGCCGGCGTCGGCCTTCCGCGGCCGGCTTAGACCTTGGCCCCCGGCGGAACGGTGGTGGCGGTCCGGTCGCCGGCGCGGACCACGGCGATGGGCTGCCGGGTGGGGTGCTTGGCCCACGCAATCGTGTCCCGGGCGGTCTCCAGTGTTCGCTCAGGAGCCGTGACCTTCTTGACGCTGCGCAGCCCGATGAGCGCCAGCGCTCCGGCCAGCGCGAGCAGCACCAGGGCCACGACGAGGTAGGCCAGCCAGCGCCAGAGCCCGGCCGCCACCAGACCCTCCGCGAAGGCGATCAGCAGCATCACGAGGAGGAACAAGCCAAACGTGGCGGCCACCCCGAACATGACGCCGGCCCGGGCAGCAGCCTTGACGTCCGTACGCAGCTCGACCTTGGCCAGCTCTATCTCGGCCCGGACCAACGCGGACAGGTCCCGTGAGGCGGCAGAGACGAGGGTGCCCACCGACGCCTCGGTGGTGGTGGTGGACGGATCGTGAGAGGTCATGGGCGAAAGTGTGCCCGGTGCCCGGCCGGTCCAACCGCACCGACCCTCAGGAGCAGGCGTCGAGTCGGCTCCGGGCGGCCTGCCAGCGGTACGCCCGGCCGGTCCACCACAGTTCGATGTCGATCTGCGGTGCGCTGGCCGGGTTGGCTACCGCCACGACGTGCCGGTAGCCGTCGAGCAGGCGCAGCGAGCGCGCGCCGGCGCCGCGGTGCGCGCAGTAATGGTCCAACACGGCGGCCATGGCCCGGAACGCAGCGATCTCCGCCGGCCCACGGCCGGTGGCCGGCAACTGCCCGCCCACCAGGCCGGCGGTGTGCGGTACGGCCCGCCCGGCCGGAATCGGCAGGCGCGGCGGCGGTGGGTAGTACGGGAAGCTCAGCTGAGCCGCCCGATGCGGCGCCGGCAGGTGCGGCGCGGCCGGCGTGGAGTGCCGCAGGGCGACCAGCCCGGTGACCACCCCCAACCCGAGCACTGCCGCAGTCGCCAGCTGGCTCAGCGCCGTCAGGCGAGGGAGCCGGCGCCGCACGGTGCGCGGCCGGTCGTAGGCGCTGCCAGGGCCAGCTGCCGCCTCGACACCGCCGCCGACCAGGACGTCCTCCGGCGGCGGTGCTGAGGCGGTCACCCGAGCATTGTCGCCCCGGCGGCTGCCGCTCAGTCGTCGTCGCCGGTCTTCGCGTCCTTCATCCGCTCGTCGATCAGGTTGACCACCGCGGGATCGGCCAGTGTCGTCACGTCGCCGAGCTCGCGATGCTCGGCCACATCGCGCAGCAGCCGGCGCATGATCTTGCCCGAGCGGGTCTTGGGCAGGTCGGGGGTGAGCAGGATCTGCCGCGGCCGGGCTATCTTGCCGATCTCCTTGGCCACGTGCTGGCGCAGCTCCTGGACGAGCTTCTCGCCGGCTTCCTCGTCGTCGGCGATCTCAGCAGCCCGGCCGCCCTTGATCGTGACGAATGCGACGATGCCCTGGCCCGTCGTCGGATCGGAGGCACCGACGACGGCGGCCTCCGCGACCGACGGGTGCGACACCAGCGCCGATTCGACCTCGGTGGTGGAGATCCGGTGGCCGGAGATGTTCATCACGTCATCCACCCGGCCGAGCAGCCACAGGTCGCCGTCGTCGTCCTTCTTCGCCCCGTCGCCGGCGAAGTAGACGCCCTCGAAGCGCGACCAGTAGGTGTCCCGGTAGCGGGCGTCGTCGCCCCAGATCGTCCGCAGCATGCCCGGCCACGGCTCGGTGATGACGAGGAAGCCGCCGCCGCCGTCGGGCACCGGCTTGCCGTCGTTGTCGACCACGTCCGCGCTGATGCCCGGGAACGCCGTCATCGCGGCGCCGGGCTTGGTGGCGGTGATGCCGGGCAAGGCGGAGATCATGATGCCGCCGGTCTCGGTCTGCCACCACGTGTCCACGACCGGGCATCGGTCGCCGCCGATATTGGCGCGGTACCACATCCAGGCCTCGGGGTTGATCGGCTCGCCGACCGAGCCGAGCAGGCGCAACGAGGACAGGTCGTGTCCGGCCGGCAGCTCCTCGCCCCACTTCATGAAAGTCCGAATCGTTGTCGGCGCGGTGTAGAGGATCGTCACGCCGTACTCCTCGATGATGCGCCACCAGCGATCCTGCCCGCCGGCGTCAGGCGTGCCCTCGTACATCACCGACGTCATGCCGTTGGCAAGGGGTCCGTACACGATGTAGCTGTGCCCGGTGACCCAGCCGATGTCGGCCGCGGTCCAGAAGACGTCGGTGTCGGGCTTCACGTCGAAGATGTAGTGGTGCGTGGTGGCGCAGTGGGTCAGGTATCCGCCGGTGGTGTGCAGGATGCCCTTGGGCTTGGCCGTGGTGCCCGACGTGTACATCACGTACAGCGGATGCTCGGCGTCGTGCGCCTCGGCCTCGTGCGTGTCGCTGGCCGGCTCTACGATGTCGTGCCACCACACATCGCGGCCGTCGGTCCACTCGACGTCCTGACCGGTCCGGCGCACGACCAGCACCTTCCCGACGTCCGGGCAGTCCTTCACAGCCTCGTCGACCGCCGGCTTCAAAGCGGTCGCTGTGCCCTTGCGGTAGCCGCCGTCGGCGGTGATGACGGTACGGGCGTCGCAGTCGAGGATCCGGCCCTTCAGGGCGTCGGAGGAGAAGCCGCCGAAAACCACCGTGTGCGGCGCCCCGAGCCGCGCGCAGGCCAGCATAGCCACCACGGTCTCGGGGATCATCGGCATGTAGATCGCGACCCGGTCGCCCTTGTGCACTCCCAGTTCGGTCAGCGCATTGGCGCACTTGCACACGTCACGAAGCAGGTCGGCATAGGTGATGGTGCGGGTGTCGCCGTCGGGTTCGCCGACCCAGTGGAACGCCACCTTGTCACCCTTGCCGGCGCTCACATGCCGGTCGACGCAGTTGACCGACGCGTTCAGCGTGCCGCCGACGAACCACTTCGCGAACGGCAGATCCCACTCGAGCACCTTGTCCCACGGGGTGGCCCACTCGAGCCGGCCCGCTTGCTGCTCCCACCAGGCGAGCCGATCGCGCGCGGCTTCCTCGTAGATCGACGGCTGCGCGTTGGCCTTTGCCGCCAGGTCCGCCGGCGGCTCGAAGCGCCGCGTCTCGTGCAGCAGGTTCGACAGCGACGATGATTCGGTCTCGTCGGTCACCCGGATCCCTCCTCGATTACAGCCGGCCGGTGCCCGGAGCCGTCAAGCGCGCGGCCCCACCGGCAACACAGTCCGCCGCCAGGTGCTGTTCGTGACGCCGGCAAAGGATGCGTACCAGGCGAGAACCGCAGTGAGCAGCCCGAGCCAACCGCCCAGCTTGGTCACTCCGGCTTTCTCGCTGAACGCTCCGATGGTGAGAACCAGGAAGGTCAGTGTCAGCGCGGCGAAGACCGCCGCCACGGCGAGGCTGACCCGCAGGCTGGCGATTAACATGTACGCGGTGAAGATGGTCCAGCCGAGGAGGAACAGCCCGACGGCCTTGTACGCATTCGCACCCAGCCCGGCAGCGACATAACGGGCCAGGAAGAAGTACGCGAGCCAAAACGCGCCGAAGGAGGTGAACGCCGTGGCGCCGAACGTGTTGCCCTTGCGGAACTCCCACATGCCGGCCAGCAGTTGTGAGGTGCCGCCGTAGAACAACGCGAGCGGCAGGACCACCAGCTCGAGCTTCTTGTCGAGCAGGCCGGCGTTGAAGACACTGAGGACGAAGGTCGTCATGGCGAAGGCCGCGAGACCCAGCGGCGCCGGGTCGCCGATGACGACCGGGTCGGCTGCTGCCAGCGATGGTTCGCCGTGCGCAGTGTCAGCGGGCTGGACGGAACGTCTGGCCACGACGCGCTCCTCTCCGGTACCCGCCCGGTCACCGGAAGAGCGGCCGGCGCGGGAGGTCGACTGCGGATGAAACCTACAACCGCTGGGCTGCCGCCGCCAGGCAGAGCGTCCGCCGTCCTACACTCGGCGGCCGTGCCGCCCCGCCAGCCGTCGAACGACCCGCTGGCCGGCCTGCTGCGACTCGACGGGGTCGCCGCTGCGGCCGCCGAGGCGGTCGCCGCCATCGACCGCCTGCTGGCGCACCGGGTGCTGCGCACCAGCAGTGCTGCGGTGAGTACTGAGTCGGCACTGCGCGGCGCCCGCGCGTCGGCTGCCCTTGACGGCGAAGCGGTGGCTTTGAGGGAGCTACGGGCCGGCGCCGGCGGACCGGTGGTGCGCGGTGCGCTACGGGTCAGCAGCGAACTCGGATCGCTGGTCGGCACATGGTCGCGGGCGCCGTTGCAGGCCTTGGCCCGGCTGCACCTGCTGGCGGCAGCCGAACTGACCGAGCCCGGGTTGCTCGGCCGCCCGGATGCGGCCCCGGCGGCCGATATGCGGCTGCATGCGCTGACCGGACTGCTCACCGGCGGGACGGCTGCGCCGGCGGTCGTTGTCGCAGCCGTGGTGCACGGCGAACTGCTTGACGCGCGGCCGTTCCCCGCGGCCAACGGCGTCGTGGCGCGGGCTGCGGCCCGCCTCACCCTGATCGCCCGCGGACTCGATCCGAAGGCCGTCTCTGTGCCCGAGGTGGGGCACCTGGAACTGGCTTCGTCCTATGTGGACAGTGCAGCTGGCTATGCGACGGGTGAGCCGGCGGCCGTCGCCGGCTGGCTGAAGCACTGCAGCGCAGCCGTCGTACTCGGCGCTCGCGAGGGTCTTGCGGTCTGCGAGGCGGCACAGCGCGGCTGAGCCCGAACAGGGAAGCGGCGCCTCCTGAGGAG
>JALZAK010000098.1 GCA_030948385.1 Actinomycetota bacterium
CAGGTCGGCGACGTGCGATCCGATGAAGCCGGCGCCGCCGGTGACGAGTACGTGCATGGCGACGCAGCTTATGCTGCGGCCATGCCGGAGCGCCTGACGCACGTGGATGAGACCGGCGCTGCCCGGATGGTCGACGTAAGCGGCAAGGACGTGACGACCCGTTCGGCGACGGCGAGCGGTCGGCTCCGCACCACCCCGGAGGTCGTCGCGCTGCTGCGCGGGAACGGGGTGCCCAAGGGTGACGCGCTGGGGGTGGCCCGGGTGGCCGGGATCATGGGCGCGAAGCGCACGCCGGAGCTGATCCCGCTGTGCCATCCGATCGCCCTGCACGGGGTGGATGTCGACCTCGAGGTCGTCGAGGACGGCGTGAGCATCACCGCCACGGCTCGCACGGCCGACCGGACCGGGGTGGAGATGGAGGCGCTCACCGCCGTCGCGGTCGCCGGGCTGGCGCTGGTCGACATGGTCAAGGCGGTCGACCGGGCGGCCACCATCACCGACGTTCAGGTCGTGGCGAAATCCGGCGGGCGATCCGGCGACTGGCGCCGGGACGGCTGATGCGCGGCATCGCGATCAGCGTGTCGAACCGCGCCCACGCCGGCACCCGCGAGGACACCACCGGGCCGGAACTGGTCGAGCTGTTGCGGTCCTACGGCCTCGAGGTCGGTGAGCCGGTCCTGGTGCCCGACGGCGAGGCCTCGGTTGCCGGCGCGTTGCGCGCCGCTGTCGACGCCGGCGCCGACGTCGTGGTGACGACCGGGGGTACCGGCCTCAGCCCGACCGACCGCACCCCGGAGGGGACCCGGTCGGTGCTCGACGGTGAGGTGCCGGGCATCGCCGAGGCAATCCGAGCGGCCGGCCGGGAGAAGGTGCCGGCGGCCTCGCTCTCCCGTGGCCTGGCCGGCTATCGCGGCCGGACGCTGGTGGTGAACCTGCCCGGCTCGCCGGGCGGCGTCCGGGACGGCATGGCCGTGCTCGGGCCCTTGCTGAAGCACGCGGTGGACCAGCTGCACGGCGGTGACCATCCGGGCTGAGGCGCCGGGTCAGCCGCCGGCGAACGGTGGCAGCACGTCGAGGACGCCGTCCTCGGGCAGCAGCGGGTCGGCGCCGCGATGGCACTGCCGACCGTCGAGCAGGAAGCTGCACCGGCTCAGCACCGCGGCCAGGCGCTCGCCGTGCCGTGCCCCCAACTCGTCGAGGATCGCCGCGATCGGCCGATCGCCGGGCACGGCCTCCTCGGCAAGTCCGGCGGCGGCCCGGGCCGCGGCGAAGTAGCGAACAGTGAGCAAGCGGGCCCTCTCCTTGTAGTGTGGCCGGGTGCAGGTCACGGAGATCATGACCGAGGCCAGCGTCACCGACTCGGCCGCTGACACGGTACGTGCCGCGGCGCGCCGGATGGGGCTCCAGCAGACCGGCTCCCTGCTCATCATGGACGAGAACGAGCTGGTCGGCATCGTCACCGAACGCGATGTGATGAAGGCTGTCGCGCGCGGCCTGGACGTCGAGCACACCCCGGTCAGCGAGATCATGACGCGGGACGTCAGCACGGTCGGACCCAACACGTCGCTGCATGAGGCTGCCCGGCATATGGCCGCGCGCTGGATCCGGCACCTTCCCGTTGTCGATCAGGGCCGGGTGGTCGGCGTGGTGTCGCAGCGAGACCTCGTCGGCGTACTGGCGGCGCTCGATCCTGATCCCGTCGGAGTTGCCCTCGCCAATGACGAACTCGTGCGCGCTCGCCGGCTCGCCCGCATCGAGCAGGGTGATCTCGACTGACCGACCAAGCGATTCCCGACGCGACGGAAGAGCCGATTCTGCCAACGCGCAGTTCCGACGACAGCGATCTCGGCTGGGGTGACGAGGCCGGCCGGGGGAGGCCCCGGCCGGCGCAGACGACGACAGCCGCTACGTGCGGGACCAGCCACCGCACTGGGAACCCTAGGGCCGCGCCTCGCGACGACGGGTGCGTCGGCGTCCTGCCAGCAGCGCCCCGCCCAGGAGTGCGGCGAGCAGCATCGAGACGGTGTGGCCGACCGCGGTGACGTCAAGATGGCTCAGGCCGGCCACAAGGTAATTCCGTAGCGCAATCAGGCCGGCCAGGCCGGCGAGCGGACGCGCGATCCGTACGGCGATCGCGGCGTCGCCCATCCAGCCGTAGAGCAGGGCGAACGTCAGGGCGCAGATGACGACGAACGACGAGCCGACATCGTCCTGGGTGAGGGCGGCATGCGGCAGGGCGCCGTGCGCCACCCGCCAGGCGACAATTCCCTCACTGATCAGGGTGCCGAGCACCTGTGCGCTCGCGACGAGGAGCAGCGACCGCCGCCACCCGAGCAGCCGGTCAGC
>JALZAK010000099.1 GCA_030948385.1 Actinomycetota bacterium
ACGTCGAGCTGAGCCTGTTTGTCATACGTGGCGGTGAAGATAGCCGTTGATGCGGCCAGGCCCAGGGCGACCGCCAGACCCGCGGCGCCGCGAGCGATCACTCGGCGCCGGCGCCGTACGCCGGCGGCCTCGAGTTCGGCGGCCCTCCCGGGCCGTCGAAAGGCAAGGCGGCCGGTCCGGCGGCCGAGCGTGAAGATGCTGACCCGCCAGATCAGCAGGGCCATCCCCGGCCAGGCCAGCGCCGGCGCGAGCAGGGCGGCGTAGTTCACCGCCGCGACCGGCACGCCCTCCGGGACGACCACGACCTGGTAGCCACCGCGCGCGGTCAGGTAGAAGACCAGCGCGGCGCCGGCCAGCAAGACCACGTCGAGTCCCAGTCGCAGCGGCCAGGGCAACCCGGTGGGCTGGACACGCGCCGCACCGGCGCTGATGCCGTCGGCACCGGGACGGAGGGCAGCGCGCAGCGCGGGCCCGAGCTGGGTCGCCGCGGCCAGCAGCAGCCCGGCCACGACCGCGGCCAGGGTCCAGCCAGCGGCCAGCCGAGCACCAGGGGGCAGCGCGAGCCGGATGGCGAGGACGGCGAACGGCACGCCGAGGAGCACGCCGAGGACGCCGGTAAGCGCCGTCTCGGCGGCGACGATGCGCAGCATCTGGGCCGGCCGGGCACCGCGCAGCCGGAGCAGGGCGACCTCGCGCCGGCGGCGCTCGCCGCGCAACGCCACCACGAGAGACGCGACGACGGCCGCCAGAACCAGCCCGGGAACGCCGAGGAGCAAAATGAGCAGCTGGGCGTAGAGGGCATCCTCGCGAGCGGCGGAGAGCGCCGCCCCGAGGTTGTCCCCGACGAGCGCGCCGCCGGCCACCTGGGCCTGGAAGTGGTTGGCCCGCTGAGTGATCAGTGCCGCGGCGGCGGCCGGGTCATGCGGCAGGGTCCCGTGCGAGAAGATCACGTGGAACTGCCGGATCACCGTCGCTCCCGCCGTCAGCGCGGCGAACTGGCCCGGTGGCACCAGGATCACGTTGTCCGGCGGGGCGGTGGCGCCGGCGCCGGCCGGTGCACCGACGATCTGGAAGAAACTGTCTGCCTTCGGAAGGTCGGCCACGCCGTCGACGCGCAGCGTCCGGCTGCCCCCGGCGGGCAGGGTCACGGTGACGGTGCTGCCAGGCCCAGCGGCCAGGTTGGCCGCGGTCTGCTGCTGCAGCAGCACCCCGGTGTGCGCGCCCAGCAGGTAGCGGATCTCGGCCGGCGCCGCGTGGGCGTACTCAGGCCCAATGGCGACGATGTACGCCTGGCCAGTGGTGCGGCTGCCGTTGGCCGAACTGGACTGCAGCGCCGGCACTTGCGCAAGCTGCACCGGCAGCACGGTGCGCACGTCGGGGGTCTTGGCCAGTGTCGCGGCGACGTCGCCGGCGTGGCCCTGCGGGGTGACCTGGACCTGCCAGTCGACGGGCACCTGGGCCGCCGCCTTCGTCGTGAGACCTGCCCGGCTGCCCGTGATGAAGGCGCCCAGGGCCGCGATCAGAGCCACGGCCAGTGCGACGCTCAACGCGGCGCCGAGCAACTCCACCGGACGGCGCCGGCCGAGCCCGACCAGCCAGGGGGCCGCCCTCATGACGGCGACCCGACGCGCAGGCGACCCTCGTCGAGCACCGCGCGCTCGGCAAGGAGGCCGGCCAGTTCGTCGTCGTGGGTTGCCACCACGATCGCGCCGCCGGCGGTGGTGACCGCGTCGCGGAGCGCCGCCAGCACGGTGAACGCGCTGTCCCGATCGAGAGCACCAGTGGGCTCGTCGGCCAGCACCAGGAGCGGAGTGCCGGCGAGCACCCGGGCGATGGCAACCCGCTGTTGCATGCCGCCGGAGAGTTGGGCGGGCATCGCATCGGCGGCGTCGAGCAGCCCGATGCGGTCCAGCGCTGCCCGGGTGGACTTCGCCGCCTGCTCTCGGCTGCTCCCCCGCAGCCGCAGGGGCAGTGCCACGTTCTCCGCTGCCGTTAATTCCGGGAGCAGGGATGGCGCCTGGAACACCAGCCCGATCTGGCCGCGTCGGACGCCCGGGTCCGGGTCCAGGCCCGGCCAGCGCACGGTGCCCTGCTGGGGTGGCAGCAGGCCGGCGAGGACGAGCAGCAACGTGGTCTTGCCGCTACCCGATCGCCCGG
>JALZAK010000036.1 GCA_030948385.1 Actinomycetota bacterium
TGATCGCCAAGCTGATCGTGACCGGTCGCGACCGCACTCAGGCGCTGGAGCGCTCCCGGCGGGCGCTTTCGGAGTTCGTCGTCGACGGCATGCCGACGGTGATCCCGTTCCACGCAGCGGTCGTCGACGACCCGGCGTTCATCGGCGACGGCAAGCACTTCGGCATCTACACGCAGTGGATCGAGACCGAGTTCGACAACCAGATCACGCCGTACGCCGGTGCTCACGAGGGGGCCCACGAGGGGGGAGAGCCGGCCGAACGGCAGCGGATGACCGTCGAGGTCGGTGGCCGCCGGCTCGAGGTGGTTCTCCCTGCGGGGATGGGCTCGATCGGCGGCGGCGCGGGGGGCGGGGCCAAGAAGCCGAAGCGTTCTGCGGCGAAGAAGTCCGGGGCGGCCGCTTCCGGTGACGCAGTGGCCTCCCCGATGCAGGGCACGATCGTCAAGGTCTCGGTCGAGGAGGGCGCCCAGGTCGGCGAGGGCGACACGATCGTGGTTCTCGAGGCGATGAAGATGGAACAGCCCCTCAAGGCACACAAGGCCGGCACGGTGACCGGGCTGCAGGCCGAGGTCGGGGCCACGGTTAGCAGCGGCGCGCTGATCTGCGAGATCAAGTAGCGCCAGGCACATGTTCGCCAAGATCCTGGGCGCCGACCGTGGCGAGATCGCCGTCCGTGCCTTCCGGGCGGCCATGGAGGTCGGCGCGAGGGACCGTGGCGGTCTTCGCGCCGTTCTTGCTCAGGGGATGGAGTGAAAGGGTGCGTCGTCTCGGCTGGTGGTGTAGGTAAGGATGGTCTCGCCGGTGGCCGAGTCGTAGTGGATCGCTCCCCCTGCGAAGCTCGCGTACCGGTCGCCGGGCTCGGCGCGCACCGAGGTCAGCGGCATGCCGAGCCTGGACTTCGGGCCGCCGGCGTTCAGGTAGGCGCTGAGGATCGGGCCGTAGAGGTCCCTCGCGCCGGGTGAGCTCGTGTAGTACAACCGTCCCTTGGCGAAGTCCTGCTCGAGACCACCGGCCACGGCCCGCTCCCGGCCGGTCGGGCTGCCGACCACCGAGCGGTCGCCACCCAGACTGGCCCAACGGGCCATGATCGGGGTCTGGGCGATCGTGAACCACGACGAGCGCAGCCCGTACAACGAGCGGAACGCATCGCCACTGATCCTCACGTCTGACCTGGATCCGTCCAGCACCACCGTCTGCACCCGGCCGTGCCAGTCGCCGTTGCCGTCCCGCTGGGTGACCCGCAGCCGCAGCAGCGAGCCCAGCTGTGGGTAGGCCCGTGGGATGGTCCGAGCGTCGATGGTCCTGGTCCAGGTGTGCACCGGGTTGCCCGCGAAGCCGTCGTACGGGTCGGGTCTGGCCGGCAGGTAGGAGAAGCCTCCGGCGGAGGTCCAGCCGCCGCTGCTCGAGGAGAACTGGGTGAACGCGGGGTGGCCCGCCGAGATCAACACCTGACCGGCGGTGGCAGCGACGGCGCCGTTGCTGCGCAAGTCCTCAGCTCCTACTCCGCGGTACACCTGGCAGGCAGTGGTGTCGCAGATCTGGTAGTAGCGTTGGGCGTTCAGCTCGCGCGACCAGGCTGCGTACGTGCGCGCCGCGACCGCCTGGGACTGCACGGCGGCGGAAAGCCACGAGGCCGGCATCTCGCTGGGAACGACGCCCTTGACGTAGTCGTCCAAGCCCAGCACGTTGACCGTCACCCGCCGGCCGGAGCCAGGAGTGGGTGAGGCGAGGCGCAGCGCCCCTCGGTAGGCGCGGTTGCCGGCCGCCGTGTGCAAGGTCAACGGACCGGTGGCATAGAGCTCCCCGTCGCCGGCCAGGAACAGCTTTCCGCCGGGCCGGTAGCCGTACCACCGGTCGGTCAGGTAGGCCATGCCGGTGCGAGGTCCCGCCGGTGTGGAGATCGTGCGCAGTTGCCACATCTTCACTCCCCGCTTTTTCGGCATCGGGTACGTCGTGCCGTCGCCGAGGTCCCGCATCCGCAGCCCCGCGGCGGGAAGCACACTCACCTCGTTCTCGGCGGCGCCGGTGAGCAACACCCGGATCTGACCGGTGGCCGAGCCCCACGTCGTACCGGGGTAGTAGAAAGCCAGAATCGCCCGGGCGCTCAACCCGCGCTTCGCCGCACCCTCAGCGCCGTACTGGCTCATGCCGTGGCCGTGCCCGAAACCGTGCCCGGTGACCCGCCACATCGAGCTCGCCGGCACCCAGTAGGACTCCGAGACCACCCGAGCCGTGGCGGCCGGGACGCCGACCAGTACCAGCCCGAGCACAGCCGTCAGCACCAGGGCGCAGCCGGCCCCGAGACGCGAGAGCGGTCGTTGGAAAGTGTGCATGGGCGGGGTTCCTCGAAGCGATCCTAGGTCGCACGGACCGGCTCAGTATGACCAGCGAAATGCGGCAAGTGTCCCGAATCCCAAACAGCCGGCTAATGACACAGATGTGCTTTTGGTCAACGCCGATGGTGCAGCCGGCGAGCTGCCTCGGCGATCGACCCGCTCATCGACGGGTAGACCGTGAACGCCTGGGCAAGCTGGTCGGCGGTCAGCGACGCCGCGACCGCGATCGACACCGGGTGGATCAGCTCGCTTGCCCTGGGGGCGACCACCACTCCGCCGATGACGATCCCCGTTCCGGGCCGGCAGAACAGCTTGACGAAACCGTCGCGGATCCCCTGCATCTTTGCCCTGGCATTGCCGGCTAGGTCGAGTCGGAAGATCTCGGCCCCCTGCTCCCGTGCCAGGGCCGCACTGAGTCCGACGGTGGCGATCTCGGGAGCGGTGAA
>JALZAK010000108.1 GCA_030948385.1 Actinomycetota bacterium
AAGGTCGCCCCCAACGCCGAGACGGCGCCGGCGAAGCTGGCAGGGCTGCTGCGGCTGATGGCCACCTGCCGGGCCAGCGCCTCGGCCAGCACGTTGTCGCTCGCGGTCAGCGCCTGCTCGACCAGCGTGGCCACTGGTGCCGATCGGACCCGGGCCAGCTCGCGTGCGCCGGCCGGCGCCCGGCCACGACTGACCGCCGCACGGGGTACGCCGAGCAGTTGGGCCAGTGCACGGCCGGCGGCCAGGTCCGGCGCTGGAGAACGGGCCCGGCGCAGCGGGTCGACCCGGCCGCCGTCGAGCATCACCGCGGTGATCGGAGCGACGTTGCCGCTGCTGACCAGGTCGCTGTCCCACCCCGGTCCGGTGGTCGGACCGGAAAACGTCGAGCCGTCGACCACCAGCCGGCGGACCGGCCCGCCGGCTGCCCGGCGCACGGCTGCGGCCAGGACGTCGAGCCGGCCGGCGCCGGGATATGCCTGGCGGGTGCCCACGGACAGCGTCGGATCGCCGCCGCCGACCAGCACCACCTCGCCGGTGTGAGCGCCGGCCACCACGCGGGTGGGGATCCTGGCCAGCGGCCCCACGGACTGCAGGACGGCCGCGGCCGTGACGAGCTTGGTCACCGAGGCCGGCGTTGCCGGCCGGGTGGTGTCACGCCCGGTCAGGTAGCGGCCGGTGTCGGCGTCCACGACCGCGAAGGCCACCCGAGACCCCAGCCGCCGGTCGCCCAGTGCCGCGCCCAGCCCGCGGAGCAGGCCGGCCGCGCTGGGCAGTGGGCCGCGGCCGTTGTCCGGGAGCAGTACGGGAGCGACGGCAGACGCGACCGGGACCGCCGCCGCACCCCGCCTCCCCGGTCCGGCGGGGTGCCGGTCGCTCCCCCGGAAAACGACGGCCGTGATTCCCGCCGCGACGAGGACAACGGCGAGGACGCCGGCCAGCGCCATCGACGGCCGCCGGCGCCCTCGCTTCATGTCACCTCCCCGCCGAGTCCCCGATAGGCGACACTAGACACCGCCGTCGGCCGACCCGAGGAGCGCGCCGTGGACTTCGACGTCACGATCGAGATCCCGAAGGGCCATCGCAACAAGTACGAACTCGATCACACCACCGGCCGGATCCGGCTCGACCGGATGCTGTTCACCTCGACCCGCTATCCCGCTGACTACGGCTTCATCGAGGGGACGCTCGGCGCGGACGGTGATCCGCTCGACGCGTTGGTGCTCGTCGACGAGCCGACGTTCCCCGGCTGCCTGATTCGCAGCCGGGCGATCGGCATGTTCCGGATGACCGACGAGATGGGTGGCGACGACAAGGTGCTGTGCGTGCCAGCGAAGGATCCCCGGCTCGAGCACCTGCGCGACATTCACCACATGCCGGAGTTCGACCGGCTGGAGATCCAGCACTTCTTCGAGGTCTACAAGGAACTCGAGCCAGGCAAGTCCGTCGAGGGCGCCAGCTGGGTCGGCCGGACCGAGGCCGAGCGCGAGATCATGGCGTCCCGGAAACGGCTGGCCGAGCATGCCGGCGACCTGCGCTCCGGCTGCCCGGACCCGCTGGAGGGCTGAGGACGACGAGTCCCCGTGAGGGATGGCCGCGCCGCGTCACACCAGGCCGGCGCTGGCCTGGACTTCCGCGTCGACGGTGTCTCGCGGTGCCGGCGGGCCGGCCATCTGTGCGGGCCCCTTGAGCTTCTGCTCGCGCAGGAACAGGGCCAGGACGAAGCCGACGATCACCACCGGCAGGGCGACCAGGTACACCGTGTGGATCGACCGGACGAACATCTCCAGCACCGCATCGTGTATCACCCCGGGTAGCGCCTTGATCGCCTGCGGGTCATTGAACAACGAGCTGCCGGAGCCGCCCTTGCCCGGCAGGTGCCCACCGGCCGCCGACGGCAGCAACTTGGGCGCCCAGTAGTGCAGCCGGGCGGTGAGCACGGCACCGAAGATGGCGGTGCCGAAAGCGCCGCCCAGGGTGCGGAAGAAGGCGGTCGAGGACGTTGCGGTGCCCATGTCGCGACGGTCGACGGCGTTCTGTACGGCCAGTACGAGGACCTGCATGACGCAGCCCAGGCCCAGGCCCAGCACCAGCATGTCGGCGGAGATCATCCACTGGGAGGTGTGCACCTTGAGCAGGCTCAGCAAGAGCAGGCCGACGGCCATCAGGCCGGTGCCCACGATCGGGAAGACCTTGTACCGCCCGACCCGGGTGATCAGCCGGCCGCTGCCGATGGATGCGGCCAGCACGCCGACCATCAACGGCAGCAGCAGCAAGCCCGAGGCCGTCGGGGTGTGTCCCTTGACCACCTGCAGGTACAGCGGCAGGTACACGATCGCACCGAACATGGCCAAGCCGACGATGAAGGTGATCGAGTTCGCCACGCTGAAGACCGGATTGCGGAACAGGTACAGCGGCAGGATCGGCTCACTGGCGTAGTGCTCCCGCACCAAGAACGCGACGGCGAGCACGATGCCGGCTGCGGACAGCGCCAAAATAGTGGCCGACGACCAGGCGTACGTCCGACCACCCCACACGGTGACCAGCAACAACGAGGAGACGGCGGCGACCAGCAGCACCGAGCCGGCGTAATCGATTTTGTGCTCGCGGCGAGTGTGCGGCATCTTCAGCACGATGCTCGTGACGACCAGCGCGGCCAGCCCGACCGGCACATTCACATAGAAGATCCAGCGCCAGGTCAGGTGGTCGGTGAAGTAGCCACCGAGCAGCGGGCCGCCGACCGAGGCCAGCCCGAACACCGCACCGAAGTAGCCCTGGTAGCGGCCCCGCTCCCGGGGGCTGATGATGTCGCCGATGATCGTGATGGCCAGCGTCATGAGACCGCCGGCACCCAAGCCCTGAATGGCGCGGAACGCGATGAGTTGCCCCATGCTCTGGCTGACCCCGCAGAGCATCGAGCCGATCAGGAACACGACGATGGCGAACTGGAACACCGGCTTGCGGCCGTACAGGTCGGAGATCTTGCCGTAGAGCGGCGTCGATGCAGTCGACGTGAGCAGGTACGCCGTGACGACCCAGGACAGGTGTTCAAGTCCGCGGAAGTCGCCGACGATGCGGGGCAACGCGGTGGCCACAATGGTCTGGTCAAGTGCCGCCAGCAGCACGCCGAGCATGAGGCCGGACATGACGACTAGCACCTGCTTGTGCGTCATCGTGGGCGGCTGGGCAGTGGTGTCCACAGTGGACTCCGAGCTCATCAAATCTCCTGTCGGGTGGACGAAGTAACGCCATCGTTGAACTGGGCGAGCAACCGGCCGAGCTCCCGTTGTTCGGCCACCTGCCACGACTCGACCACGTCGCGGACGAAGCGGCTGCGTGCCTGGCGGGTGATTCGGAGGAGTTCGGATCCCTGTTCGGTCGCGCGCAGCACGGCGGCCCGCCGATCGGCCGCATCCACCTCGCGGACCACCAGGCCCTGCGCCTCGAGGGCGGCCACCTGCCTGCTCGCGGTGGACAGGTCGACGCAGGCCAAGTCGGCCAGCGCGGACAGTCGCACCCCACCGGTCTCCACGAGGTAGGCCAGGATGCGGTAGGCGGCCCGCTCCAGCTGATGGCCGGCGGGACCGTCCGCCATCATCCTGCGGTGCGCCTGCTCGGCCGAGCGGACCAGCCGCATCAGCTCGTACTCGATCGCGTCCGTGGCCGAGTGGCCCCGGCTGGTCTTCGCCGTCACGCGCTGCTACCGCCCCTGCTGATAGTTGCTTGCTACAAGCATATCAGAAGCGGGGGGCAACCCGGCCCGGCGCCGTCAGGCAGCGCGGTCAGGCCGGCAGCGGCGACGGACCCCCTGGGCCGACCGGCTCCGGCG
>JALZAK010000141.1 GCA_030948385.1 Actinomycetota bacterium
GCACCCGGTGGGCGCCCGCCCGGCCCGGGTGGTTTCGGTGCCGGTCGCCCGACCGGCGCCGGCACCGGGCGGCCAGGCGGTCCCGGCGGTCCGAGCAGCGGGGGCTACCGCAGCGGTGGTCCCGGCGGTGCCGGCGGTCCAGGAGGGGGTCCCGGCGCCGGCGTGCGCGGTGGTCCACCGGGCGGTGGGTTCCGCGGCGGCGGAGGTCGTGGGCGCGGCAGTGGGACAGCCGGCGCGTTCGGCCGACCCGGGGGTCGCGGCCCGGTTCGTGGCCGCAAGAGCAAGAAGCAGCGCCGGCAGGAGTTCGACAATCTCTCCGCGCCGACCATGGATGACTCCGGCACCGTCCGCGGCGACGGCTCCACGGTGCGCTTGCCGCGGGGTGCCTCCCTGTCGGACTTCGCCGACCGGATCAACGCCAACCCCGGCTCGCTGGTGCAGGTCGCCTTCGGTCTGGGCGAGATGGTGACGGCCACCCAGTCGTGCACCGACGAGACACTCCAACTGGTCGGCGCACAGCTGAACTACGAGGTCGCGATCGTCAGTCCCGAGGACGAAGACCGCGAGCTGCTGGCCCGCTTCGACATCGAGTTCGATGGTGACTACGGCGACGCCCACCTGGTGGCCCGGCCGCCGGTTGTGACGGTCATGGGACACGTCGATCATGGCAAGACCAAACTGCTCGACGCGATCCGGCAGACCGACGTCGTGGGTGGGGAGGCCGGCGGAATCACCCAGCACATCGGTGCATACCAGGTGCCGGCAAAGATCTCCGAGTCCGGCGAGAGCCGGCTGATCACCTTCATCGACACCCCGGGTCACGAGGCGTTCACCGCGATGCGTGCTCGTGGGGCTCAGGCGACCGACATCGTCGTCCTCGTGGTGGCGGCCGACGACGGGGTGAAGCCCCAGACCATCGAGGCGCTCAACCACGCGCAGGCTGCCGACGTACCGATCGTGGTGGCGGTGAACAAGGTCGACAAGGAGGGCGCCGACCCGGCGAAGGTGCGGGGTCAGTTGACCGAGTACGGCCTGGTTGCCGAGGAGTACGGCGGCGACACCATGTTCGTCGACGTCTCCGCCAAGCAACGGATCGGAATCGACGAGCTTCTCGAAGCCATCGCGCTGACTGCCGACGCCGTCCTAGAGCTCGACGCGCCGGTCGATGTCGACGCGCAGGGTGTGGCCATCGAGGGTCACCTCGATCGCGGTCGCGGCCCGGTCGCGACGGTGCTGGTGCAGCGGGGCACCTTGCATGTCGGGGACTCGGTAGTCGCCGGTGATGCGTTCGGCCGGGTTCGCGCGATGCTCGACGAACATGGTGTTCCCGTTGCCGAGGCCGGGCCGTCGCGTCCGGTGCAGGTGCTCGGCTTCACGTCGGTCCCCGGAGCCGGCGACAACTTCATCGTCGTGCCAGAGGACCGGATGGCCCGGCAGATCGCCGACCAGCGCCAGACCCGCGAGCGCAACGCCCAGCTGGCCGTGAGTCGCGGCCGGCCGACCCTCGAGTCGATCTTCGAGAAGCTCAAGGAGGGCGAGAAGACCCAGCTGGCCCTGATCCTGAAGGGCGACGTGTCGGGCTCGGTCGAGGCGCTGGAGGACGCGCTGCTCAAGATCGAGGTCGGCGACGAGGTGGCCCTGCGGATCATCCATCGCGGGGTGGGCTCGGTCACCGAGCACGACGTCAACCTGGCGAGCGCCTCCGACGCGGTCATTCTCGGCTTCAACGTCCGGCCCGAGGGCCGGGCTCGCGAGATGGCCGACCGCGAGCACGTCGACATCCGGTACTACTTGGTGATCTACCAGGCCATCGAGGATGTCGAGAGTGCGCTCAAGGGCATGCTGAAG
Organism: Actinomycetota bacterium; assembly: GCA_030948385.1. Classification (GTDB taxonomy): domain Bacteria; phylum Actinomycetota; class Actinomycetes; order Mycobacteriales; family QHCA01; genus QHCA01. Next base: position 1,849 of record JALZAK010000141.1, read on the forward strand.
CCCGAGTACGAGGAGGTTCAGCTCGGCACCGCCGAGGTTCGCGAAGTGTTCCGTTCCTCCAAGGTCGGCAACATCGCCGGCTGCCTGGTCCGGTCCGGACTGATCCGGCGCAATGCCAAGGCGCGTCTGATTCGCGACGGCGCGGTGGTGGCCGACAACCTCTCGATCGACTCGCTGAAGCGTTTCAAGGACGACGCGACAGAGGTACGTGAGGGCTTCGAGTGCGGCATCGGGCTCGGCTCCTTCAACGACATCAAACCCGACGATGTGGTCGAGACCTTCGAACTGCGCGAGAAGCCTCGCTCGTAGCCGCCAGTGGGGCGGTCGGGGTTGTTCTTTCGGTAAGGAGGTCGCATTGTTCACCGGGTCGGCGGTGTTCGACGTGCTGCTGTCCGCACATCCCGCTTCGCTCAAGGGCAAGCGGGCCGTCGTCCGCCCGGTCGTCGCGGCGTTGCGGCGGCTGGACGTCGCCGCCGCCGAGGTGGGCGCACTTGATCTGCACCAACGCGCAGAGCTGGGGGTGGCAGCCGTGGCAATCGACGCTCGCCGGGTCCGCGACGTCCTGGATTCCTGTGAGCGCCTCGTGTCCGGCCGGCCAGATCTTGAGTTGCTGTCCGCGCGCCGGCAGCTGTTCAGCTCCACCGACGAGGACTACCCGGCCGATGACTGACGTCGCGCGGGCCCGCCGGCTGGCCGGGCGGATCCAGGAGATCGTCGCGGACTGCCTGCACACCCAGGTCAGGGATCCGCGACTCGGCATGGTCACGCTGACCGACGTCAGGGTCACGCCGGATCTGCGCGAGGCGACCATCTTCTACACCGTGCTGGGGGACGCCGCGGAGCGTTCGGCCAGCGCTGCTGCTCTGGACAGTGCCAAGGGCGTGCTGCGTTCACAGGTCGGGCGGCAGACCGGTGTGAAGTTCACCCCATCGCTGGAGTTCATCGCCGATCACGTCCCGGACAGTGCGCGGCAGATCGAGGATCTGCTCGAGCGGGCCCGCCGCGCCGACGCCGAGGTCCAGCGGGCGGCCGCCGGCGCCAGCCCGGCGGGTGAAGCTGATCCCTACCGCCACATCGAGGAACCCGATTCGGCCAGCGCACCGGCCGCCTCGGCGCCGGAGGGCACGGCGTGAGTCCGGCACCCTCGACGGGGGACTGGCGGTCGGCAGTGCAGCTGCTGGCGGCCCCCGGCGAGCTGCTGCTGGCCTGCCATCTCAATCCCGACGGTGACGCCCTCGGCAGCGCGCTCGCGCTGGGGATCGCGTTGCGCCGTACCGGACGCGCGGTGTCGGTCTCCTTCAGTGCGCCGTTCACCGTCCCCGACACGCTGGCCCATCTGCCAGGGCAAGATTTGCTCGTGCCGCCGTCGGCGGCGCCGGCTCACGCCGACATTCTGGTCACGCTGGACACCGGCAGTGTTGATCGTCTTGGCGAGCTCGCCGACCGGGTGGCCGGCGCCGGCCGGGTGCTGGTGATCGACCACCATCCGTCGAACACGCGATACGGCACCGTCAATCTCGTCGACCCCAGCGCCGCCGCGACCGCCGTGCTGACGGCGGAGCTGCTGGACCTGCTCGGAGCCGAGATCGACCGAGATGTGGCCACCTGCCTGTACACCGGGCTGAGCACCGACACCGGGTCGTTCCGCTACGCGGCGACGACTGCGGAGGTGCACCTGCTGGCCGCGCGGTTGCTGGCCACGGGCATCCGGCACGATCTGATCGCCCACCAGCTCTACGACAGCCACCCGTACGCATGGGTGCCGTTGGTCGGCGTCGTGCTTTCGCGCACGGTCCTCGAGCGGCCGGCAGTCGGCGGTCTGGGCTTGGTCTGGACGTATTCCACCGACGCGGACCTGCGAGAGCGTGGGCTGGGGATGGACCAGGTCGAGGGTGTGATCGACATCGTCCGCACCGCCCGCGAGGCTGAGGTGGCGGCGGTGTGCAAGGAGTTGCCGGACGGCGCCTGGGCGGTGTCACTGCGTTCCCAGGGTCACATCGACGTGGGCCAGGTGTGCGTCCAACTGGGCGGCGGCGGTCACCGCTTCGCCGCCGGTTTCACCGCGACCGGATCACTCGACGTCGTCGCCAAGTCGCTCCGCACGGCGTTGGACGCCGCGCCACCCGTCTGCGGCTGACCGTCAGATGGCTGCATCGAGCGGCCTGTCCATAGTGGACAAGCCGGCGGGACTCACTTCCCACGACGTGGTGGCCCGGATCCGGCGACTCGCCGGCACGCGCAAGGTCGGGCACGCCGGCACCCTGGACCCGATGGCTACCGGCGTCCTGATCGTCGGCGTCGAGCGGGCCACTCGCATCCTTGGCCAGCTGGCCGCTACGGAGAAGTCCTACGAAGCGACCGTGCGGCTGGGCGCGTCGACGGTGACCGACGACGCGGAGGGCGAGGTCCTGTTGTCGGTGCCGGCGGGCCACCTGAGCGAGGGGCAACTGGTCTCGGCCACGGCGGGCTTCCTCGGTGCACAGCAGCAGGTGCCGTCGGCAGTCTCCGCGGTGAAGGTCGCCGGCCGGCGGGCGTATGACAGGGTCCGGGCCGGCGAGGAGGTGGCCCTGGCGCCGCGGCTCATCTCGATCACCCGGCTGCTCGTCCGCGACATCCGGCGGCCGGCTCCGGAGATCGTCGATGTGGACCTCACCGTCGACTGCTCGACCGGCACGTACATCCGCGCCCTGGCCCGCGACCTCGGCGCCGTACTGGGCGTCGGGGGCCACCTCACGGCACTCCGGCGGACCCGGGTGGGTCCCTTCGACGTGTCTGCGGCCCGGTCGCTGGACCAACTGGCCGCCCTGCCCACACCTGTGGTGATCGGCCTGTCCGACGCCGTTGCGGCGTGCTTGCCGCGCCGCGACATCGACACCGAGCAGGCCAGGCTGCTCTCCCACGGTCGGCCGCTCGCCCCAGCCGGTATACCGGGCACCTACGGCGCTTTCGCACCCGACGGCACGGTGGTCGCCTTGCTTGCGGAGAGCGCCGGCGCCGCCCGCCCCGTTGTCGTGCTGGCGCCGGCCGGGCCGCCGGCGGCCGAACTCAGCCCTTGAGGCCGGTACGCGAGACGCCCTCGATGACGAACCGCTGGGCGAAGCAATACAGGATGAGGACAGGGAGCGCGGCGATCATGGCGCCGGCCATCAACAGGTCGTACCGCACGGCGTTGGCGTTCTGCAGGGTTGCCAGGCCGGCCGGCAGGGTTTGGTTCTGTGCGCTGAACAGCACGTAGACCGGCCAGAGGAAGTCGTTCCAGTTGGTCAGGAAGGCCAGCATGGCCAGCGTCACCAGGGCCGGCCGGGACAGCGGCAGCACCACCGACCAGAAGATCCGCCACGGGCCGGCCCCGTCGAGCAGGGCGGCCTCCTCCAGCTCTCGCGGTAGCCCCAGGAAGAACTGCCGCAGGAAGAACACCCCGAACGCGCTGGCCGCACCGGGCACGATGATCGCCGGAAGGCTGTCCAGCCACTTGATCTGGCTGACGATCACGTAGTTGGGGATGATCAGGATGACCCCGGGGACGAACAGGGTCGAGACGATGAGGGCGAAGATCACCCGCTTGCCCGGGAACTCCATCCGGGCTAGCGCGTAGGCGGCCATCGACGCGGTCGCCACGACCAGCACCGCCTGCGCCGTGGCCGCGAGCACACTGTTGAAGAACCACCGCAGCACCGGGGTGCCCGACGCCCGCAGGATCGAGGAGAACGCATGGGTCGTCGGATGCGCCGGCACCCATTGCGGGGTGTTGGCGATGGCGTCGGCGGAGGTCTTGAACGACGTGACGGCCATCCAGATCAGCGGGCTGATGAAGATCAACGTCAGGACGATCAGGACGATGTACTGCAGCACCCGCTTGGTCGGGTTCTTCCCCGGCCGGGCAGTCGACGCCGGGGCCGTCACGGTCGCGGTGGCCACGGTTACGCCTTCCGTTCGCGGAAGACGAGGAACACCGCGACGCTGAGCAGGAGCAGGGCCAGCGTCAGTACGAAGCTCATCGCGGCGGCGCGGCCCATGTCGAACTGCCGGAGCCCGGTCTGGGCGATGTAGTAGATGGCCGTCCTGGTCTTCGTGCCCGGCGCGCCCTGGGTGATGATGTAGGACTGCCCGAACATGTTCGCCGACGAGATGATCGTGATGATGATGACGAACTGCCGGACCTGGCGCAGGCCGGGGAGCGTCACGTGGCGGAAGCGTTGCCAGCCGTTCGCCCCGTCCACCTTCGCCGCCTCGTACAGCTCACGGGGGATGTCCTGCAGGCCGGCGAGGTAGATCACGGCGTTGAATCCCAGGGTCCACCACACCGTCACCCCGACCAGCGCGATCCACGCAGGGGGCACCGAGGTCAGCCAGGCGGTGCTGCCGGACAGGCCGATGAGGCCGAGGTAGTGGTTGAGCAGCCCGATGTGGTTGTCCAGGATGTAGCGCCACAGCACGCCGATGACCGCGACGCCGAGCACGTACGGCGCGAAGTAGATGGCCCGGAAGAGGTTGCGGCCGGGGAACTTCGCGTTCATCAGCATCGCGACGAACAGCGGGATGATCACCAGCAGCGGCACGCTGGCCACCGTGAAGGTGCCGGTGGCGCGCATGCTTTGCCAGAAGTTCGTCCCGGTGGACGAGGACGAGCTGAACAGGTCCTTGTAATTGCCCAACCCGACCCACGGCTTGCCGGGCAGGGTGAAGTCCCAGGCATGGAAGCTGATCCACAGGCCCAGGACGATGGGGGCGAGCACGAAGACGCTGAACAGGATCAGGTAGGGGGCCAGGAACAGGTACGGCGTCAACCGGCCGCGCCTTGGCGGCCGGTCGACGCCGTCCAGACCCGCGGTGGAAGCCGGTCGCTCCACCGTTGTGGTCATCGGCTCACCCGCCGAACTTCTTCCTGTTCTCGTCGAGCAGCTTGTTGGCGGCCTTGGCGGCTGAGGTGAGCGCGTCCTTCGGCGACTGCTGCAGCAGGACGGCCTTGTTGACCGCGTCCTGCATTGTCGCGCCCTGCACGTCCCCGATGCCTGGGACCGCGGGCAGGAAGTGCATGTTGTCCACGCCCTTGGCGATCACGGCCTGGGTCAGGGACTTGAACTCGGCGGAGTCGCGGATCGCATTGCGGGCCGGGATCATCCCGGACTTGGCCCACTCGACGGACTTGCTGCTGATGTAGTTGATGAAGACCTTGGCCGCGGTCTGCTTGTTCTGGTCGCGGTTGGCCTGATTCATCAACACGAAGTTGTGGCCGTTGGCCCAGACCGCGGGCTGGTCGCCGATCTGAGGCAGGAACGAGATGTCCCACTTCAGCGAGGAGGCCGTCGTCTTCAGATCGTTGATCTGCCAGATGCCGTCCCAGGTCACCGCGTTCTTGCTGGTCTTGAACGCGTTGTACTGCGTGTCGATGGCGACGTTCTTGGGGCTGTTGCCCTTCTTGACCTGGTCGACCATCCACGACAGCGCCTTCTGGCCGGCGTCGGAGTCGAAGGTGGCCTTGGTGCCGTCACCGCCCCACGGCTCGCCACCGAACTGCCAGACCAGCGACATGAACATCAGGTGCGCGGGCCACAGCGACGGCATCCAGAACGGCGTGACGCCGCTGGAGCCCTTCAGCTTCGTCATGTACGCGGTGAAGTCAGGATCCTTGGCAGGAGGGGCCGACTGGCCGCCCTTGGACACCAGATCCTTGTTCCAGTACTGCGCCAGCGAGTGCACATCGAGCGGGATGCCGTACCGCTTGCCCTTGTAGATCCCGCCCTTCCAGATCGCCGCCACGAAGTCGGACTCGCTGAGCTTGAGCTCCTTGGCGATGTCGTCGAGTGGCTGGATGCTGCGCCGGGCCGCGAGACCGGCCAGCGCATCCTGGTGGGCGATGCCGACGTCGGGGCCCTTGCCCTGCGAGACAGCCGCAGGCACCTTCTGGTAGTAGTCGGCCCACTGCATTGTGGTCATCTTGACGTTGATGTTGCTGTGCGCGGCGTTGAAGTCCTCGACCATCTTGCGCATAGTCGGTCCGTCCCCGCCGGTGAAACCGTTCCAGTAGGCCAGCGTCACATTTGGCCCGGTGTACTTCCCGGTGTACTTCGCGCCACTGGTCGTGCTGCCAGGCCCAGAGGAGCCGCTGCACGCCGCTGCCAGCAGGCCGGCGCTGGTGCCGGCCGCCAAGCCCAGGAAGCCCCGTCGCGACAGGCCGTCAACTGCCGTGCTTTCGGTGTCAGACATGTGCCTACCTTCCACGCTCGAGGCGGTGCCACAAAGTGTCACGGTTGGTCTTACCAGATGCAGAGCAAGAGCGCAGCCCGGCGGGCGCGGCCGCGGCCGGTCGGACATTGAGCGTTTTCGCAGGTGAGTCCCCGGGTAGCCCGTCGGCGGCCCTACCCGCCGGCTCGACCTCTGGAGACGCCCATGACCCTGCCGAGGGCTCGGCTCGGCACGACCGACATGGAGATCACCCGGGTCGGGTTCGGCGCGTGGGCCGTCGGCGGCGGCGGGTGGCAGTTCGGCTGGGGCCGCCAGGACGAGTCCGAGTCCGTGGCAGCCATCCGGTACGCCATCGAAGCCGGCGTCAACTGGATCGACACCGCGCCGGTCTACGGGCGGGGCGTCTCTGAAGAGGTCGTCGGACGTGCGCTGCAGAGCGTGCCGCCGGAGCAGCGGCCTTACGTGTTCACCAAGTGCGGGCTGGTCTTCGAAGCGGACTCCGACGAGCCCCGCAACGTGGCTGCGCCGGCCAGTATCCGCCGGGAGCTCGACGCCTCACTTCGGCGTCTCCGGGTCGACCGGATCGACGTCTACCAGGTGCACTGGCCGCCCGCCGACGGCACACTGCTGGAGGAGTACTGGGCGACGATGCAGGAGCTCAAGCGCGAGGGCAAGGTCGGAGCTGTCGGCCTGTCCAACCACGACCTCGACGCTGTCCGTCAGGCCGAGCAGGTCGGGCACGTCGACTCGCTGCAGCCGCCGCTGTCGCTCATCCACCGCGAGGCGGCGAGCGACCTCCTGCCGTGGTGCGCCGAGCACGGCACCGGGGTTCTCGTGTACAGCCCGATGCAATCGGGCCTGCTGTCCGGCCGGATGACGGCCGAGCGCGTCTCGCAGCTGCCGCCCGACGACTGGCGCGCCACGCACGAGGACTTCAGCGGCGACAACCTACGGGCCAACCTGGCGCTGGCCGACGCCCTGCGCCCGGTCGCCGACCGGCATGGGGTGGCGGTGCCGGCGGTGGCGGTGGCCTGGACCCTGGCCTGGCCGGGAGTCACCGCCGCCATCGTGGGAGCGCGCAGCCCCGAGCAGGTCGATGGTTGGCTGCCGGCCGGCGCGCTCGCGCTGAGCGCTGCCGACCTCGATGAGTTGGCTGGCGCGGTGCGGGCCACCGGCGCCGGCGCTGGACCGCCTCGTCCCGGGAGTCGGCGATAGGCTGTCCGCAGTCATGTCCACGACCGAACTGCCGTTCCGGCTGCAGCGGCGAGTCGTCGACCTCGACGTCCGGGGCAAGGCGTGGCTGGGCGGCGTCTGGGAGTTCTATCCGGGCGACCATGAGCGGTCGGAGCTCGATCGGCTGGCGGCCGAGCCCATCACGGTGCCCGGCTTGTGGGAGGCGCAAGGGCACCTCGACCTCGACGGCGTCGCGTGGTACCGGTTGCCCTTCGCCCTCGGCGCAGACCTCTTCGCACCGCACTACTTCTGGACGCTGCGATTCGGCGCGGTGATGGACATTGCGCAGGTGTACGTCAACGGGACACTGCTGGGGCGGCACGAGCACCCGTTCACCCCCTTCGAGTTGCCGTTGACCGCCGTGGTGCATTCGGGCGACAACGTGATTGACGTGCGGGTCACCGACCCGGCGGTCGACGATCCTGAGCACATTCGCCTGGCACACGGCAAGCAGGGGTGGGCCAACCACGTCTTCCCGAGCCGGCCCAGCCTGTACATGACCTACGGCGGCATCTGGCAGGACGTGCAATTGCGGCGCCACGGCTCGGCCATCACCGGCAATATCTTCGTCAACTCCGATCCCGACGACCTGACCGTCGCGGTCGACGTGTGCAATGTCAGCGCCGACCCGGTCGCCGCGGAACTCGGTGTCCGGACGATCGGCCTGGCACACCAGGAATGGCTGGCGCTAGACCCCTTCGAGCAACGCACCGTCGAGGTCGGATTCGGCGCCACCCGGGCACCGCGGTGGCGGCCGGGCTCGCCCATCCTGCACGAGGCCCTGATCGACCTCGTCGTGAACGGCTCGCTGAGCGATGGTCGCCAGATTCGTTACGGACTACGCAGAATCGAAGTGGACGGCAGCCGGCTCCGTCTCGACGGCGCGCCGTACCGGATGAAGAGCGTCCTGGTACAGGGGTTCCGCGCTGCTGAGCTCTACGCAGAGGGAAGTCGCGACGACATCAGATCAGAAGTCCGGGCGGCGCAGGAGATGGGCTTCAACACGCTCCGGCTGCACATCAAGGCCTTCGCCCCGGCCTACCTCGATGTCTGCGACGAGATGGGCATGTTGCTGCACTGCGACCTACCGATCGCCGAGCCGATCGCGCACGACGAACTGGGTGACGGGACCGTTCTCAGCGGGCGCGCCGTCGAGGCGGTCCGCGAGCAGGTGCACCGTGACCGCAACCACCCGAGCATCATCTTGTGGTCGGCCATGAACGAGCTCGGCTACGACCGGGCGGGGACCCACGAGAGCCCGGAGTACGAACAGTTCGCCCGCACGCTGTACGCCACTGTGCGAGAGGCTGACCCGACCCGTCCGGTCATCGAGAACGACTGGGTCGAGCCCGACCCGGACCGCGTGTTCTGCTCGCCCATCCTGACCGCGCACTGGTACGGCCGGCTGCACGCGGACTACCTCGACGCGTTGGACCACGAATCACAGCGCTGGTCGGGCACCGGCCGGCCGCTCTACGTCACGGAGTTCGGTGACTGGGGACTCCCGGCCATGCCGGCGCTGGCCCAAGCGCCCTTCTGGGACACCCGCGCGGTCTATACCGCCGGTCTGGCCGAGTCCCGGTGGCCCGGCACGATCAGCCGTTTCCTGGTCGAGACGCAGCGCTACCAGGGGCTCTCGGACCGGCTTCAGGCCGAGGTGTTCCGCCGGCATGACCACATCGGCGGCTACTGCCTAACGGAACTGACCGACGTGCCGCACGAACTCAACGGCCTGCTCGACCTGCACCGCCAGCCGAAACCCATCGCGGTCGCCGAGATGACCCGGGCCAACCAAGAGGTGCTGCCGATGCTGCACCTGGACAGCCTGGTTCTTGTTGCCGGACAGCAGATGCGGGCTCCCTTGCACGTTGCCAACGACGGGCCGCCGCTGCGCCGTGTCGAGATCGCGGCCCGGTTGGGAAGCAGCCGTGACGTCTGGCGCGGCGAACTGGCCGGGTTTTCGGCTAGTCAGATCGCCCGCTTCACGCTCCGCGCGCCGGACGTTCCGGGCAGTCATGACCTGCTGCTCACACTGCACTGCGACGGCCGCGCGGTGGCCGAGAACCGCTACCCGATGCATGTCGTCGCGTCGCCCGCGGCGCCTTTCGCCGTCCGGCTTCTGGGCGCCGGTAGCGCCGCCGAGGCGCTCACCCGGGTGGGCGCCCGGCCGGGCCCGACCGGGCCGACGGTCGTGGCCGAGGACGGGCTCGACGAGGATGCCGGAGCGGAGATCGGCTCCCGCCTCGCGGCCGGTCAGACGGTGGTCGTGTTGGCGCAGCGAGTCCAGATGAGCCCGCACTATCCGATCCCGGTGCAACTCGTCGAGATGGAGACCGCGTGGGGGTCGACGGAGTTCCATTTCACCACCGACTCCGGCGCCCTCCCCTCGTTGCCCCGGCGCACGGTCCTGGTAGCCGAGGAGGCGACCATGCAGGCGCTGTGCGTGGTCACCCGGGTCGAAGCAGCCGCATTTCCCGACGAGCCCGTGGTGATCGCGTACAAGCCGGTGCCCGGGGCGATCACCGGGACCGTGGTCGGCGCGCACCGGGTGGGGGCCGGGCGCTTGCTGCTGTGCCAGTACAGGTTGGCTCGCCGGGCCGCGATGGGCGATCCTGCGGCCGGCGCGCTGTTGGCCGATGTGGTGCGCTGGGCAGCCGATCCTCGGCCGGCCCTCGCGCGGCGGGACGTCGCCGGATCCGACGGCGAATCGGTCAGCTACTACTCCCTCGGCCGGGCGGGCGATCATGAATGAGCGCAGGTACGACCCGCTCTCCGGGCAGCGACGGACCGTCGTCGCCGGCCTCCCCACCCCGGATGCCGGCGAATCCTGCCGCTTCTGCGAGCTGATGCCGGCCACGGATGCCTCGCCCGGCGAGGCCCGGGTGATCATGGTCCTGGACCAGTCGCTGGAATCCTCGACTGGTGGGCCAGCCGCTGCGCCGGCACCGGGCGTCGGGCTATATGCGAGCTACCCCGACCTCGTTGCCTCGGAGCTCGTCGGCTACCCGGGCCCGCACGGCACCACGCTCGCCGACCTCGACCCGGCTGCATTGACCCGCCTGATCGAGGTGTGGGCCGACCGCTACGCGGTGCTGTCGGGACGGCCAGAGGTCGCCTACATCTCGCTGTCGGCGCAGGCCGCGCCGCCGAGCCGGCAGCACGCCTGCTGCTGGCTGCACGGCTATCCCGACCTTCCGCCGCTGGTGGCCAGGGAGCTCCTGGCCGGCGCCGCGTGGCTGGCCGAGCACGGGACCTGCGTGTCCTGCCACGTGCTGCGCAGCGAACGTGGCGACCGGGCCAGGGTGGTCGTCGCCAACAGGTCGTTCCTCGCGCACGTGCCCTTCGCCCCCCGCTTTCCCTACGAAGTGCATGTGGCGCCATACCGCCATGCCACCACTGTGCTGGAGCTCTCCGATCTCGAGCGCGCGGATTTCGCGGACGTCCTGGCCGGCGTGCTGCGGGCCTATCGCGAGGTGAGCGAGTCGGCCGGCCCGCTTGTCCTGTCGCTGCGGCAGGCGCCGGCGCAGGATGAGTCCTGGCTGCCGGTGAGTCACCTCCGCGCGGAGCTGACCCCGTGCCAGGCGCCGGCCGACGTGGGCGGGTGCGCCGGCGTGGACGGTGCCGGCATCTACCGCACGGCGGTAGCACCCGAGCAGGCTGCGGCGCAGTTGCGCGCGGCAGCTGGGCGGTAATCGTGCAGCGCTGGCGCGGGGACCAGAGCGCGCCGCCCGGCTGGGGGCGCTGCGTGGTCACGATCGGGGTGCTCGACGGCGTCCACCGGGGTCATCAGGTGATCATCGACCGGGCTGTGCAGCGGGCTCGCGACAGCGAGCTGCCCAGCCTCGTCCTCACGTTCGACCCGCACCCCTCAGAGGTGGTCCGGCCGGGCAGCCACCCGGCCGTGCTCACCACGCCGCGGCGCAAGGCCGAGCTGATCGAGGCCCTGGGGGTCGACGTGCTGTGCGTGCTCCCGTTCACACTGGAGTTCAGCCGGCTGGGGCCGGCCGAGTTCGTCCACCAGGTGCTGGTGGAGCACTTGCACGCCGCCGCGGTCGTGGTGGGCGCCAACTTCCGGTTCGGGCACCGGGCCGCCGGCGACCTGACCCTGTTGCGCGACCTGGGCCAGCGGTTCGGCTTCGTCACCGAAGGCGTCGCGATCGTTGCCGGCGGGGACACCGTCTACTCATCCACCTTCATCCGCTCGTCCATCGACGCCGGCGACGTGGCCGGGGCGGCGCGGGCTCTCGGGCGCTGGCACCGGCTCGAGGGCGTGGTGGTCCGCGGCGACAGGCGCGGGCGGGAACTTGGCTACCCGACCGCCAACCTGGAGCCCGCGCCGGGCGCGGCCGTGCCCGCCGACGGGGTGTACGCCGGCCGGCTGATCCAGCAGGGGCAGGCCCGGCCGGCCGCGATCTCGATCGGTACCAACCCCACATTCGAGGGCCGCGAGCGCCGGATCGAGGCCTACCTCCTCGACTTCGACGGCGATCTGTACGGCGAGCACCTGGCGCTGGACTTCGTCGAGCGGCTGCGTGGCATGCACCGCTTCGACGATGTGGCCGCTCTGCAGGCCCAGATGGCCGAGGATGTGGCGCAGACCCGTCGGGCGCTGGCCGCCGGCTGACCGGTGCGTTTCCGCAGGTCGGCGGCCGCTGGTAGGCTGATCGCACGCCGGGTGACCGGCGCTGTGCAGCCTGCCCGCGTGACCGAGACCGTGGGCCACAGAAGTCGCCAAAGGGAGACACGTGCCGCTCGCGAGCGAGACGAAGCAGAAGATCATGACCGAGCATGCGACGGTCGAGCGCGACACCGGGTCGCCGGAGGTACAGGTGGCCATGCTCTCCCGGCGGATCGCCGATCTCACCGAGCATCTCAAGCTGCACAAGCACGATCACCACAGCCGGCGCGGCCTGCTGCTGCTGGTCGGCCGGCGCCGCCGGCTGCTGAAGTATCTGGCCAAGACCGACATCAACCGCTACCGGTCGCTGATCGAGCGCCTGGGCTTGCGCCGGTAGCACCACTACCCATCTGCACGACGTCCGTCGTACAGAACCGTTCGAGCCGGAACGCTCGACGCCCGCCGCGGGCGCAGCCATCGCCGGTCCTCGGTAGTGGCCCCCGGGATCGCTCCCGAGAGCTTCGATCGAAGACCGGCACGCAGGGCCCGCCGGAGTCGTCGCGCCGCACTGGCCGCACAGACTCGAGGAGGTCCGCCTTGTCGGACACCACTACGTACGACGCCGTTGCCCATATCGACAACGGTTCCCATCCGGCCCGCGAGGTCCGCTTCCAGACCGGCCGGCTGGCCCGTCAGGCCGCCGGCTCCGCGGTCGCCTACCTCGGCGACACCATGGTGCTCGCCGCGACGACCGCGTCGAAAAAGCCCAAGGACAATCTCGACTTCTTCCCGCTGACCGTCGACGTCGAGGAGCGGATGTATGCCGCCGGGCGCATCCCCGGCTCCTTCTTCCGGCGTGAGGGCCGCCCTTCGGAGGACGCGATCCTGACCTGCCGGCTGATCGACCGGCCGTTGCGGCCGTCCTTCGCCAAGGGCCTGCGCAACGAGATCCAGGTCGTCTGCACCGTCATGGCGCTCGACCCGATCGAGCTCTACGACGTGGTCGCGATCAACGCGGCCAGCGCGTCGACCCAGCTTGCCGGCCTGCCGTTCTCCGGCCCGATCGGCGCCGTGCGCGTGTCCCTCATCGAGGGTCAGTGGGTCGCCTTCCCGAACTTCTCCGACATCGAGAAGTCGGTCTTCGACATGGTCGTGGCCGGCCGGGTCGTCCCCGGTAAGGACGGTGCCGCCGACGACGTCGCCATCATGATGGTCGAGGCCGAGGCCACCGACTCCACGTGGGACCTCGTCAAGCACCAGGGTGCCGGCGCCCCGACCGAGGAGATCGTGGCCCAGGGCCTCGAGGCCTCCAAGCCGTTCATCAAGCAGCTGTGCGAGGCACAGGCCCAGCTCGCGGCTGCGGCCGCCAAGCCGGTGCAGGACTTCCCCATCTTCCTCGACTACGAGGACGACGTGTATGCCGCTGTCGAGAGCGCGACCGAGGGCGACACGACCACTGCACTAACCATCGCGGGCAAGACGGAGCGCGAGGAGCGCCTCGACGAGATCAAGGCCGCCGTCAAGGGCCAGCTCGCCGAGCAGTTCTCTGGGCGTGACAAGGAGGTCTCGGCCGCCTTCCGCGCCGTGCAGAAGAAGCTCATCCG
>JALZAK010000172.1 GCA_030948385.1 Actinomycetota bacterium
TTGCTCCCCCGACTGGACTTGAACCAGTAACCCTTCGATTAACAGTCGAATGCTCTGCCAATTGAGCTACGGGGGACGGCGCGCCGCAGCGCGACCGGCCCAGACTACAACACGGCAGGCGTGACGGCGGGCCCGAGCGGGTAGGGCTCACCCCGACCGGAGAAGTCGAGGAATCCAGGGAGATTGTCATGCGGAAGTTCACGTTGGCCGCCGGTTTCGGCGTCGGGTACCTGCTGGGGACTAAGGCCGGCCGGGCCCGCTACGAGCAGATCATGCGGTCGCTACGCGGTCTCAAGAGCAACCCCGCGGTCCAGGAGACCGCCGGCGTCGTGCAGGCCCAAGCCGTCGACCTGCTCAGCACCGCCAAGGAGAAGGTCGGAGACAGGCTCTCGAACACCAAGGTGGGCGAGAAGATCAGCGCCAAGGTGGGCCGCGGCAGCGATGTGCCCGACTACTCTGCCGGCTCTAACGGCGTGGTCCGGTAGGCCGCGAGGATCATGCTCAGCCGGCCGGACGGGTAGGGCGGCGCCGGCATGCCCCCGCGACTGCGTCGGGTCAACTGCGGCGGCCCCGGCCTGATGCGCAAACGCCAGGGTCGGGGATTCCGCTATGTCGACGCCGGCGGAAACGTGGTCACCGACCCGGCCACCCGCGCCCGCATCGAGGCGCTGGTCATCCCGCCGGCCTGGCAGGACGTGTGGATCTGCCCGATCGGCAACGGCCACATCCAGGCGACCGGCACGGACGCCGCCGGCCGCCGGCAGTACCTCTACCACCAGGTCTGGCGCGAGAAGCGCGACCTGGAAAAGTTCGACCGGATGCTGGACTTCGCCGAGCGGCTTCCCGCCATGCGCGAGCAGGTGATGGCAACCCTGCAGACGCCGGGACTCACCAAGGATCGGGTGCTGGCCGCCGCTGTCCGGCTACTCGACCTGGGCTTCTTCCGCATCGGCGGGGAGGCCTATGCCGAGGCGAACAACACCTACGGTCTGGCCACGATCCGGCGCGAGCACGTCAGCATCGCCGGCGGGGTGGTGACATTCGACTACATCGCCAAGAGCGGCAAGCAGCGCGTGCAGCATGTCGCCGACGACGCCGTACTCAAAGTCATCCGCGCACTCCAGGCGCGCAAGGGCGGCGGGGAGGAGTTGCTGGCATACCGCACCCGCGCTGGCTGGGTCGACATCAAAAGCGCCGACATCAACAGCTACCTCGCGACGTTGACCGGCGGTGAGGTGACGGCCAAGGACTTCCGCACGTGGAACGCCACGGTGCTGGCAGCCGTGGGGCTGGCCGTGTCGCGGCATGCGCCGAACTCGGAGAGCGGGCGCAAGCGGGCGGTCAGCCGCGCGGTCAAGGAGGTCGCGGACTACCTCGGCAACACGCCGGCCGTCTGCCGGGCCTCCTACATCGACCCTCGCTTGATCGACCACTACGAGCAGGGGCGGCGCACCATCGAGCCGGTGCTCGACGAGTTGGGCGCCGATGCGGAGTTCGGCACGCTGGCCACCCAGGGCGCCACCGAGCAGGCGGTCCTCGAGTTGCTCCGTGGCCCCAAGAAGGCCGCCGCGGCGGAGGCACGGGCCGCCGCGACCAAGAAGCGGCTGCGCAAGGCCGGGTGACTACTCCCCTGCGGTGATGGCGCTCCGGGCTTGAGCCAGCAGCGCCTCGCCGGCTTCCCGTACCCGCGGATCGTTGCGATCGGTGCCCGGGTCGTAGCGCACGGCCCAGGACAGGCCGTCACGTCCTGGCACCCGCCGCGCCACCACCCGCACGCCACCACCGCCGGGCAGCGGGTGATGGCTGGTGTACGCGACGCTGTGCGTGACCCGGCTCCGGACCACCTCCGGCAGGTCGCGCGGCCGGCTCAGCGACAGCAGGATCGGCCGCTGGTCCTCGATCACGCCCGGTTCGACCTCGACCGACTCGGTCAGCGCGAGCATGCCGTCGCGCCACACCGCCTTGTCGATCCGGTGCCAGGCCAGCATCCGATCCTCGGACAGGCGCAGCCCCAGCCGGGTGGCGACCAGGATCTGCGCGTCGGCGTATACGGCCCAGGTCAACACCCGGTCGCCCGCGGCCAGACCGCGAAGCGCATCGGCCGGGGGGCGGTCGCGGCGGAGCCGGCCGAGCAGGCTCACAGCACCTCGATGCCCCGCTCCCGCAAGGAGATCCGGTGCTGCTCCAGCGCGACCAGCTCACCGAACAGCCGGGTGTAGCGGTCCGGCTCGTCGACCGGGTTGACCCGTTGCAGCTTGCCTTTCAAGGCGACGATCTGCCGGGTCACCGCCATCTCCTGCAGCCGCGACAGGATGCTCGACGCGTACGGCAGATCGGGCTCGCCACTGGTACGCAGCGGCTCGACGGCCAGCTCGGCGGTGAGGTCGCGGGTCGGCCCGTCTGCGGCGGCCGCGATCTTCTCCACCCACACCGGGCCGGCGACGCCGGCACTAGCCCCGCCGGCGGCCTCGACCGCGCGACGCAGCGAGCGGTATGCCGGATGGGTGTACGCGGACTCGTCCACCGAGTCGAACACCGGGCCGGCGTGTACCGGAGCCTGCAGGGCGAGCTTGAGCGCCTCCCGCTCCACCGCCAGCGCTGGGTCTGCGCGATTCGGCTGCTCCCCCGCCGGCGTCGTCGCCGGCTCGGCAGAGCGCGGGGCCCGCGGCCGGTTGCCCGACGACAGCTGGCCGACTCGGTGCATCACCGGCTCGACCTCCATGCCCAGGTTGCCGGCCAGCCGGCGGGCGTACTCCGGTCGCAGCGACCGGTCCCGGATCCGGGCTACCAGGGGGGCCGCCTTATCCAGGGCGGCCACCCGGCCCTCCGGGGTCTCCAGGTCGTAGCGCTCGAGCACCGTACGCAGGGCGAATGCGAAGAGCGGCTCGCGGCGGGCGACCAGATCGCGTACGGCCGCATCGCCGTGCGCCTGCCGCAGCTCGCACGGGTCCATCCCGCCCGGCTCGACGGCCACGAACGTCTGGCTGACGAAGCGCTGGTCGTCGTCGAACGCGCGCATCGCGGCCTTCTGGCCCGCCTCGTCACCGTCGAAGGTGAAGATCACCTCGCCGCGGAACTCGTCCTGGTCCATCAGCAGCCGGCGAAGCACCGAGATGTGGTCGGCCCCGAAGGCGGTGCCGCAGGTGGCGACCGCCGTCGGCACGCCGGACAGGTGGCAGGCCATCACGTCGGTGTATCCCTCGACCACTACGGCCTGGTGCCGGCGGGCGATCTCACGCTTGGCCAGGTCGACCCCGTAAAGCATGTGGCTCTTCTTGTAGATCGGCGTCTCGGGGGTGTTGAGGTACTTCGGCCCGTCGTCGTCGTCGAACAGCTTGCGGGCGCCGAAACCCACGACGTCACCGGTGATGTCCTTGATCGGCCAGAGCAGGCGGCGACGGAAACGGTCGATCAGGTTGCCACCGCGGGCGTCCCGGGACAGCCCGGCCGTGATCAGCTCCGCGCGGGTGAACCCGCGGGCCATCAGATGCTTGGTCAGCTCCTCCCAGCCCTGGGGGGCGAAGCCGCATGAGTACGCCTCGGCGGCACCTTGGTCGAAGCCGCGGGTCGCCAGGAACTCGCGCGCCGTGCGCGCATCATCGTTGCGGGCCAACTGGTCGATGTAGAACTCGGCCGCGGCGGCCGAGGCGGCGACGAGCCGGCTCCGCTGCCCGGCCGGGCGGTTCGGTGCTGACCCGCCCTCCTCGTAGCGGAGCTGGACGCCGGCCTTGCCGGCCAGCCGCTCGACGGCCTCGGCGAAGCTGAGGTGCTCGATGTCCATCACGAACTTGATGACGTCGCCGCCCACGCCGCAGCCGAAGCAGTGGAAGACGTTGCGGGCCGGGCTGACGTTGAACGACGGGCTCTTCTCGTCGTGGAACGGGCACAGCCCCTTCATGCTGCCCCCGCCGGCGCTGCGCAGCGCTACGTGTTCCTGCACGATGTCGACGATGTGGGCCCGCTCCCGGACGAGGGCGATGTCCTCGTCCTTGATGCGGCCGGCCATGGATCTGAGTCTATGGCTGGCTTGCGACGCGCCGGACTAGCTGTTGGACTCGAGCCGGGCGCGGGCCTCCTTGACCTGGAAGGTGTACGGGCTGGAGCTTCTGGTGAAGGTGCCTTGGACCGGCATGGTGCCGAGCCCTCTTATCGTCATGGTTGCCGTCCAGGTGACGGTGACCGTGGCTGTGTGCGCGCCGAGGGTGTCGAAGCTGTGGGCGGCGTAGTAGCCAGGCTCGACCTTGGGGTCGTGGGCCGGGTCGTAGCGCCGGCAGCAGAAGCTTTGGGTCAGCGTGCCGGCGCCGGCGTCGAAGCTCCACACCCATTGCTGTGGCTGCACTCTTACGTCGATGGCGATGGGGGCGCCGGCGTGCGCGAAGAACACCTTGCCGGCCGGCTGGTTGCCGGCCTCCGAGGGTTGGCCGGCCTGGAACAGGGTCGGGAAGTGCACCAGTGTCACCGCGCCGGCGGGTTGCATTGCCACGGCCGGCGCCGCCGGGATCAGCCGGTCCACATAGCC
>JALZAK010000041.1 GCA_030948385.1 Actinomycetota bacterium
TCGTCCCGCCGCCAGGAAGCGTGGGTTACCCTGACCAGCGCACCGGGCCTGTAGCTCAGCTGGTTAGAGCGCATCCCTGATAAGGATGAGGCCGGAGGTTCAAGTCCTCCCAGGCCCACCGCCCCGACCCGTCAGCCCCGCGATCGCAACGAACGGGCGCCCTGCCCCTCGAGGGCCCGGTTGATGGCAAAACCGACCGGCGACTCAACCAGGCGGCCGGCGGTGCCGATGCCACGGCAACGTTTCCCCCATCCGGAAGAGTTGCCGTGGCCTCCCCCCGTCCTGCCGTACGCCGGCTCGCCGCCGTGACCGTGACCTTGCTCGCTGCGTGCCTTGCGGCACCGATTGCCGACGGCCTGACCGGCCCTCGGGTGGCCCACGCCGCGACAAACCAGCTCACCCTGCACGCCTACGACAGCGCCGGCCAGCGGCTGCCCTGGAGCGCCTTCCGGCGGTTGCAGGAGAACGGCAAGGGTGCCGCCGGCGACAACGACACGCTTGTTGACCCGGTCACGTTGCAGGTTGTCCGGATGTGGCCCCTGGCCTCCAGCGGGGGGGCAGCCGGTGACCCGGTGATTGCGCTGCCGGCGACCAGATCCTCGCTGGCGATGGCCTGGCCGACATCGGACGGGTATTCCAATCTCATCATCGATCTCCCCGCGACCGGCGGGACGTACGTCTTCAACCTTTTCGCTGCCCGGCAGGTGGTGGGTGACCTGGACGCGGCCGTGGCCGCTCGCCCGTGGTACACACCCTCGGCTGACTTCAGCGCCGCCTCCGCAACTGCCCACGATCGGCTCGCGGCAGCGAAGGTCGCAGCGGCAGAGTCGCAGCGCGGAGCCTTGGGTGCCCAGGCGCTCGACGCGGCGGTCCATGCGCAGACGCTCCTGCTGAGTGAGGCGGGCACGCAGTACGCGAGGAGTCATCGCGGGTCGCTCCCACCGGCTCAGTGGGGTGTCACCTTTGACGACATCAGCGGCGGCTCATCCGCGCTGGCCACCGTCTCGCAGTTGGTGCAGGGCAGCTCAGTTGATGGCTGGGTGCGGATCGTGTTCGATCGTTCGGAGCCGGCCGGGTACTACGCAGCCGAGGTGACCGGGGCCCACCAGGCCGGCCTGCACGTCCTCGGCCAGATCCTGGATTCCTCGGACATGGCCGCAGTCAGCTTGTCCGCTTGGCAGACGCGGGTGCAGTCCTACGTCGCTGCCCTCCCTTCAGTCGACGAATGGGAGATCGGCAACGAGGTCAATGGCAATTGGCTGGGCGGCAGCGTGGCGGCGAAGGTGGCGTACGCGGCTACGTACGTGAAGGCACACACCTCCGCGCGGACGATGCTCACGCTGTACTGGCAGCTGGGCGAGGACAACGCGAGCGACTCGATGTTCACCTGGGCCGCCGCCAACCTGGCCGCGAGCACCCGAGCCGCTGTCGACGACATCGGTCTCTCGCTCTACCCCGAGGACCACCCGATGGGTGCCGCGTTCGACCGGGTCATGACAACGCTGCACGCTGCGTTCCCGGCCCAACGCCTGCTGGTAACCGAGCTCGGCTACTGGTCGGCCGACCTCGGCCACACCTGGTGGTGGGGATCGCAAAGCGCTCCCACCACCACCGGGCGGTTGGCAGTCGCCCGGCTGTACCAGACCGCCGGCCTGGGCTACTCCTACGCCGGCGGTGGCGGGTACTGGTGGTACTACCTCACTGAGGCGCTGCCCACCAGCACACCGTTGTGGGGCACGCTGGCGGCACTGCACTCGACGGTCGCGAACTAGCTACTCAGCCGGTCACACCGCCCGGGCTGACGAAGGTGTAGCCGGCGGCCCGGATCCCGTTTACCGTCTGTCGCAAGGGTGAGACGCCATACGACGGGTGGTAGAAGAAGCTGGCGAAGCCGTCCCGGACCGCCAGATTCAGCTTGGCCGTGTTGATCATGTCCGCCGGCAGTCGCACCGGGTTGTTGTTGAGCGGGACCGGCTCGTAGTTGCCCACATTCTCCGGCAGCACGGTCGTGCCGTAGACGTCGTGCACCACGTACGGGAAGAACTGTCCGATCCAGCGGCTGTGGTCCACCGGGGCGCCGCTGAGCGTTCCCGGGAAATACAGCGAGGCCTCGTACCGCGCGGTGAACGTGCGGGCAACGACCCGGTAGTCGGTATCGGATGCCGCGTAGTGTGGCGTCTCCCACAGCGCCGGCTGGGGGAGGCCCACCTGCTTGAACAGCGCCAGCGCGCTGGTCACTCGTGCCTGGGCCCAGCTGTCGGAGTCCTCGGGCGCGATGCCGTCCAGCACGACGGAGTTGTTGGGGTCGATATGCGACATGAAGAACTCGAAGTCGTCGGCGGTCGTCCCGTTGTACGGGTCGGCCGTCGTGCCGTGCTGGTGGGTATAGCCGTGATCGATAATCGTGCCACCGTGCGCGACCATGTACTTCAGTGCCTTGACCACTGCCGGCGCCTGCGCCAGCGTGATGGTCTGCGGAACCCCGTTGTTGTAGGTGCCGTGCGGGTCGGTGTAGTACGGGATCACGCCGAAGCCGAATGGCACGTGGTTGTTGTAGAGGTACTTGGCCACGTTCATCAGGTCGGTCGGGTTGTCCGCGGGGCTGATGTCCTCGAGACGCACCATCGCGCGATGCTGCTCCGCCGTCGCCGGCGCCAGGGCGTCAAAGAGTAGGTCCTCGACCGCGATCACCCGATCCGTCAGGGACACGAAGGCGTACGGCACCTCACCCACGTAGGTGAGGTTGCTCGAGCGGATCGCCCACGGGAACGTGGTCGCCGGTGACGTGCTGGTGTCCGACGCGACTGCCAGGGTAGTCACCGGCGGGTTGGTCCCGCCGAGGATGTTCGGGTGCAGAACGCCACCGTCCTGCCCCGCCGGGAACTTTCGCGTCAACGCGCGACCCTTGTACGTCACGGTTGTGACGTTGCCGACCGACCCGCCCGGGGCGAAGTAGGACGTAGTGGGGTCCCAGCCGTACTGCGCGGCGAAGTTCGCGACACCCATGGCGTTGGCGTAGTTCCAGATATTGTCGCCGAACCACAGCAGCGGTTGGCTGGTGGTCGCGGCATCGGCGTAAAGGGCTGCCGGGATCGCGTCGGTGGTTGCGTCGTAGTAGGTGGAGCCGAGATAGATCGTCGCGGTGTAGTTGTTCATCTGGCCGCTCGTGTAGGCCGAGACCGGCTCGGTGGTGACCGCACCGAAGTGCCCGGCGAGATTGGCGCTGGTCATCGCGTAGAGCTCACCCAGGAAGCCCCACTGACCGGCCGTGTCGTACAGGACGAGGGTGGTGGCCGGGCCGGCGGCAAGCGTGGTGGCCGCGGAGGAGAGCCGGGTGGCGCCGGCCGTCCCGACCCGCCCGGCGGCCGGCCGGGCTCTTCCGGTGCGGCGGGACGCCTCGGCAGCTAGCTGCGCCTTGGCGTAGCCGCGCAGATCGCCGGCCCGTCCGCCGAGTGCCGCCGGCGTTGCCGAGGCCTCGTGCCGGGTGGCTGGGGCGCGTGCGGCCGACGCCGCTGGCACCGATGCCAGAAGCGGAACCGTCAGCGAGGCGGCGGCGAGCGCGATAACTGCTCGAAGTCCAGACTTGGGTATCACGGCGTTCTCCTATGGGGTCGGTTCGAGCAGGTAGGCAAGATCGGCGGCCCGGCGTTGCTCCGGCGCGTCACGCTCGGACAGGTTGACGACAAACTGCTCGGCTGGCGGGCCGAGGCGGAAGTAGTGGGCGAGTGCGGCGACCGTGCGTTGCGCAGCGAGACCGTCGCCGTACGGGTTCACCGCACTCGTCATCGCGGCGTAGACGGCTGGATCTGTGAGTAGGGCCGTCACCGCACCGGCGACAGTTTCCTCATCGGTACCGACCAGCAAGGCCGTTCCCGCAAGGACGGCTTCCGGGCGCTCTGTGGTGTCTCGCATCACCAGGACCGGCTTGCCCAAGCTCGGTCCCTCCTCCTGTATACCGCCGCTGTCGGTGAGGATGACGGTGGCTCGATCCATCAGGCGGACGAAACCGGCGTAGGGCAACGGTTCGATGACATGGACGTTGGGGAGGTCCGCCAGTTCGGGAAGGATGGCGTCGCGGACGAGGGGGTTGAGGTGGGCCGGGAAGACGACGGTCAGATCCGGGTGCCGGCGGGCGATGTACGCAACAGCCCGCCCGACCGCGCGCAGCGGCTCCCCCCAGGACTCCCGGCGATGTGCGGTGACGAGCAGGACGGGCCCAGCGATGTCATCTAGGGCGTCGAGCCGAGGGTCGCCGTAGTCCAACTGCCGGCTCACGGCCCAGACCAGGGCGTCGATCACCGTGTTCCCGGTGACCACAATGCTGGCCGGAGCCACGTTCTCGGCCAGCAGGTTGGCCCGGCTGGCCGGCGTGGGCGCCAGGTGCAGGCTTGCCAGCTGCGTGGTGAGCCGGCGGTTGATCTCCTCCGGGTACGGCGAGTAGCGGTCCTGGGTGCGCAAACCCGCTTCGAGGTGCGCAACCGGAATCTGCTCGTAGAAGGCGGCCAGGGCTGCGGCGAAGGTCGTTGTCGTGTCACCTTGCACGACCACCATGTCGGGCGTGAGGCGCGAGAGTGTCTCGCGCAGACCGTTCAGCGTGCGGGTGGTGATCTCGGTCAGGGTCTGGCCGGCGTGGTGGATGTCGAGGTCGATGTCGGGGTGGATGCCGAAGACGTTGTTGACCTGGTCCAGCATCGATCGGTGCTGGCCGGTCACGGCAACTATCGGATGAAACAGCGGTGAGGCTCCGAGCGCCTGGATGACCGGTGCCATCTTGACCGCTTCGGGGCGAGTTCCGTATACGACCATGACTCGGCGGGGCACCGTCGGGGTCGTCGCTGACTCACTGTTGCTGGTCATCAGCTGCGCAGACCGGTTGGTGGAACTGGGAGCGCGGAGACGTCGTGAAGCACGAACTCCGCTCGGGCGTCTTCGGTGTACAGGCCCAGCGACCCGTGCAGGTACGGCCGTTCGCGGTCGGAAAAGCGGACCAGGACGTGGCCGTCGGCGGAGGCCACGATGTTGTTAGCGGTCTGGGTGATACCAATCGTGTGCCAGGCGCCGACAGTGAAACCGGGGCTGTGACCGCTGGCCAGAAAGCGTTGGCCGCCGGGGTAGCTCGGGTCCTGTTTGGACAGTTCCCAGCCGTTTGGCTTCAGCGTCAGTGCATAGAAGCGGCCGGGGGCGGTGTACCCCCATAACACCCAACCGACCTCCCAGGGGTTGGCTGCGGGCGCTCGCAGTTGGGAGATCGTCCGGACCCTGACGCGGGCGACGAAGTCCGAGTAGCGCCCGGTCGTCACCACCAGGGCGGCGTGGGTCTCGGCAGCTCGGGTTGTCCGCTTCGGCGCCAGGAGCACTGCAGGCTTGCCGTCGTAGCGGGTCGCCAGGGTCGCGCCCTGGCCGTCAAAGACGGCATGCCAGCGTCCGTGTGTACTGCCGTCCTGCCACGGGGCCCAACGCTGTCCCAGCACGTAGGCGCCAGTGCACAGCACGACGGCGACCGCGAAGCCCAACACCGAAATCAGCCGGGGACGTCGCCGGCGCGGCGACCCGCTGCTCACGACGCCGCGCTCTCGGCGAAGGCGGCTTCAGCCGGAACAAGCGCGGCTGGCTCCTCTGCGGCGGGCTCCTCTGCGGTGCGATCCGTCTTTGCCCAACTGGTCCGCCCACGCACCGTACGACCGACGGCCCACCAGCCCGCGAAGTACCACATCATTCCGTAGAGGACATAAAGGTGGGCCAAGCCGATAGCGCGCCACAACGACAGGCCGTGCTCGCGTTCCCGGCGCCAGTACACCCGGGCGTACATGATGGCCGGCCCGAAGGACAACGCGTACATCGGCAGGATCCACCAACTGAACGGGTTGTGGAGGCTCACCGCCGAGGCGAGCATTCCGAACAATGACAACAGGAACGCCAGGCTCAGCAGCGTCGTGATCAACAGCAGCACCGGGCTGGTCAGGTGGTAGATGAGGTCCGCGCGCGCGCGTCGAGGAGCTCCGCGCAGGACGACCGGCAGCAGGCGCCAGGATTGCAAATGTCCCTGGAACCAGCGCGAGCGCTGGCGTACCAGGCGAGGAAGTTCGGTCACGCCCTGCTGGTGAACCGCAGCGGTCGGGCAGTACTCGTTGCGCCAGCCCGAGCTGACCAGTCGGATCCCGAGGTCGAGGTCCTCAGTCAGACTGCGACTCCACGGGGCGGCGCCCAGGGACAACAGCGCCGACAGGCGCATGAATTGACCGTTTCCGCCGAGGCCGACGCTCCCTAGATGTGTGCGGCCGCGCTGGAAGATCTCGGTGTAGATCACGAACTCCATATCCTGCATCCGGGCCAGCCGGTTGACGTGGCGGTTGTTGATGCGCACACCGATCTGGACGCCGCCCACCGACGGATCGTTGAAGTAGGGGGTCACTTCGGTGACCGCTCCCGGCTCGAGCCGGCCGTCGGCATCGATGACTGCGACGATCACGCGGCTGGGATCCATCCCCGCGAGGCCGGCGCCGGCAACGAGGTGTGCTACAGCCGCGTTCAGCGCCTCGCCCTTGCCCTGGCGGGCCTCCGGCAGCGAGCGCCGCAACAGCCAGACCCGCTCGTCGTCCACCGCGCTGACTTCCGCGGCGGTGGCGTCGTCGGAGCCGTCGTCGATAACCATGACGACAAACTCGTGCACCGGCATCTCGAGCAGTCTCTGCACGCTCGCCCGGATGACCGTCGCCTCATTCAGGCAGGGCAGCAGGAAGACGAAGGACAGCCCGGATCCCTCGCTGTCCGCACCGCGCGGTGGCCGGGTCTGCCGCAACCAGTGGGCGAGTCGCATGGCCGTGCGGCTGGGCATCAAGGGCCGCCACGGCTCGCGGGATGAGGCAAGGTACATCGCCGTTCCGTAGCTCAGGCTGAGTAGGACCAGCAGCCCGGCGAATCCGATCAGCAACAGGTCCCAGCGCCGACCCGCGGGTGGCGGCGCCGGCGTCCTCAGACTGACCGGCGGCGGTCCGATCGACGTCCCACGGGCTGGCAGCGCCACGACAGCCGGCGCGGTCCCAGTTGCGGGTGCGCTGACGGTCACTCGGCCGGGATCGCCGGCCGGGTAAGGGAATTCGATCTCGACTTGGCGTGATAGCTCTACCGTGACCTGGCGAAGTGCGCGGGTGAAGGTGCCCCCGGCGCCGCCAGCCGCGAGCCGAGCCGCGAATCCGCCGCTCGGGCCGGCAAGGGTGTCGAGCGCGTTCCCGCGCTCCGTCGTGGACAGGTCGACGACGTACAGCGCCACTGCGCCGGCGGCGAGCCGGCGGCGCAGGTAGTTCAGCGCTGGTGCATCGGTGTGGTCGGCGGTGCTGGTGACGAGGATGACCGCCCGACGCGCCGGGCCGGCCGGCGGGAGAGCCGACAGGGCGGCCAGCAGCCGGCGGGCCGAGGACTGCGCCGGCTGTCGGCGACTGGCCCGGGCGAGCTGGGCGATCGAGCTGGTGACGTCCGTGGTGAAGGGGCGCGGCCCGGACCCGGCCGGCGCGCCGATGGAGGTTTGGACTCCGTCCGGAAGTCCGAGCAGAAACTGAACGAGGGCGCTGCGCTGGATCAGCATGCCGTCGGTCAGCGCCGGATCCGGGCCGAGGACGATGCGCACATCGCTCGGGGCGACGGGGTGGACCTGGGGGAGGATCGGCGTGCGCCGGCCGGCGACCGCGATCATCACCGACCCCGGCGCAAGCGCGCGGCCGGTTGGCGGCGTCAGGATCATGCGGATCTGGGGTCGCCGCCCGGTGGCGGCCGGTAGGACCTGCGCCTGGGAGACCCGCAGCGGTGGTGTGGACACCGCGCTCGCGGCCGTTGCGGCTGAAAAATTCAGACCGGCGGCTGTACTGAGCACGCACAGCGCCAGGGCACCGCCCCGCGGCGTCACTCGGCTATCGCCGGACGATCCCTGCGGGCCGATCTCCGATCGCCGGCGCGCAGCAACATCCCGGCCAGGGCGAGCATCATCGCGACAAGCACGTACAACGCAAAGAGCGCGCCGGCGCCGTCCAGCAACACGCGGGCGGCCAGCCAGAGGGTGCCTTGGTGCGGGAGCGGGGCGGCCGCCGCGAAGCTGGCGAGGGAAACGAGACCGCCGGTGTAGTGCATCGACGCCTTCCTCTCCTTCTTCGGTGCCCCGCCTCCGCCCGGGTGGAGCCCTGTCCTCACGTCCGTCCCCGGATGGACCAGTACGTTGCGTAGCCGTGCGAAACCTGGCGGGTCACTGCCGTTGGCACTGTTCGCTCCTGCCGGGCCCGGCAGGAGCGACTCCCACTCCCCTGTTGCCGCGTGTTCGAGGCAAGTGACCGGACTGTACGGCGCGGATTGACTATCTGGATGATCCCTACGGACTATTCGACTGAGGGTCGGACGCCAGTCACAGAATGTAGCCACAGGCGCCACCCTGTTGGGTTTCCTGGACGGCTCCCTCCGCCCTCTGCCACTTTGAGCACGCGAGGGGTCGGCCGAGGGAGTGCGGAATGCGGCAGACAGTGCGTGCGGCCGTTGGCGTCGTGGCCGTCCTGGCGGCAGGCCAGATTTCCAGCCGAGTTGCTGCAGCGGCCGCAGCTCCCGCGGCGGTGGGCCCGGTCTCCGCCGTCGCGGCGTCGTGGACGC
>JALZAK010000055.1 GCA_030948385.1 Actinomycetota bacterium
GCTGCACGTCGACGCCGGCGTCGCGCACGGCGGCGACCTGCGCCGATTCCGTGCCGGCGTACACCGGGCCCGACCGCAGCGCGGCCCAGCCCGGCGCGGAGAGCAATCCCGCCGGCAGCCGCGGCGAGCTGGCCAGCAGCAGCAGCCGGTCCGTCACGACACGCGCGGGGCCGGGAGGGAGCGCTCGCGGACCAGATCGTCGGGCGCCGTCACGATCACCGGAGCCTCTTGCTGGTCGAACAGACGCGACGGAACGAGCCGCCCGTAACGCGGGTTCACCCGGACCCGGAGGCTGTGCAGGTAGCGCAATACGTACGCCTGTGCCTTGGAGTTGGCCAGCTCCTGGCGGGCCGCAACAGCGGCCTGGGCCTTGAGCTGCTCGAACGTCTGACCGCTCTGCGGGCCGCCGTGCGTGTCATAGAACTTCTTCAGGTCGGCGTCGGAGAAGGTCACCCCGCTGATCAGCCGCTGCCCGATCTGATCCAGCAGGAGGATGTCCCGAAGAAACGGCTTCACCTGGCCGGCCGGCAACTGGAAGGGCTTGCCGGCCAGCGCCTGGACCAACTTCGCCCTACCGCCGAGTCGCTGGGACTCGCTGGTGACGGCCTGGTCCACCTGGCCGTCGCTAACCTTCACGCCCAACTTGCGGGCTGCGCCGGCGATCAGGGTGTGCTTGACCAGCCGGCCCAGGATCAGCTGGCTATAGCCAGCGGCGGCCGGGCCGAGTGTCTTGCGTACGGCCGGATCGTGCACCCCCTCGGCGACCACCCGCTGCAGCTGGCTATCACTGATCGCGGTGTTGCCGACGACCGCGGCGATGCCGGCCCGGCTCTGGCACCCGCTCAGTGCGATCGCAGCAACCACGGCGACGGCCGCGGCGCGGAGCCAGCCGGCACGCACAACGGGGCAACGGGTCACGGGTGGCCGGATCCCTTTCGGGTCGTGGTGGGCGTTCTAGCCTCTCACGGCCGGCGCGCCGGCCGGCCCGAGGACCACGTCGAGCAGGTTACGGCACCAATCCAGCAGCTCGGTGTCGCGCAGCGGCGTCCCACCGGTCGGGGCGGTCTTCGGTCGCGGCACGGACACCGTGCGGGCGATCGGCTTGAAGACGGCGCCCGGATACAGCCGCTGCAGGCGCAGCACAGCCGACTCGGCCAGCTCGACCGGAGTGATGCGCACCGCGCTGCCCTGCAACGAGACCTCGGTGATGCCGTGCCGGCGCGCGTAGAGCCGGAACGCAGCGACCGCGACGAGGTTGCGCACCGGCTCCGGTGGCGGGCCGTACCGGTCGGAGATCTCATCTCGCACCGCGGTCAGGTCGGCCGCAGAGTCCACCGCGGCCAGCTTGCGGTACAGCTCCAGCCGGAGTCGCTCCGCGGGCACGTACCCGTGCGGCAGGTTGGCGTCCACCGGCAGGTCGACCTTGACGTCGAGCACCTCGTCGGCCGGGCGTTCACCCTTGAAGTCGGCGACCGCCTCCCCGACCAGTCGCACGTACAAGTCGAACCCGACGCCGGCGATGTGCCCGGACTGCTCGCCGCCGAGCAGGTTGCCGGCGCCGCGGATCTCCAGATCCTTCATCGCCACCGCCATGCCGGCGCCGAGGTCGGTGTTCTGCGCGATGGTGACCAGCCGGTCGTGCGCCGTCTCGGTCAGCGGCCGCTCGGGTGGGTAGAGGAAGTACGCGTACGCGCGCTCCCGGCCCCGGCCGACCCGGCCGCGGATCTGGTGCAGCTGGGACAACCCGAAGGCGTCCGCCCGGTCGACGACGAGCGTGTTCGCGTTGGGAATGTCCAAACCGGACTCGACGATCGTCGTCGACACGAGCACGTCGAACTCGCGCTCCCAGAACCCGATCATCACCCGCTCGAGCTCATGCTCTGCCATCTGGCCGTGCCCGACCGCGACCCGCGCCTCAGGGATCAGGGCCCGGACCCGCCGGGCGGCCCGGTCGATCGACTCGACCCGGTTGTGTACGTAGAAGACCTGACCCTCGCGCAGCAACTCCCGCCGAATCGCGGCGGCGATCTGCCGCTCGTCGTACGCGCCGACGTAGGTCAGGACCGGATGCCGCTCCTCGGGCGGGGTGAGAATCGTCGACATCTCGCGGATGCCGGTCAGTGACATCTCCAGCGTCCGCGGGATCGGCGTCGCCGACATCGACAGCACGTCGACGGCGGTGCGCAACGACTTGAGGTACTCCTTGTGCTCGACGCCGAAGCGCTGCTCCTCGTCCACGACGACGAGTCCCAGATCGTGGAAGCGGGTGGTCGGCTGCAGCAGGCGGTGGGTGCCGATGACGATGTCGACCGATCCGCCGGCGACACCGGCAAGCACATCCGCCTGCTCGCGCGGGGTATTGAAGCGGCTGACCACCTTGACGTTGACCGGGAACTGCGCCATCCGCTCGCAGAAGGTCCCCAGGTGCTGCTGCGCCAGCAAAGTGGTGGGCACCAGCACAGCCACCTGCTTACCGTCCTGGACCGCCTTGAAGGCCGCCCGGACCGCGATTTCGGTCTTGCCGTATCCGACGTCCCCGCAGATGACCCGGTCCATCGGTACCGGCTTCTCCATGTCGGCCTTGACCTCGTCGATGGCGCTGGCCTGATCGGGCGTTTCGACGTAGGGAAATGCGTCCTCGAGCTCCCGCTGCCACGGGGTGTCCGGACCGAACGCGTAGCCGGGGCTGGCCATCCGGGCCGAGTACAGCCGGATCAGCTCCGCGGCGATCTCCCGGACGGCCCGGCGAGCCCGGCCCTTGCGGCGGGCCCAGTCGCCGCCGCCGAGCTTGTCCAGCGTCGGCGCCTCGCCGCCGACGTAGCGGGTGAGGTGTTCGAGGGCGTCGGTGGGGACGAACAACCGGTCGGCCGGCTGGCCACGCTTGGAGGCGGCGTACTCGATGATGAGGTACTCCCGCTCGCCGCCGTTGACGGTGCGCCGCACCATCTGCACGTAGCGGCCAACACCGTGGTGCTCGTGCACGACGATGTCTCCGGGCTGCAGCTGAAGGGGGTCGACGGCGTTGCGCCGGCGCGAGGGCAGCCGCAGCATGTCCTTTGTAGACTGTCCTTTTTGGCCGGTCAGATCGGCCTCCGACAGGACCACCAGCCGCAGCGACTCGGCAACGAATCCGTGGTCGAGCCGACCGGTGGAGACGTGCACGACCCCGGGCATAGGGACAACGGCGATGGCCGGGTCGAGCCGCGCCGGCACCTCAGCCTCCGCCAGCACCTCCACTGCGCGCTGGGCGGGACCGTGCCCCTCGAACACCAGCGCCACCCGCCAGCCGTCGCGCGTCCACCGACGCAGGTCGTCGACGGCCCGCTGGGTCTCGCCGCGGTAGGCCGGCGCCGGCCGGACCGCCACCTGCGCCGAGCCCGTGATCAACTCGTCGTCCACGCTGAACGGCGACACCGTCCACCACGGCAGCCCCAGCCCCGCAGCGGTATCACGTACGTCGGCCAGGTCGTGATAGGCCGCCGAGCCGAGGTCGACCGGCGCCGCCGCCCCGCTCGCCGCGGCGGTCCACGACGCATCCAGGAACTCCTGGCTGGTCCGCACCAGTTCCTCGGCGCGGCTACGGACCCGCTCGGGGTCGCAGATCAGCACGTGTGTGCCGGCGGGCATCTCGTGCAACACCAGCCGCAGCTCGTCGACAAGAACGGGGGTCAGCGCCTCCATGCCCTCGACCGGGGTCCCGTCGGCGATTCGGTCGGCCATCTCGGCCAGCTCGGGGTGCTCGTGGGCCAGCCGTTTGGCGCGTTCGCGTACCTCAGGCGTCAGCAACAGCTCCCGGCACGGTGGTGCCCACAGCCCGTGCTCGGCGCCGGCCAGCGAGCGCTGGTCGGCAACGGTGAAGTAGCGGATGTCCTCGACGGTGTCGCCCCAGAACTCCAATCTCAGCGGGTGCTCCTCGGTCGGCGGGAAGACGTCGAGGATCCCGCCGCGCACGGCGAACTCCCCGCGCTTCTCCACCAGCTCGACCCGGCTGTATGCGATGTCGACCAGGGCACTGACCAGATCGTCGAGGTCGCGGGTGTCTCCGGTGTGGACGACGAGCGGCTCCAGGTCACCCAGTCCGGCCACCTGCGGCTGCAGCACCGAGCGGACCGGCGCCACCACCACCGACAGCGCTCCGGTGGCGGGGCCGGCGTTCGTCGGATGCGCGAGCCGGCGCAGCACGGCCAGCCGCCGGCCGACCGTGTCCGCGCGCGGCGACAGCCGCTCATGCGGCAGCGTTTCCCATGACGGGTAGGTGACCACGGACTCGGGCGGGAGCAGGCTGCCCAGCGCTGCAGCCAGGTCGTCGGCCTGCCGCGTTGTGGCGGTGACGGCCAGCACCGTCCGGCCGGCACCACCGCGATCGGCACCGGCGGCCAGCGCCGCGACCGCGAAGGGGGTGATCGCCGGCGGCGCCGCGAGCTGCAGCTGTGGCGAACCGGCTGCCGACACCGCCTGGGCAATCGCGGCGTCGGCGAGGACGGCGTCGAGCAGGCCGGCCAACGACACGAAAACCTCCAGGCGGGCAGCGCGAACGACCCCGCACGGCCGGTCGCCGGGGGGTTGCACCCAGCCTACGGGCCGGCGCCGACCCACACTGCCCACCATTGCCTGTGCAGACACGCCAAGACCCTCGCGCGGCGCGTAGCTGGCGCTACCACTCGGAGGGCACCTTTCAGCGTGATCACGACGTGCCGAACGATCTGGTCGTTCCGGACTTCGTCGTGCTTCGGTTCCCCGGTCGCGACGTCGAGCACCGGCTCGACTGGGTGCTGGACACGATCGAAGCCGTGCTCCGCCGCCAGGCAATCCGCCTCGGCGTCGCCTCGGCGGCGTCCTGAGCGCAGCCGTACGGGTTGCCTTTCCCGCTCGACGATTACGCACAGAAAACGCGCGTGGGCGGCGCAGCGACGGGGCCGGGCGCCGGCGCGGCGCCGACCACCGCGGCCGGGCGGGCAGGATGGATGCGTGCTCTTCGCAGATTTGGTGGCGGCCTCCGCGGCGGCGCGGGCCACGGCCTCGCGCCGGGCCAAGACCGCTGCCCTGGCCGGTGCCCTACGGGCCATGCATCCGGACGAGATGGCGGCCGGCGCTGCGTACCTGTCCGGCGAGGCGCGCCAGCGCCCGCTCGGGGTCGGCTGGGCGGCCCTGCGGGACCTGCCCGCGCCGGCCACCGAGCCGCGGCTCGAGATCCTCGATGTCGACCGAGCGCTGGAAGCGCTAGCGGCCCTGGCCGGCGCCGGATCGCAGGCCCAGCGTCGTGAACTGCTCGCGCGGCTCGCCGCGGGGGCCACCGCGGACGAGCAGCACTTCTTGCGTGGCCTTCTTACCGGCGATCTGCGGCAGGGTGCCCTGGAAGCGGTGGTAACCGACGCAGTGGCCCAGTCCGCCGATGTCCCGGTTGCCGACGTACGGCGGGCCCTCATGCTGTGCGCCGACCTGGGTATGGTCGCCCGGCTGGCGCGGCAAGGCGGTGTGGCCGGCCTGCGGACCGTGCGACTACGCGTCGGCACGGCGATCCAGCCCATGCTCGCCTCCACCGCCGACGACGTCGCATCTGCGCTGGCGCAAACTGGCGAAGCTGCGGTGGAGTGCAAGCTCGACGGCGTGCGTGTTCAGGTCCACCGCGCCGGCGAGGACGTCCGGGTGTTCACCCGCAGCCTCGATGACATCACCGGCCGGGTACCGGAGGTAGTCGAGGCGGCCCTGCGCCTGCCGGTCACCGCAGTGGTGCTCGACGGCGAGGCGATCGCGCTACACCCCAACGGCCGGCCGGAGCCGTTTCAGCGGACCGCCAGCCGGATCGGTAGCCGCAGCGATGTAGCGGCCATGCGCACCAACCTGCCGCTCACCACCTACCTGTTCGACCTGTTGCATGTGGACGGACAAGATCTCCTCGACAGCCCGGGTGCCGACCGCTACCTAGCCCTGGCCGCCACAGCGCCATCGGAGCTTCTGGTACCCCGCACTGTCACCGCCGACCCAGCGCACGCCACCGCCTTCTTCGACCGGGCGCTCGCCGCCGGCCACGAGGGCGTGGTGGTCAAGTCACTCGCGATGCCCTATCAGGCCGGCCGCCGGGGATCCGGCTGGCTCAAGGTCAAGCCGCGGCACACTTTGGACCTCGTCGTGCTGGCCGCCGAGTGGGGTCACGGCCGGCGCCGCGGCTGGCTGTCCAACCTGCACCTGGCTGCCCGAGACGCCGACGGTGGGTTCGTGATGCTGGGCAAGACCTTCAAGGGGTTGACCGACGCGATGCTCGACTGGCAGACCCGGCGGCTGCTCGAGTTGGAGGTCGATCGCAACGACTGGCAGGTCTTCGTACGGCCGGAGCTGGTGGTCGAAGTGGCCTTCGACGGCGTGCAGACCAGCACCCGCTACCCCGGCGGGGTCGCGCTGCGATTCGCCCGAATCTTGCATCACCGGCCGGACAAGGGAGCTGCCGACGCCGACACGATCGAGGCTGTCCGCCGGGTGCACCGGACGTGAGCGCCGGCACCGACGGCGACCAGGCCCTTCGCGCCGACATCCGGCGGGTGGGTGACGCCTTGGGCGCCTCGCTGGTCCGCCAGGAGGGACAAGTTCTCCTCGACCTGGTGGAGCGGGTCCGCCGGCTCACCCGCGACGACCCGGACCAGGCCGCCGCGCTGCTGCGCGAGGTGGACCTGCCCACGGCGGTGCGCCTGGTCCGCGCTTTCTCCGCGTACTTCCACCTGGCCAACACCACCGAGCAGACGCACCGGGCCCGCGAGCTGGCCGGCCGGCGCCGCGAGCACGGCGGTTGGTTGCAGCAGGCCATGAACCGCGTGCTGGACCGGGGAGTGCCGCCGGCGGAGGTCGCCGCCGGCGCCGCCCGGCTCGCGGTACGTCCGGTCTTCACCGCACATCCCACGGAGGCCTCGCGGCGCTCCACCCTGTCCAAGCTCCGGCTGGTCGCCGACCTGCTCGACGACCCGGAGCCGGGTCGGGCCGATCGCCGCCTGGCCGCGGTCGTGGACCAGCTCTGGCAGACCGATGAGCTGCGCCTCGAACGGCCCGAGCCGGCCGACGAAGCGCGCAACGCGGTCTACTACCTCGACGAGCTGTTCGCCGGCCCGGTGCCCGACGTGCTCGACGGGCTGGCCGCGGAGCTGGCCCGGGTCGGGGTGGTGCTGCCCGGGGAGTCCCGGCCGCTGTCCTTCGGCACCTGGATAGGCGGCGACCGGGACGGCAATCCCCACGTCACCCCGCAGGCCACCATGCAGGTCCTGCTGCTCCAGCATGAGCACGCCATCCGCGGGTTGCTGACCGGCTGCGAGCAACTGGCGCAGGACCTGTCGATGTCGAGTCGAATCGCCGGCGTATCGGACGAGCTGGCCGACAGCCTTCGACTCGACCTCGATCGACTGCCGGAGGTGGACTCACGGGTGCGGCGGATGGGCGCCGAGGAGCCCTACCGGCTCAAGACGAGCTGCGTCCGCGCCAAGCTCCTCAATACGCGCGCGAGGCTGGCCCGGGGGGCTGCCCATGAGCCCGGCCGGGACTACCTGGGCACCGCCCAACTGCTCACCGACCTCGACGTGATGACCGCCTCGCTGGGCCAGCATCGCGGCTCGCTCATCGCCGAAGTGACACTGACCCGCCTCACCAGAGCCGTCGGGGCGTTCGGCTTGCAACTGGCCACGATGGACATCCGGGAACACGCCGACGCCCATCACGAGGCGCTCGGCCAGCTCTACGACTCCCTTGCCGAGCTGGATCGGCCCTACGCCGACCTCGATCGTTCGTCGCGCACCAAGCTGCTGGCCGAGGAGTTGACCGGCCGGCGCCCGCTCGCCGGCGCCGGGACGGAGCTGGCCGGCAGCGGTGCCAGCACACGGCAGGTGTTCGTCACCATCCGCGAGGCCCTCGACCGCTTCGGATCCGGTGTCATAGACAGCTACATCGTGTCGATGACACGCGGTGTTGACGACGTGCTGGCGGCGGTGGTCCTGGCGCGCGAGGCCGGACTAGTAGACGTCCACAACCGACGATCACGCATCAGCTTTGTCCCGCTCCTCGAGACGGTCGACCAGCTGCGCGAAGCCGGCCGGTTGCTCGACGATTTGCTCAGCGTTGCGCCCTACCGGCGGGTCGTCGCCGCCCGCGGTGATGTGCAGGAAGTGATGCTGGGCTACTCCGACTCCAACAAGGACGCCGGCATCACGACCTCTCTCTGGGAGATCCACAAGGCGCAGCGCGCGCTCCGCGACGTGGCCGCCGGGCACGGCGTCGGCCTGCGACTGTTCCACGGGCGCGGCGGCACCGTTGGCCGGGGCGGCGGCCCGACCCATGACGCGATCCTGGCCCAGCCGTACGGCACCCTCGACGGCGAGATCAAGCTGACCGAGCAGGGTGAGGTCATCTCGGACAAGTACGCCCTGCCGGCTCTGGCCCGGGAGAACCTCGAGCTCACCCTCGCCGCCGTGCTCGAGGCCACCCTGCTGCACACCACGCCCCGGCAGCCGCTCGAGCAGATCGCCGGCTGGGACGCCGGCATGCAGGTCGTGTCCGACGCGGCGCACACCGCTTATCGGGAGCTGATAGACAACCCCGACCTGGCTCCGTACTTCTGGGCCTGCACCCCCGTCGAGCAGCTGGCCGCCCTCAACATCGGATCCCGACCGGCCCATCGACCGGACTCCGGATCCGGTCTGTCCGGGCTGCGGGCCATCCCGTGGGTGTTCGGCTGGACTCAGACCCGGCAGATCGTCCCGGGCTGGTACGGAGTGGGCTCCGGGCTCGCCGCGGCACGGGAGGCGGGGATGGGCGGCGTGCTGGCGGAGATGTACGAGCACTGGCACTTCTTCCGGACCTTTGTCTCCAACGTCGAGATGACGCTTGCCAAGACCGACCTCACGGTTGCCGGGCAGTACGTGGAGGCGCTGGTGCCGCCGGCGCTGCACCCCATCCTGGACGCCATCCGGGCCGAGCACGGCCGGTCGATGGAGGAGGTGCTGCGGATCACCGGCGAGCGCCGGCTGCTCGACGACCTCCCGGTCCTGCAGCGGACCTTCGCCGTGCGCGACACCTACCTCGGTCCGATCAGCCAGCTGCAGATCGCGCTGCTGGCCCGGCAGCGCGCCGGCGACAAGGACCCGCTCCTGGGCCGGGCGATCCTGCTCACGGTCAATGGGATCGCCGCCGGCCTGCGCAACACCGGCTGAGCCACCTGTTGCCCGAAGGCCCGCGTCGTCACGCCTTCGAGATGCCACACTGACGCCCGCGCCCGACCTGGCGCGTGGGCGAGTGCGGGGGTGATGCGGGGGTGAAGACAGCGACAACCCCTCCCACGGTCTCGGCCGGATCGCGCAGCTGGACTCCCGGGGCGCGCGAGTTGGCCGACCTCGATCTGCTCCTCCGCGGCGGTTACCAGCCGCTTGCCGGCTTTATGGGTCGGGCGGACACCGAGTCCGTCCGCCGGACCGGCCGGCTGGCCGGCGGCAGGCCGTGGCCGGTACCGGTGACGCTGGCGGTTCCCGACCGGCTCGCCGGCGCCGGCCCGCTGACCCTCACCGACGCAGAGGGTGCGCCGTTGGCGGTGGTGCAGGTGACCGAGTCCTGGCCGGCCGGCGCCGGCCGCCACTTCGTCGCCGGGCCGGTGACCCCACTGGGCACAGCCGAGTACGGCAGCTTCCGCCGTTTGCACCTGCCCGCCGCAGAGGTCCGGGGGCAGCTGGGCAGCTCGCCGGCGCTCGCGGTCGTGGCCACGGAGCCGCTGCACTGGCGGGACATCGCCGGCATCCGCGCCACCGCAGACCTACTCGATGCGCGCATCCTGCTGGTGGTCGCCACCGGCACCGCGGGCAGCGAACCGCTGATCCGTGCCGTAATGGCCGCCGCCGCGGAGCTTGCCGGCGCCGTGATCGTCGCCGTACCGCTGCCCGCGGCCGAGGTTGCGGCGACCGCTACCGGCCCCGGTCGCCGGCTGGCCGCGCATGTGGCGGCCGCGTTCGGCGGGACCCACCTCTACGGAACAGATCCGATTGTGGACGCGCCTCTTCCCCTGGTCGCTCCGCCGGCCGATCCACCCGACGACCCGGCCCTGAGCTCCGCCGAGCTGGCCGACCTGTTGGACCGCGGGGCACCGCTGCCACCGGGGTTCACCCCGGCCGGGGTGGAACGCGAGTTGCGCCGGGCCCGCCGGCCACGTAGCCAGCGCGGGGTCGTCGTGCTCTTCACCGGCCTGTCCGGCTCGGGCAAGTCCACGCTGGCCCGCGGCCTGCACGACACCCTGCTCGAGGGCAGCGACCGGAGCGTGACCTTGCTTGACGGTGACGTCGTCCGCCAGATGCTCTCCGCCGGCCTCGGCTTCAGCCGCGCGGACCGAGAGCTCAACGTCCGCCGGATCGGCTACGTTGCCGCCGAGGCCGCCCGCCACGGCGGGGTCGCGATCTGCGCGCCCATCGCCCCCTACGCCGACACCCGGGCCGACGTGCGCGCGTTGGCGGAGGCTGTCGGAGATTTCCTGCTGGTCTGGGTATCCACCCCGCTGGAAGAGTGCGAGCGGCGCGACCGCAAGGGGTTGTACGCGCGGGCCCGGGCCGGACAGATTTCCGGCTTCACCGGAGTCGACGACCCGTACGAGGAGCCGGCCGACGCGGACCTGGTCATCGATACGTCCGGTCGGCCGATCACCGAGTGCGTCGCCGACGTCCTGGAACTGATGCATCGTCGAGGTTGGGTCGGAGGGCCCGCATGAACATCCAACTGACCATCGTCAGCTTCTTCATCGGCGCGGTGGTCGGACTCACCGGGATGGGCGGCGGCGCCCTGATGACCCCGGTGCTGGTGCTGTTCTTCGGCATCCAGCCACTGGCGGCCGTCTCGAGCGACCTGGTGGCTTCGGCGATCATGAAGCCGTTCGGCAGCGCCGTGCACCTGCGTCGCGGCACCGTCCACTTGGGACTGGTCAAGTGGCTGTGCCTGGGGTCGATCCCCAGTGCGTTCTGCGGCGTGCTGGTGACCCGGGCGCTCGGTCACGGCGAACGGCTTCAGTCAGTTGTTAAGACTTCCCTGGGCGTCGTGCTGGTCATCGCCGCCGTCTCGTTGATCGTCAAGGCCTATCTGGGGCTGCTGGCCCGGGCGCGCCGGCGGGCCGCGCGCGCGGCCGCGCAGCCGCGGGACACGCCCCCCGACACGCTGCTGGTGCGGCCACTGCCGACGGTACTCATCGGAGCGGTCGGCGGCCTCGTCGTCGGCATGACGTCGGTCGGCTCGGGCTCGCTGATCATCATCGCGCTCATCCTGCTGTACCCCCGGCTGCAGGCCTCTCAGCTGGTCGGCACGGACTTGCTGCAGGCCGTGCCCCTGGTCTGCTCGGCCGCCCTGGGCCACATCCTGTTCGGCGACTTCAAGCTGGGCCTGACGGTCTCGCTGCTGATCGGCGCCATCCCGGGCGTGCTGATCGGCGCCACCCTGTCGTCCCGGGCCTCCGGTGGCCTGGTCCGCCGGGCACTCGCCCTGGTCCTGCTTGCCTCCGGACTGAAGCTGCTCGGCGTGGGGAACGTGGCGACGGTTGCGATCCTGGTCGCCGTGATGCTGGTCGGGCCGCCCTTGTGGATGCTGGCCCGCCGCCGGCACGGGATGCCGGCGCTGGGCCGGGCCGAGCGCAAGTCCACGCGCCCGCCGGCCGCAGTCGCAGCGGCGGGCGCCGAGGAGGGCCGGTCGGGAGATCCCGACCGACCCTCCTGATCGCGCCTGCCGGGACTAGCTCGTACGCCCCGTCACTGCGACGTTCTTCCAGGCTTGACGCGACGCGGCGTCGGTCAGGCTCCAGTCGCCCTGCGCACCGGTGCCGTCCCAGTACAACCACATCTTGATCTTGCCCTGCGCCTTGATCCAGGCGGCGTCGGCCGCGATGACCTGAGCCCGCTTGGCCTGCATGGCCGGGTCAGCGGTCCCACCCGGTGCCACCGCGTACTGGCCGTACTCGGTGATCAGCATCGGCTTGGCCGTAGCCCCCAGGAAGAAGTTGTACCAG
>JALZAK010000059.1 GCA_030948385.1 Actinomycetota bacterium
GGTGGAGGCCGCCCGTGAGGCGCTGGCCCCCCGCGTCGACCAGGTGCGCGGTGTCGTCCAGCCCCGGATGGAGGCGGCCTGGGGTGCCATCGCACCCACCGTCGGTGCGGTAGCCGCCTCTGCACTCGAGGCGGCGAAGCAGCGGGCGGAGGACACCGCGAAGAGCACCGCACCCACCCGCAAGGAGGCCCGCCGGCGGGCCAAGAACGCCGCCGCCGCCCTGCGTGGGGAAAAGCCGCCGCGCCGCTGGTCCTCGCTGATCGCCGCGCTGGGCTTGGGCGCTGCCGTCGGCGCCATCGCCGGGGTGCTGTCCCGGCGGCTGACCGCGCCGATCGGCCCGCCGCCGGTATATAGCCCGCCGCCTCCCGCGGCACCCAAGCCGCCGGCGCCGGCCGGCGAGCCGGTCACCAGGAACGAGGAGACGGTCGTCGACCTGACCACCGAGCCCGCCTCGGATGCCTCGACAAGCGGGAATTCGCCCGATCCGGGCCCAGCCGCCGGTCAGCCGAAGCCCGGCGCCGCGTCGGGTGGACCCGCCACCAAGCCGGCCAAGGCCGGCACCCGACCCCGGCCACCCAAGAAGGACCCCACCGAGCAGGGTTGAGCGACGGTGTGAGCGGATCGCCGGCGCCGGCCACGGATGAGGCGCGCGGGGCAGCGGACCGGGCGGCCCGGGCCGCCGCCCTGCGGATCCGCGAACTGTCGTCGCCAGCCGATCACCGGGCGGCCCAGGATCTGTTCGTGGATCTGTGGCAGGCCAACGCGCCGGCGGCACCGGTATCCGCCGACCTGCTCCGATCGCTGGCCCACTTCGGCGGTTACGTCGCCGGCGCTGAGCTCGCCGGCGGGTCGGCGCTGATCGGGGCCAGCGCGGGGTTCCTGGGCGGCGCCGGAGCGCAGCCGTACCTGCACTCCCACATCACCGGCGTCGCCGCGCCGGCGCAGGGCCGGGGCGCGGGCTACGCGCTCAAGCTGCACCAGCGGGCGTGGGCGGCCGACCGCGGCCTCGGCTCCATCAACTGGACCTTCGACCCGTTGCAGCAGCGCAATGCCGTCTTCAACCTCGGCCGGCTTGCTGGCCGTCCGACCCAGTATCTCGTCGACTTCTACGGCGACATGCAGGATGGGGTCAACGCCGGCCAGGGCAGTGACCGGCTGGTGGTCGAGTGGCCGCTGGCCGACGATGCGGTGGTGGCAGCCTGCGCCGGGCGATGGTCCGAGCCCGCCATCGCGGAGCTGTTGGCTGACCGACGGGTGCTGCTCGAGGTGGGATCGGCCGGCGAACCCTGCCCCGGCCGGCCGGCCGGCGCCGGCTCGCTGCTCTGCTGCATTCCGGCCGACATCGCGGCACTGCGCCGCTCCGACCCGGCGCTGGCCATTCGCTGGCGGCACGCGGTGCGCGACACGCTCGGCGCAGCGATGGCGGACGGCTACGCCGTGGCCGGCGTGACCCGCGCCGGCTGGTACCTCCTCGAGGCGCCATGAAGATCGACGGAGTGGAGCTGCGCCGGGCGGTACTGCCGCTGGTAGCGCCGTTCGAGACGTCGTTCGGCGTGCAGACCGAGCGGGACGTGCTGCTCGTTCGAGTGATCGGCCCCGACTCGCAGGGATGGGGGGAGTGCGTCGCCGGCGCCCAGCCGCTGTACTCCGAGGAGTACGTCGACGCCGCGATCGACGTCACCCGACGGTTCCTGCTGCCCGCGCTGGCGGCGGCCGGCCCGATCGAGGCCGAGGCGGTGGCGCCGGCACTCGCTCGCTACGGCGGGCATCCGATGGCCAAGGCCGCGGTCGAGATGGCCGTACTTGACGCACAGCTGCGGGCCGCCGGCACGTCGTTCGGCGACTATCTCGGTGCGGTCCGGGCGCGAGTCCCGTCGGGAGTCTCGGTCGGAATTCTGGCCTCGATCCCGGAGCTGCTGGACACCGTGGGCGGCTACCTCGCGGCCGGCTACGTGCGGATCAAGCTCAAGATCAAGCCGGGCTGGGACATCGAGCCGGTCCGCGCGGTCCGCGAGCGGTACGGCGACGAGCTCATGCTCCAGGTCGACGCGAACACCGCGTACACCCTGGCCGACGCCGAGCAGCTTGGTGCGCTGGACCCATTCGGGTTGCTGCTCATCGAGCAACCCTTGCCGGCCGCAGACCTGCTCGACCATGCCGCGCTGGCCCGGCGGATCCGTACGCCGATCTGTCTGGACGAGTCGATCGTGTCGGCCAAGACGGCCGCCGGCGCAATCGAGCTGGGCGCCTGCTCGATCGTGAACATCAAGGCCGGCCGGGTGGGGGGCTACCTTGAGGCGCGCCGGGTGCACGACGTCTGCCTCGCGCGGCAGGTGCCGGTCTGGTGCGGCGGGATGCTCGAGACCGGCCTGGGCCGGGCGGCGAACGTCGCCCTCGCCGCCTTGCCCGGTTTCGTGCTCCCCGGCGACGTGAGCGGCTCCGACCGCTTCTACGCCCGAGACATCACGGCGCCGTTCGTGCTGGACGCCGGCGAGTTGGCCGTGCCGACCGGGCCGGGACTGGGGGTAGAGGTGCGTGCCGACGTGCTCGACGAGCTGACCACCTGGACCGAGTGGGTGCCGTTCGGCTAGTCGTCCTCGGCGCTTGCCGGTGGCGCAGGGTGGCCGCCGGGCTGGGCTGACGACCGGCGCCGGGCACCGGCGATCCTGACCACCGCCGGCG
The DNA here is from genome assembly GCA_030948385.1 of Actinomycetota bacterium. Classification (GTDB taxonomy): domain Bacteria; phylum Actinomycetota; class Actinomycetes; order Mycobacteriales; family QHCA01; genus QHCA01. The sequence continues at coordinate 2,683 of JALZAK010000059.1, forward strand.
AGCTGTCCCGGCCGAGTTGCCGGTCGATGCTCAACCGCAGCCTGGCGGCGGACACCTGCAGGTGCGTCACCCGGATCATGTGCGATGCCACCGCCGGCTCTACTCCTCCTCGACGATCTCGACGTCATCGGGATCGGTCCGCTCCAAGAGCGCAGCGTACGCCGCGGCCGCATCCTCGAGCATCGCGTCGATGACTGCGGAGACGAGGTTGAGGTCCTCCGGCTGGAGTAGCTCGGAGGAGCGCAGCGCGGCCAGGGTGGCGAGGCCGGCTCGGGCCTCGGCGCGATCTTCGCTCGCCGCGGCCTGAACCGCCCACCGCAGCAGGCGCATGGTCTCCTCGCGCCGGCGCCAAATGTCGAGCTCCACCGCCGATCGGCGAGTCCACCAGGCGCCGAGGATCGCGCCGGCGAAAGCCAGGATCGGGGTGGCGATCGTCAGCACGATCGCGACCCAGCCGGTCAGCTGCACGGCTAGGGCTCCTCCCGTCGACGCCGCTCTGAACTCATCATGCCGCCCGGCTGGGACAGTCCCGGCCGGCGCGGGCCTAGCCTTGGTAGCTATGTCGACGACTCGCCTGTACCGCAACGGGGTCCTCGAACTCGAGGACTTCCCGGTCGCGGACATTTCCGATCACATCGTCGACCCGGGCGCAACGATCTGGTTCGACCTGTGCGCTCCGGACGGGGAAGACCTGGCTGCCGTCAGCGAGGAGTTGGGCCTGCATCCACTGGCCGTGGCCGACGCGATCAACGAGCACCAGCGGCCCAAGCTGGACCGCTACGACGATCACCTCTTCGTCAACGTCTATGCGGTCGCCCTCGACGCCGGGACCGGCACTCTGCAGACCTCGGAACTGTCGGCATTCATCACCGAGCATGCACTCGTCACGATCCGCAAGGACGACCGCTTCGACATGAGCGGCGTCGTTGCGCGCTGGGATTCCTCGCCGGATCTGGCGAAGGGCGGCGTCGGCTTCCTCCTGCACGGCCTCCTGGATTTCGTCGTGGACGGCCATTTCGCCGCGGTGCAGTCGCTGGACGATGAGATCGAGTCACTCGAGGATCTGCTCTTCGCCGATCGGCCTGCGCCGGCAAGCGTGCAGCGCAGATCGTTCGAGTTACGCAAGAGCCTGGTGCTGCTGCGCCGAGTCGTCCTGCCGATGCGTGAGGTGCTCAACACCCTCATGCGCCGCGACCTGCACGTCATCGACGACACCATGACCCCGTACTTCCAGGACGTCTACGACCACGTACTGCGCGCGACCGAGTGGACCGAGTCGCTGCGCGACCTCGTCACCACGATCCTGGAAACCAACATCACCATCCAAGGCAACCGGCTCAACGTCATCATGAAGAAGGTCACCAGCTGGGCCGCGATCATCGCTGTGCCCACGGCGATCACCGGGTTCTATGGGCAGAACGTGCCCTATCCCGGCTTCGGTCAGCATTGGGGCTTCTACCTGTCGACCGGGCTCACCATCGTGCTCTCCGTCATGCTGTACCTGCTGTTCCGGCACCGCGACTGGATCTGAGCGCCACCCTCCGTTCCCCGCGGTGCCTTCTGTGTGCGAACAGCCCGAAGCGTCGAGTACACCGAACGCTGCGATCCGCGGAGACGACCAAGCCTTCGACTGGTTGGTCTTCAAGCCAGGTGAGGGCGCCGTCGCCCATCGCGAAAGCCGCTGTGGCATAGGCGTCGACGCAGGTGAGAGAGCCACCGACGACAGTGACGCTGGCCAGGTCCCGCGTGGGCGCGTTGCCGCGCGGATTCACGATGTGTGCACCGCGCTCTGCCACACCTGATGTGGCGACCGCGAAGTCCCGTCCGACGACCGCGCTCAGGATCCGTGCCGGGTCCTGCGGATCGCTGATGCCGACGCGCCAGGGCCGGCCGGGTGCGGCTTCGCCGGCCATTTGGATGTCACCGCCGCCGTTGACCGCGTGGTTGTGACTTCCCCGGCCCCGCAGCCGCGCGCTGGCGCGCTCGATGGCCCAGCCCTTGACCAGCCCGGTCGGGTCCAGGCCGTCAGGCAGGTGTGCGGTGAAATAGCCGTCCGTCGCTTGTTCGTACTGGTCGCACAACGCGAGCACCTCCCGCACGAGCGGGTCGGCAGCGTTGAGGGTGAGTTCCCCGCGGCGCATGCGGCTGATCTGGCTGTCAGCCTGATAGGGGCTGAACAGGGCGTCCACCCGATGCAGCCAGCACACCACGTCGGCGATGGCAACATCCCACTCGCCCGGGTCCCGTACCGCGATGGTGAACACAGTGCCCATGCAGTGCTCGACGTGCGGCACACCCGTGGGCTGAGCGCTTTCAGAGGTGATGCTCACGCCCGTGCCGTGTCCAGTGCGCTCTGCAAGGACGCGATGTAACCCTGCGAGGTGTACGTGGCCCCGGAGACCATGTCGATGTTGGCGCTGCCGGCGGCCACGGCTTCCTGGTTAAGCGTTGGGACCGCGTAGGAGTTGATTTCCTGGTCGCGCGAGTTGCCCTGCGGGAACACCACGGCCTGCGCGGAGGTGATCTTTCCACCGTTGACAGTGATTTTGACCTGCACCGGCCCCCAGCGGGTGCCCACCGAGTCTCCAGTCACCGTCTTGGCCCCGCTCGCGCCGGCCGCGCCGCTGCTTGTCGTGTGCGCCGTCGTCGGGTTACTGCCGGCGGTGGCGGCCGGCAGGGCGCCGGAACTGCTGGCGGAGTGCGTCTTGAAGGACAGCAACATCACCAGGCCGGTCACTGTGCCGGCGAGCGCGAGGACGACGCGGCGCATAAGGGGCTGCCTCTCGTGGTAGTAGCTTGCGGACGCTAGAACGCGAACGATTCGTGGTGGATACGCCGCCGCGGGACGCCGGCCCGGCGAAGAGCTTGTACGGCGGTCTGGGTCATCCCGTCAGGACCGCAGACGTACACATCGTGATCGGCCAGGTGCGGAATCTTGGTCACCAGCGCCGCGACGAGGGGGTCTTCCAACGCAGACCGCCGGCCGGTGACAATGTGCAGTCTCGCCTGGCGCTGCGCGGCGATGGCCTCGAGCTCGTTGCGGAAGATGACGTCGCTGGCCCGGCTTGCCCGGTAGACAAGGGACAGCTCGCCGGGGCCGGCGGGAATCGTCTGGAACAGCACCCGTAGCGGGGTGATACCGACGCCGCCGGCTATCAGGAGGACCTTCCGCTGCTTGCGGAGATCGACCGTCATCGCACCGTACGGTCCTTCGGCGACGACGCGGGTCCCGGGTTTGATGTCCATCGCGGCCCGGCTGTGGTGACCGAGTGCTTTCACCGTGATCCGCATGCGGTCCGGCTGCACAGGGGCGGACAGCGAGTACGGCGACGAGACCCACCACAGGCCGCGCGTGAGGAACCGCCAGCGAAAGAATTGCCCGGCCTGGGCGTCGAGTTCGGACAGATGCCGACCTGACAACACGAGGCTGACGACGCCGTTCGTCTCGGTCAGCACCGAGGCAACGCGCAGCCGGTGCCGAAAGGCCTGCCGGGTCGGGATGAGAAATCGGTACCAGAGGATCGCGCACCCGACCGCGGCGTACATCGAGCTCCACGCGATCCGGGCGAGCGGGTTGTTGATGAACTCCGCGCCGGTGGCGAGCTGATGGCTGAAGGCCAGCGCCACAGCCAGGTAGGTGTAGAAGTGCAGGTGGTACCAGGTTTCGTACCGCAGTCGCCGGCGGGCCGCCCGGGCGGACGTGACGCCGACCCCTACGAGCAGTAGCCCCGCGACGCTGGCGGCCAGCACGTCCGGATAGCTCATGAGCAGCGTCTTGGTCTGATTGACTACGTCGGTGTGCGCAGTCACCGCGTACCCCCAGGTGATCAGCAGGCTGTGCGCGACGACCAGGCTCACTGTGTACCGGCCACCCATCGCATGCCACCGCGCCAACCGGTCCGCCCCGACACCACGCTCGAGCGGCGGCACGCGTGCCATCAGCGCGACGAGCACGACCATCGCGTAGCCGGCGAGCAGCCCAGTGACCCGTCCAGCATTGGTCAGCCAGTCACCTAGACCGCTGATGGACGGCGTGCTCCACCACCACAAGCCGACAGTCGCCATCGCTCCAAGTGCGGTGACGGCAAGGGTCAGGTTCGGATGTGCGCGCGCCCGACTCGGCGCGCTCGCCACCGTCGAGCCGGCCCTGACCATCAACGACATGGCATCAGGGTCCTGGACGGTCCTACTTGGAACCTGGCATCTGCCTGGGTATCGCCTGTGAACGGCGAGTACCACGTCAGTGTGGAGACGAGGAGACTCGAACTCCCAACCCCCGCCTTGCAAACCGATCCGAGCGTTTTCTGCAGGTGCCTTTGCCTGGGCTCTAAGTGGTTGTAGGCCCCGTATTCACTGGCCTATGTGGTGTTGGCTGGCGACGGTTGATATCAGCTCGTCACGGCCTGTTTCGGAATTCTTGCGGACTTCTTGCGGCCCAACGAAGATCATCTCGATCGGTATTCGATTTGGGGCTGCATCGCGCCAGGGCGGCGTCAGAGGTCGAGCACCAGTCTCAGCGCCTCATGGACGCGCTGCATCTCGTCGATTGTGAGGAAGCCGGCCAGTGCGGCGCACACCGGCGAGAACGATGCTCACATGCCGATGTGCGGATGCCATACATCGGCCATTGTGCGCGACGGTCAGCCCGCGTAGACAGAGCTCGTGAACCGCACCGCCGGAACCGTGTTGCTGCTTGTAGTGATGGTGGTCCTGATCGTCGCC
>JALZAK010000060.1 GCA_030948385.1 Actinomycetota bacterium
CGCGGCTCAAGGAGAAGTCCCGCGAGCGCCAGTCCAAGGCGCGCGTGGGTATCCGAGAGGGCGACGACCGCTACGTCCTGCCGCGCGACCGCGGTCCGGTGCGCCGGCTGGTCCGCGACATTGTCGACGCCCGTCGCAACGCCGGCTCGTACGCCTTCGGGGTAGCCATGGTGATCGTGTTGCTCACCTACAGCTCAGCGCTGCCGCCGGTGCTGCGGCTGGCCGCCAGCTACCTATGGCTGGTCGTAATCATCGTCGTGGCGGTGGACAGCTTCCTGCTCAGCCGGCGGATCAGTCGCGCGGTGCACGAGCGCTTCCCCGCCGAGCAGGGGCCGACCCGATGGCACTCGGTCTACGGGATCACCCGAGCCCTGACCTTCCGCAAGATGCGCAACCCGCGCCCGCAGGTCAAAATCGGCGCCACCGTCTAGGACGCCGCCCGGGCCATTACGCTGGGATGCATGGAATTCCGGCACCTCGGCAAGAGCGGCCTGATGGTCAGCGAGATCGCGTACGGCAACTGGATCACCCATGGATCCCAGGTCGAGGAGGACGCGGCGCTGGCCTGCGTCCGGGCCGCACTGGACGTGGGAATCACCACCTTCGACACCGCCGATGTCTACGCCGGCACCCGCGCCGAAACAGTGCTGGGCAAGGCTTTGAGCGGACAGCGTCGGGACTCGTACGAGTTGTTCACCAAGGTCTACTGGCCGACCGGGAACGGGCCCAACGACCGCGGCCTGTCCCGCAAGCACATCCTGCGATCCTGCGAGGGATCCCTGCGCCGGCTGGGCACCGATCATGTCGACCTGTACCAGGCACACCGGTACGACTACGAGACTCCGCTCGAGGAGACGCTGCGTGCCTTCGACGACCTCGTCCGCCAGGGCAAGGTGCTCTACATCGGAGTGTCGGAGTGGACGGCCGACCAGATCGCCGCGGCGCTGCGGGTCGCCGACGACATGGGCTTCGACCGCATCATCTCCAACCAACCGCAGTACAACATGCTGTGGCGGGTGATCGAGGCCGAGGTGGTGCCGGTGTGTGAGCGGGAGGGAGTCGGCCAGATCGTCTGGTCGCCCATCGGTCAGGGCGTGCTGACCGGCAAGTACCGGCCGGGAGAGCAACCGCCGCAGGGATCCCGGGCGACCGACGACAAGGGCGGCGCCGACTTCATCTCCCGGTTCATGTCCGATGACGTGCTCCGCCGGGTCCAGGATCTGCGGCCGGTGGCCGAGCAGGCTGGGCTCTCGCCGGCCCAGCTGGCCGTCGCCTGGGTCTTGCAGAACGCCAACGTGTCGGCGGCCATCATCGGGGCCAGCCGGCCCGAGCAGGTGCACGAGAACGCGGTGGCGGCGGGCGTCCGTCTCGACGACGGGCTGCTGAACCGCATCGACGAGGTGCTCGGCGACGTCGTCGAGAGTGACGCGGACGAGACGGTCAGCCCGGAGCGCCGGCCCTAGCCGTCGAACGGAATTCGCCGCTCAACCGGGAGTGAGCGGCATCGTGTAGACCTCGCGGCCATCCTGCAGAAGTCGGACCCGTTCTACCCCTGCGTCGAGCAACTCCCGCCACGACTCCCCCAGCCACGACTCGGCGTCAGCCTGGGTGGGGAACGGCTCGGAGGACGACGTGGCCGGCGGGGGGTCGCCGCCGGCCACGAGGTACCGCCAGGTCCAGGGCATCGTCGATCTCCTCGGGTCGTGGTGCCCGAGAGGCTATCCGCGTTGCCCTTTGACATCGACCGGGGAGCATGGTCGGATCTCGGCACAACAACATCTCGCGCGATGACGTGGGGGAAGCCGGTGCGATGCCGGCGCTGACCCGCAGCCGTGAGTCCGGCCACCGGCCGGGCGAGCCGGAATGCCCACGCCGCCGCACGGCTCCTGTCAGACCGTCGAGGTATGCGGGCGGAGCCCGGGCCTTCCGCCCGTGCCAACGCCCCGGTGTCGCCCAGCGCGCCCGGGGTGTTCGTCGGAGGAGAGTCTGGCCGATCCGCAGGAAATGAGATCTGCGTGTTCCGGCTGACTCGCCCCGCCGCCCTGCTCGCGTCCTTCCTCGCCACGCTAGCCGCCGCCGGTATCGCCGGCGCGGCGCCGGCGGCTTCGGCTGCGCCGGCCGCTCCCACGCCGGCGGTCCGGGCGGCAGCCGCCGCCGGCTGGCTGGCCCGCCAGTTTCTCGGCGGCGACCATCTGCAGTCCTGCTTCGGCACCCAGTGCTTCCCCGATTACGGCCTCACCGCAGACGCGGTGCTGGGCCTGGCCTCGACCCATTCCGCCGGCACCGCAATCACCCAGGCCACCGGGTGGCTGGCCGCAAACGCGGCGAGCTATATCGGCGCCTCCGACGGCACCGGCCCTTACCCCGGTGCCTACGCCAAGCTCGCACTGGTGGCGGAGACCACCGGCAATGACCCGCACGCGTTCGGCGGGGTGAACCTCCTTGCCGCGTTGCGCGCCCTGGAGTGCCCGCACGTCGGCTGCCCTGGCGCGGCGACCGCCGGGGAGTTCCGCAACACATTGACCGACGGCGGATTTCCCAACGTCGTCACCCAGTCGCTGGCCATCGTGGCGCTGACCCGGTCCACCCGATCGGTCGACCACCAGGCCGTCCCTGCCGCGGCGTCCTTCCTCGCCGGGCAGCAGTGTTCGCCGACCGGTGGATTCCCGACCTTCTTCGACTCCGGTGGCGCGTGTGTGGCCGATGTCGATGCGACAGCCTTCGCCGTCCAGGCGCTCCTGGCCGCCGGGGCCGCTCCGACCGGAGCAGTGGACTGGCTGGCCGCGCAACGGCAGCCGAGCGGCGGCTTCGCTGCCGGCGGGGTAACCAACACCAACACCACCGGCGTCGCAGTGCAGGCGCTGTCCGCCGCCGGCCGGGACACAGCGATCTCGCAGGTGTACGTCTCGGCCCAACAGCTCGGCTGCACGGCGACGCCAGCCGACCGCGGCGCGATCAGCTTCAGCGGCCCGGCTAGCTTCAAGCCGGCGACAGCCCAGCGTGCCACCCCGCAGGCGATCTTCGCGTTCACCCGGGTGCCCTACGCGGCCCTCAGCGCCGCCGGCGCCGCGCCGGGTGCGGCGATCCTCACCTGCGCTACCGCCAGCCCCCCGCCGACGCCCACCCCTTCGGCCTCGGCGCCGGCACCCTCGCCG
>JALZAK010000068.1 GCA_030948385.1 Actinomycetota bacterium
ACGGTGCGCTGCTCGACCGGCTTGTCACCGCAGGCGTCGCGCACCTCGCGGTCGCCGTGCGTGAGACGGCCGGCGTCGTCGGCCCACTGGTCCGGCCGGGGATCACCAGCTGCCTGCGCTGTGCCGACCTGCACCGCGGCGACCGCGACCCGGTGTGGCCGGCGCTGGCCGCCCAGTTGGCGACCGCTCCACCGGGCGCCACGGACGCCCAGGACACCGCTCTCGGCACGATGATCACCGGCCTCGCCGGGCTGCAGGCACTGTCCTTTCTCGACGGCGAGCCGGTCCAGGCCGACAACGGCACGCTCGAGCTGGCCCTGCCGGACTGCCTGGTACGCCGGCGCTCCTGGCCGCCGCACCCGGACTGTGGGTGCCGGCGGCGCCGGCTGGGTCTGGCCAGCTGACGCGGCGGACCCAGCCGAGCGGGACAATGGCTTCGTGAGCGACATCCCCCGCTGGGCGGTCAACAGGGGGTTCCGGCTGGCCTCCCTTCCGTTGGGGGTGGCCGGCCGGGCGACGCTCGGGCTCGGCAAGCGGCTCGGCGGTCGGTCGGCGGAGTTGGTGGCGGCCGAGATCCAGCAACGCACCGCCGAGCAGCTCTTCGCCGTGCTCGGCCAGCTCAAGGGCGGGGCGATGAAGTTCGGCCAGGCCCTGTCGATCTTCGAGGCCGCGGTGCCGGAAGAGATCGCCGGGCCGTACCGGGCGGCACTGACCAAGTTGCAGGAGGCGGCCCCCCCGCTGCCGGCGTCCACCGTGCACCGAGTGTTGGCCGAGCAACTCGGCCCCCGCTGGCGCCGGCGGTTCGCCGACTTCGACGACCAGCCGGCGGCGGCGGCCAGCATCGGTCAGGTGCACCGGGCGACCTGGCGCGACGGCCGGCCGGTCGCGGTGAAGGTGCAGTATCCGGGGGCCGGAGCTGCGTTGATCTCCGACCTCAACCAGTTGGCGCGGGTCGCCCGGATGTTTCAGGTCCTGACCCCCGGGATGGACGTCAAGCCGCTGATCTCCGAGCTCAAGGCGCGGGTGGCCGAGGAGCTCGACTACGAGCTGGAAGCGCGGTCCCAGCAGGCTTTCGCCACCGCGTACGCCGGCAACCCCGACATCTACGTCCCCGGCGTGGTCACCGGCGGATCGCGGGTGCTCGTCACCGAGTGGGTCGACGGCACGCCGCTTTCCCAGGTCATCGCCGCCGGCAGCCAGGAGCAGCGCGATCGGGCCGGGCTGCTGCTGGCCACGCTGCACTTCTCCGCGCCCTCCGTGGCCGGTCTGCTGCACGCCGATCCGCACCCGGGCAATTTCCGGCTGCTCGACGACGGCCGGCTCGGGGTTATCGACTTCGGCGCGGTGGCCCGGCTCCCCGGCGGGATGCCCGAGGTCTACGGCCGGTTGACCCGGCTGGCACTGGCGGGCGCTGCCGAGGAGGTGTTGGCCGGCCTGCGGGCCGAGGGTTTCGTGAAGCCGTCCGTGCAGGTCGACGCGCAGAGCGTGCTCGACTACCTACGCCCGATGCTGGCCCCGCTGGAGGCCGCCGAATTCCAGTTCTCCCGCGCCTGGCTACGCGGGCAAGCGGCCCGGATCGGCGACCCGCGTAGCGCAGCAGCGCAACTGGGGCGGCAGCTCAACCTGCCGCCGGCGTATCTGCTCATCCACCGGGTCACGATGGGGTCGATCGGGGTGCTGTGCCAACTGGGAGCCCGGGCGCCCTACCGGGCGGTGGTGACGCGCTGGCAGCCGGGCTTCGCCGAGCCGGCGCGCCGGCGCGCGGCGCGCGCATCCCGCTCGGGCAAGCCCGACGCCTGAGCGGGCGGTCACCACCAGACGTCATCGAGCTTCGCCTCGATGGAGCGCACCTGCTCACGGGTGCAGTGCTCGCACAGCCAACTCCGGCGCCCGCTCTCGGTCTGCATCGTCCAGGTGACCGGCGGCGCCGGGACAGCGTGGCCGCACCGCTCACACGTCACCTCGTCAGGCTCCACGACGGCACCGTAGACGACGCCGGTTGCGCAGATCACGCGGCAACCTCGGTCTTGCGTGGACGGCCACGTGGCCGCTTTCGAGCAATCACCGCGCCGCGCTCGAATAGCTCGCCACCCCAGACGCCCCATGGCTCGCGCCGCTCGAGGGCGCCGGCAAGGCAGGCGACTCGCAGCGGGCAGCCCAGACAGAACGACTTGGCCAGCTCGAGGTCGGCGGGTAACTCCGCGAACCACAGTTCCGGGTCCTCCCGCCGGCATGGCAGGGAGTCCCCGAGCTCGTCAGCCCTGCTTGCCAGCAGGGCCGCGGAGGTCTCCATCACCGGTACACCTCTTTCTCTTTCTCGGTCTTGTGGACGGATGGGGATAAAGGAAAAGGCCGCGGATCCCTGGTGGGGTTCCGCGGCCTCGAGGTGAGGTGAGTCTGAGATCTGATCAGACTGGTCTACCTCGAGCTGCGGGCCCCTGGGCGGTGCCCTCGGTGATGCCGGTGGTGTCCGTCATGAACGGGACGTAGCCGCTGGCCTGGTCGCCGAGTGCGAACCGGACGCGAGACACAGTGGTGCCCTCGTCAGCGGGGAGGAGCGGCGTTGCGCCGCTGAACCGGTGCGAGGTCAGCCTGGGATCGGCGACCGGGGCGCGGGTGGGCACCCGGATGGCTTCGCGTGTGGTCAGCAACGGGCACCTCCTTGGCGGCTGGGCAGCCGGACGCACGCGCGTCCGGGTGGCTCGTGCAGGCTACGTCTGACCGGGCCGGTCAGGCAACGCAATTGATGTTGCTGTTATCAATCTGGTCCCGCCGCGCCGCCGGCATCCAGCAGCGCGAGGACCTCCTCGCCGTACTCGTCGAGCTTGTGCGGGCCGATGCCGGCAATCTCGGCCAGGCCGGCTGCCGAGGTGGGTCGCTGCTCGGCGATCGCGGTGAGGGTCGCGTCGGTGAAGACGACATACGCGGGGACGCCTTTGGTCCGCGAGCGTTCCAGCCGCCATTCCCGCAGCCGTTCGAACAGCGCCTCGTCGACGTCGGCCGGGCAGCCGCCACAGCGCCGCAGCTTGCGCTGCCGCGCATCGAACAGGGCAACCCCGCAGACCCGGCAGGTGGGCAGCCCCCGGCCGCCCCGCCGGCCGGTAGCCGGCGCCGCCTGGGTTGGGGAGTCCACGCCGGCCAGCCCGGCCAAAAACCGCGAGGGCCGGCGCGAGCGGCGCCCACCGCCGGTCCGGGACAGCGCCCACGACAACCGCAGGACCTCGCGGGCTCGGGTGATGCCGACGTAGAGCAGCCGGCGCTCCTCCTCGACCTGCTCCTCGGTGGTGGCGTGGGAGATCGGCAGCATGCCGTCGGTCAGCCCGACCAGGAACACCGCGTCCCACTCCAGCCCCTTGGCCGCGTGCAGGGACGCCATGGTGACCCCACGCACAGCCGGCGCGTGCTGGTGCGCGGCGCGCTCGGCCAGCTCGGCGACGAAGCTGTCCAGGGTGGCCGCCGGCGTGTCCTGAGCCAGCCGCAGGAGGGCGGCCAGCGCCTCCCACTCCTCCCGGGCCGCTCCGCCGGCCGGTGGTGCCTCCGCCGAGAACCCGGTCGAGGACAGCACGGCGGTCACCGTGCCCGGCAGGTCCGCCGAGCCGTCGTCGCTGGAGTGCGCCGCCCCGCGGAGCAGCACCATGGCCCGGCGGACCTCCGGGCGGTCGAAGAACCGCTCCCCACCGCGGACCAGATACGGCACACCGGCATCAGCCAGGGCGGCCTCGAATGCAGCGGACTGGGCGTTGGTACGGAACAGCACCGCGATCTCGGCCGGGTCGGTGCCGGCGTCGACCAGGGCCCGGCAGCCGGCCGCGACGGCGGTCGCCTCGTCCGGCTCGGTGTCGTACTCCTGCAGCCGCGGCATGGGGCCGGCCGGCCGCTGCCCGACCAGGCGGAGCCGCGCCGCCGCCGTCGGGCCACGGGCGCCGGCTATCACCCGGTTGGCCAGCTCGACGACCTGCGGCGTGGACCGGTAGTCGCGCTCGAGGCGGACGACGGTGGCTGCCGGATAGCGCCGCGTGAACCCCACCAGATAGTCCGGCGAGGCGCCGTTGAAGGTGTAGATCGTCTGGCTCGCGTCGCCCACGACGCACAGGTCGTCGCGATCGCCCAGCCACGCGTCGAGCAGCCGCTGCTGCAACGGGTTGACGTCCTGATACTCGTCGACGACGAAGTGCCTGTAGCGGGCGCGCACCTCCTCGGCCACGTCGCGGTGCGCCTCGATCCCGGCCGCCATGATCAGCAGCAGGTCGTCGAAGTCGACCCGTCCGGCGGCCTGCTTGACCTCCTCGTACGTGGCGCAGACGGCGGCCAGCACCTTGACCGGCAGCGGCGGGACCCGGCCGGCGCGGGCAGCCTCAGCCGGGTAGGCCGCGGGGCCGACCATCCGGGCCTTCGCCCACTCCAGCTCGCCGGTGACGTCGCGAACGGTGGCCCGGTCGGTGCGCTGGCCGTGGCGGGACAGCGACTGGGCCACCAGCGCCGCCTTGCGCTCCACCACCGCCGGCAGATCGCCGCCGACCAGCCGGGGCCAGAAGTAGCGCAGCTGGCGCAGGGCGGCCGCGTGGAAGGTGCGCGCCTGCACGTCGCCCACGCCCAGGCCGCGGAGCCGGCCCCGCATCTGTCCGGCCGCCCGCTGGGTGAAGGTGACCGCGAGTAGCTGACCGGCCGGCACGGCGCCGGTCAGCACGCTGTGCGCGATCCGGTGCGTGATGGTGCGGGTCTTGCCGGTGCCGGCGCCGGCCAGGATGCAGACCGGGCCGCGCACGGCCAGCACCGCGGCCCGCTGCTCGTCGTCGAGGTCGCCCAGAACCCGCTCCTCGACCGGCGTCGCCATGGTGAGAATCCTGGCAGCGGGGTACGACGCGGGGGAAGCAGGGCCTGCCGCCCGGGGTTGTCATAGACGTACGCCGTAGACAGGGAGGGATCGTGCCGGGTCAGCTGACCATGTACAGCACGCCGTGGTGTGGGTACTGCCACCGGCTCAAGAGCCAGCTGGCCCGCGAGGGAATCGCGATCGTGGAGATCGACATCGAACGCGATCCGGCCGCCGCGGAGTACGTGATGGCGGTGAACGGCGGCAACCAGACCGTACCCACTGTGGTCTTCGCCGACGGGACCGCATTGACCAACCCGACAATCGCCGAGGTCAGGGCGCAGCTCGCCGCCTGATCCGGCTTCTGGTGTTCCACCCCGCGAGCCGCCCGGGTAGGACATCATCGCTGCGTGCATCCCACGCCGGCCGCGTTGACGGGCCCCCACCTCGTGATCCGGCGCACCGACCACGGCTGGCGGGTGGGCGACGATCCGGCCCACACCGAGCCTGAACTGACCTCGGCGATGGTGCTTGCCGACCTGCTCGGCGGCCGGGACGGGTCCGCCGGCCGACCGGCCACGGCAGACCCCCGGCCGGACGGCGAGGCCGACCGGCTGCGCGCCGCCGTCCGGCAGCTGGAGTACGCGCTGTCCTCGCGGGTGGTGATCGAGCAGGCGATCGGCGTGCTCGCCGAGCGCGGCTCGTGGTCACCACGGGAGGCCTTCGAACGGCTCCGGCGCTCGGCCCGCAGCCGTGGCCGGCGGGTACAGGACCTGGCCCGGGAGGTGGTGGCCTCGGCGGGTGACCTCTCCGTGCGGCTGCCACCGGAACTGCCCGCCCGGCGCTGAGCTCTTCAGGTGGATGCAGCGGTGCGGCCTCGCCCGGTCCGGCCCGACCGCCTCCCCGAGCAGCTCGCCGATCTCATCGTCGCGGCCGGCGCCGGTCGGCTGACGGTGGCACTCGATGGTGCGCCGGCCGCCCAGCCCGAGGCGCTGGCCGACGCGATGGCCGGGCCGCTGCGGCTGCGGGGGCGGCCGGTCGTGCCGGTGTCGGCGACCGACTTCCTGCGGCCGGCCTCGGTGCGCCTGGAGCACGGGCACCACGACCCGCAGAGCTACCGGTCGGGCTGGTTGGACGCCGGCGCGCTGTGCCGTGAGGTCCTCGAGCCGTTCGGATCGTCAGGCAGCTACCTGCCGTCGCTGTGGGACGCCGCCGGCGACCGGCCGACCCGGGCTGCCCCCATGGTCGCGCCACCTGACGCGGTCCTGCTCGTGGACGGCGCCTTCTTGCTGGATCAGGGACTCCGCTTCGACCTGTCCATCCACTTGCGACTCAGCCACGCCGCACTGGCCCGCCGGACGGTTGAGAGTCTGCAGTGGACATTGCCGGCGTACGCCGGCTACCACCCTGAGCGCGTGGCCGACGTGGTAATCCACTACGACGATCCGCGGCACCCGGCGGTGGCCGTACAGCCGCTCAAGTCAGCCGGGCCGGATCGAACAACGCGATCGGCAGGCTCGTGACGCCGTGCAGGGCCAGGTCGGCGAGCACCTCGCCGACGACGGGCGTGAACTTGAAGCCATGGCCGGAGAAGCCGCAGGCCACCGACACCTGCGGATAGCGCGGGTGCAGCGCGAGGACGAAGTGGCCGTCCGGGGTCAGGGTGTAGGTGCAGGCGGCAGCCCGCACCAGGGGACCGACGGCCAGCGCCGGCAACGACCCGCGGAGGACGTCACGCATCTGCTCGACCTCGGAATCGCTCACCGCGCGATCCACCGTGTCCGGGTCGCAGCCGGCGCCGCGGTTGTGCAGCGCCACCTTCACCGCCCCGTCGCGCAACGGGAAGCCGTAGAACTCCAGACCATCGGCGCGCTCCCACACCCACACCGGCAGGGCGGCAAAGGCCTCGTGCTGCCCGGTCGGGGCGAACCACATCTGCACCCGGCGTTCGACTCGCAGCGGCAGGCCGGGCAGGTCGAGCAGCGTCGGCGCCCAGGCGCCCGGCGCCAGGACCAGCCGGGCGGCCCGGTGCGCGCCGGCCGCGGTGTGCACGACCACCCCCGAGCCCTCCGCCGCCCAGGACAGCACCTGCGTGTCGAACCGCAGCTCGGCGCCGGCGCGGGCGGCCAGCAGCAGGTGCGCGGCCACGGCCGCCTCCGGCGGGACGATGCCGGCGACCGTCTCGTACACCGCTGAGGTCTGCTCGTCGGGGGCCAGCACCGGGTAGCGCCGGCGTACCTGGGCGGAGTTGAGGACCTGGTGTTCGAGGTCGTGCTCGCGAGCGGCGAGCAGGGTCCCTGCGTACACCTGGCTCCCGGGCGGCCCAAGGAACAGCCCGCCGCAGCGGTCCAGCAGTCGCTGCCCGGACTCGGCTTCCAACCGCCGCCACAGGTCGAATGCAGTGCGCAGCAGGGGCACGTACGCCGGGTCCTCGAAGTACGCCATCCGGATGATCCGCGAGCCACCGTGGGAGGCACCGAGTGCGTGCGCCGGTCCAAAGCGTTCCAGGCCGAGCACCCGCGCTCCGCGGGCGACCAGCGCCCGGGCCGCGGCGCTGCCCATGCCGCCCAGCCCGATGACGATGACGTCGTACGGGTCGCTCATGGCCATCAGCGGGCCGGGTCGCTGTCCAGCCAGTTGGTCACCAGCCGGTTGGCGATGGATACCGGCGGCGGGAGCGGCGGGGCGTCCGAACCGGTCAGTTCCGCCCGGCTGAACCACCGGGCCTCGGCCAGCTCGCCGTCGAGCAGTTGCGGCGGGTGCGCCGCGGTCGCGCGGGCGGTGAAGCCGAGCATCAGCGAGGATGGGAACGGCCAGGGTTGGCTGGCCAGGTAGCGCACGTCCTGCACGTGCACGCCGGTCTCCTCGGCCACCTCACGGATCACCGCGCCTTCAGCGGACTCGCCCGGCTCGACAAAGCCGGCCAGCGTCGAGAAGCGGCCGGGCGGCCAGCTCGCCTGCCGGCCCAGCAGGCAGCGCTCACCTCCGTCGTGCACCAGCATGATCACCGCCGGGTCCACCCTCGGGTAGTGCTCGCTGCCATCGGCCGGGCACAGCCGCAGCCAGCCCCCGCCGGCCGGCCTAGTCGGCGTGCCGCAGCGCGGGCAATGCGTA
This sequence comes from Actinomycetota bacterium, assembly GCA_030948385.1. Lineage (GTDB taxonomy): Bacteria > Actinomycetota > Actinomycetes > Mycobacteriales > QHCA01 > QHCA01. The sequence goes on from JALZAK010000068.1 coordinate 7,928, forward strand.
TGCGTGCGGTGCCAGTTCGCCAGCGCTACCGCGGTGACCAGCAGGCCGGCGTCGGTGTCGTCGAGCAGCGCGCCCACCTGGCGCAGGCCGGCGCCGTCGGGGATGGGCTCGGCGCAGGTGACGGCGAAGTAGGCCTTACCGGGGTCGGCTCCCAGGAAGAACCGGTCGGAGTGTGCCGGCGCCTCCCCCGCGCTCACGAAGGCCAGGCTGGGCTGCTCGCCGGCCGTGCTCACCGCGGCCCGGCCCTCCGGGTCGACCAGCAGCACCGCCGCCGTCTTCCAAGCCTGCGCCAGCCACGCCTGGTCGCTGCGCCGGCCGGCTGCTCGGTCCACCGTCGCTCGGGACAGCGCCGGCGGCAGGATCATCCGGCGACTACTTCGTCCAAGGTGGACAGTGCGGCCTCGACCGCGGCGGAGTCGCCGACGACGACAGTCACCAGGCGCTGCGGCGCAAGAAAACGAGCCGCCTGCCGAAGGACACCTTCGACCGTCACGCGGGCCAGCCGCTTTGGGTGGTCACGGATCCAGTCGGGCCCGAGGTCATTGGACAGCAACGCGGTCAGCGTGCTGGCCAAACCGGCTTGGGTCGAGGTGGACAACGCCAGGGTGCCGATCGCGTACTGGCGGGCGTTGTCCAACTCGTCCTGGGTCACCGGAACGTTCGCCATCCGCCCCAACTCGTATCGCGTCTCCAAAAGCGCCGGCGCGGTGACGCCGGTGGCGACGTCGGCCTCGACGACGAACGACGAACCAGCGACGGAATGCTCGATACCGCAGTGCGGTGAGTAGGTATAACCCTTGTCCTCACGGATGTTCTCCACGAGGCGCGACGAGAAGTACCCACCGAAGATCATGTTCGCCAGCTGCATGGCGGCGTAGTCCTCATCCTGCCGGGGCAGTGCCGGCCCGCCGATCCGCAGGTTGGACTGCACCGACTCGGGCCGGTCCACCAGCACGAGTGGACCGGGCTGGATGGTGGGCAGCCGACCCGGGGCGTGGGCGCGGCCGGCGGTGTCCCAGATGGACAGAGCCTGCTCAACTCGGTCGAGCATTCGCGCCGGCGGCAGGTCACCAACCAGCACCAGAGCGCTGCCCTCGGGGACGACGCGGGTGCGGTGCAGGGTGGCCAGCGGTCCACGGGTCACCGCGGCCACGGCCTCGACCTGGGGAATCTCGCCGGCGTAGGGATGCTCGCCGTACATCCGGCTCAGCAGGGACTCGCGGGCGATCACTCCGGGCTGGGAGCGCGCCATCCGCAGCCGCTCGACCAGACGGTCGCGCTCGCCGTTGACCTCCTCGGCCGGGTACGAGGCCCCGGTCAACACCTCGGCCACGATCTCGAGCAGGCGCGGCAGGCCGCTGGCCAAAGCGTTGCCGCTGATCATCAGCCGGTCGGGATCGGTGCTGACGTGCAGCCCGCCGCCGACCTCCTGCAGGGCAATGGCAATCTCGACGGCGGAATGATCCGCAGTGCCGCGCAGCAGCGTCTCGGCCATCACGTTGGCCCGGGCCGGAAGGCTCGCCGACCGGCCGGCGAAGGGGATCCGCAAGCGCGCCTCGACCAGTGGGACGCCGGCCCGACGCACCGCCAGAACCCGCAACCCGGTATCCAGGCGGCGTTCGGCCACTGACAGCTTGCGAGGGCGTCGCGGCGCCGTCAGCGGCGGGACCGGCTGCAGAGGCGTGGTCACGAGCCGCTCCCGGAGACGAGTTCGAGCACGGCCCGGCGCTCGGGAGCCAGGGTTGCCGCGGCGGCGACGAGGTCGGCCTCGTCCACCGCGGCGAGAAGTCCGGGCATTTCCGCGACCAGCTCGGCCCGGCCGCGCTGCTGCTCGAAGACGGCCATCGCCAGGCTGCGGCCCAGGATCGAGTCGACGTCGTGCAGGGCATGGGCGGCCAGTCGGGCCGTGACCCGGCGCAGCTCTCCGGGCTCGAGGCCACCGTCGGCCAGCCGCCGCAACTCCTCGTCGATGGTGGCGAGCACCCGATCCACCGGAACCGCAGCGGGGTGGTGGGCCTGCACGATCAGCGCGGTGGGGTCGCGCACGTCGAACGGGTCGCCCATGAAGCCCAGGTAGCCCGACAGCGCGGTCACGATCCGGTCGCCCTGCACCAGCCGCCGGCGCAACCGGCTGGCGTCGCCGTCGGTCAGCACCTCGGCGAGCACCACGTACGGCAGGTACGCGGCCGGTTTCCCGAGCGGATCGGGCACCCGCCACGCGACCGCAACGGCCGGCGTGGGAGCCAGTGGGTCCACCTCGCTGATCCGGCGTTCGGCCCGCAGGTCCGGCTCGCTGAAGTCGGCCCGGGTAGGGGCGTCCCGACGGGGGATGTCCCCGAAGTACTCCTCGACCATGGCCATGGTCTCGCCTACGTCGAGGTCGCCGCCGACTGCGAGGACGGCGTTCGCCGGGGCGTAGTAACGGTCGAAGAAGGCCGCGGCGTCCTCGACAGTTGCGCTCTCCAGGTCGACGAAGTCGCCGTACCCGTTGTGAGCGTTGGGGAAGGTGTCGAAGAGCACCGGCGGCAGCGACAGCCAGGGGAAGGGGCCGTACGGGCGGTTGAGCACGTTGACCCGGATCTCCTCCTTGACCACGTCGATCTGATTGGCCAGGTTCTCCTCGGTGATCCGCGGCGCCCGCATCCGGTCGGCCTCGAGGAACAGCGCCCGGCGCAGCGCATTGCTCGGGAGCGCCTCGAAGTAGTTGGTGTAGTCCAGGTGGGTGCTGCCGTTGAAGATGCCACCGGATGCCTGTACGTACCGCGCGTGCTCGAGCTTGTCCAGCGACGCGGACCCCTGGAACATCAGGTGCTCGAACAGGTGCGCGAAACCGGTCCGGCCTTCCGGCTCGGACCGGATGCCGACGTCGTAATAGGCCGCGACCGCGACGACGGGCGCGCTGTGGTCCGGGGCGAGCACCACCCGCAGGCCGTTGCTCAGGGTCGTGCGTTCGACGGCGTATGCAGGGGTCGGGATCTTCACGTTGGCTGCAGGCACCCGCCGACCCTAACTGGTGCGGGCGCGCCCAGGTGGCCCTAGCGGATCAGCACCCACGCCAGAACGGCGACGGCGAAGAGCAGGACTGCGACCGCGAGGATCGCACCGATCGACCGACTCGGGGCACTGCCCGTCCGTCCGCCGGCAGGGGCGGGGGCGGCCCGCATCGGCAGCGCCGGCCGGTCCGGCGGCGTCCGGGTGCGCTGGCCCCAGCCGACGCCGTCCCAGTAGCAGAACAGTCCCGGCTCGCCGCTGGGGTCCTCGTACCAGCCGACCCGATGCGGCCCGGTCATTTCGGCGCCGCGGCCAGCTCCGACCACAGGTAGGCCGCGGCCTCCGCGCCCTTGTAGAGCATCGGCAGCACCACGCGCTCATTGGGCGAGTGGAACCGGTCGTCAGGCAGCCCAACGCCCAGGAACACCACAGGAGCGTCGAGGATCTCGCCGAGGTCCGCCTCCGGACCGCTGCCCCCTTCGCGGGTGAACAGCACCTCGCTGTCGAAGGCGCGCTCCATCGCGCGGCGGACCGACTGCAGCGCGGGGTGCTCGACTGGTGTCATGCAGGGCCGGACACCGGGCCCGTCGTAGACCGTGCCGACTTGCACACCATCGGGGGTCCGGGCGGCGAGGTACTCCTCCAAGGCCGCTGCCACCTGCTCCGGGCGCTGGTCGGCGACGAGGCGGAAGGAAACCTTTGCATGCGCGTCGGTGGGCACGATGGTCTTGCTGCCCGGACCGGTGTAGCCGCCCCACAGGCCGTTGACTTCCGCAGTGGGGCGGGCGCCGATCCGCTCCAGCGTGCTGAAGCCCTTCTCGCCGCACACTGCCCGGGACCTGGCCGTCTCGGCGAGCCACCGCGGCTCGTCGAAGGGGAGCCGGGCGAAGGACTCTCGTTCTGCCGGCGCGAGTTCGACGACGTTGTCGTAGAAGTGCGGCAACATCACCCGGCCGTCCTCATCGTGCAACCCGGCAATCAGCTCGCACAGCACGGTCAACGGGTTGGGGACCGCGCCGCCGAACGAGCCGGAGTGCAGGTCGACATCCGGGCCATGTACGTCGATCTGGCAGTTGACCAGACCGCGCATCGCGGTACAGATACTGGGCGCGGTGCGGTCGAACATCGTCGTATCGCTGACCACTACGACGTCGCAGTCCAGCCGATCGCGGCGGGACCGCAGCAGACCGGCGAAGTGTGGTGAGCCGGACTCCTCCTCGCCCTCCACCAGCAGCTTCAGATTGACCGCGGGCGCGCTGCGACCGGTCGCGGCCAGATGGGCCTGCAGGCCGAGCAGGTGGAAGAGCACCTGCCCCTTGTCGTCGATGGCGCCGCGGGCGAACAACTCCTCACCGCGGATGGTCGGCTCGAAGGGCGGGGTTTCCCACAGCTCCTCGGGGTCGACCGGCTGCACGTCGTGGTGGCCGTACACCACCGCGGTCGGCGCGCCCGGGTCGTCGCTGGGCCATTCGGCGAACACCGCCGGCAACCCTTCCGTCGGCCAGACCTCGACGGTAGGAAAGCCGACCCGGCGCAGCGCCCCGGCCAGCCACTCCGCGGATGCCTGTACGTCGCCGTGCCGATCGGGGTCGGCCGAGATGCTGGGAATGCGCAGCCAGGCGTCCAGGTCGGCGTGCAGATCGTCGAGGTGGCCGGCTACGTACGCGCGTTCGGCGGTCATGCCCCCGAATCTATCCGTCCAGCGGGTGCTGCATCCGGCTCATCCATCTGGTCCAGAATCGAACCCAGATTGTCCAGGTCGAGACCGGGCCGGAGCCCCCGCCCACCGACGGTCGGCAGCTGCGATGGCGACCGGACCGGCACCTTGCTGCGGAGTAGCACCTCGCGCAGCCCCTCGGCCACGAGATCGCTCAGCGTCCGGCCGTGGCGGTCGGCCGCGTCCACCGCCTGGCGGTAGAGCGCGTCGTCCAGCGTGATGGTGGTACGCATGGAGCAAGTCATACCTCAGGAATTGGCAAATTCGCCTCTGGACGTCTGGCGGTGATCTGGCCGCGCTGGCCACGTAGGGTCGTCGAATGCAGATCGACCTCGGCGGCCTGACCTTCTCGGTGCAGGTCGACGGACCGACGGACGGGCGACCGGTGCTGCTGCTACACGGTTTCCCGCAGTCCGCGCGCTGCTGGTCACGCGTCGTCCCGCTGCTGACCGCAGGGGGCCTGCGCACCATCGCGCCGGACCAGCGCGGGTACTCCCCCGGCGCGCGCCCTGCAGACATCTCGGCGTACGGCACGGCGCAACTCGTCGGCGACGTGATCGGACTCCTCGACGCCCTCGGTCTGTCCACTGTGGACCTGGTCGGGCATGACTGGGGCGCGTGGGTGGCGTGGCAGGTGGCCGGCCGCCACCCGGACCGGGTCCGGTCGCTCGTCGCCGTCTCGGTGCCGCACCCAGCCGCGTTCTCGGCAGCGATGTCCGCCGACTCAGACCAGCAGAAGAGGTCCGCCTACATCGGGCTTTTTCGCGAGGAAGGCGGCAAGGCCGAACACGTCCTGCTCGCCGACGATGCTCGCCGGCTACGCGAGATGTTCACCGGCTCGGGTCTGTCCGAACAGGACGTGGATGCCTACGTCGCGCTGATGCGCGAGCCGGGAGCACTGACCGGGGCGCTGGCGTGGTACCGCGCCATGTCGCCCCGCGACGGACGATCGCTCGGCCCGGTGAACCGGCCGACCACGTTCGTCTGGAGCGACGGTGACATTGCTGTGGGGCGGGCGGCTGCGCTGGCCTGCCGTGACCAGGTAACCGGCCCGTACCGATTCGTGGAGTTGGCCGGGATCAGTCACTGGATCCCGGAGCAGGCGCCCGACGCGGTAGCCGCCGCGGTGCTCGAGCAGGCCGCTACGGTCTGATGCGGGTCGCGACTTTCAACGTGCTGCACGGGCGGTCCCTGACCGACGGCCGGGTCGACGCAGGCCGGCTGGCCGAGGAGATCGCCACGCTGGGCGCCGACGTACTCGGCCTGCAGGAAGTCGATCGCGCGCAGCCCCGATCGGCATTGGTCGACGTGCCGGCAACCGCGGCCGCCGCGGTGGGCGCCGGCGCGGCCTATCGCTTCGTACCGGCCATGATCGGCACGCCCGGACAAGCGTGGAGGGCCGCCCTGGCCGGCGACGAGGACCGGGTGGGCGAGCCGGCGTACGGCATCGCGCTGGTGACCAGGCTGCCGGTGCTCTCGTGGCACGTTGTGCGGCTCAAGGCGGCACCGACCCGCTCGCCCGTCGCTATGCCGGGCACCAAGCTGCGGCTGATGATGCTGCAGGACGAGCCGCGGGCGTTGCTCGCCGCGGTGGTGGAATCGCCGAACGGGCCGATGACGGTGGCCACGACGCACCTTTCCTTCGTGCCCGGCTGGAACGTCTGGCAGCTCCGTCGTGTCTGCCGCGAGCTGCGCCGGCTACCCGCGCCGCGGCTCCTGCTCGGCGACCTCAACATCCCGGGACGGCTGGCCGGGGTGCTATCCGGCTGGCAGATGCTGGTCCGGGCTCCCAGCTATCCCAACCCCGAGCCGCAGTTGCAACTCGACCACGTGTTGGCGGATGGCAACGTGCCGGCGGTGACCGGCGCCCGGGCCCTCGCGATGCGCGTGTCCGACCACTGCGCGCTCGTCGTGGACCTGGCCGACTGAGCCGGTCAGCCGGCGCCAGCCAGGTCCAGGAGGGCCGTCACCCCGGCCCGGTCCGGCAGCGCCGGCGGCCGGACCACCTCTCCGGTGCGCACGTAGAGGAACCCAGCGTCGACGGCGTCCAGCGCGACGCCGGCGAGATCGGCCCAGGCCAGCCGATACACGGCCAGCTGCAGGGCCGCCGCCGCCGGGTCGCGGGGCTGATCGCCGGTCTTGTAGTCGATGACATCCCAGCGACCCTCGTCGAGCCGGTAGACCGCGTCGATCCGGCCGCGGATGAGATGACCGCCGGCCACCAGCTGGAACGGCGCCTCCACCCGGTGCGGACGGATGCCGGCATACGGTGACCGCTCGAAGGCGGCCCGGAGGGCGTCGAGCTCAGCGTCCTCCGGAAGGGCGGTGTCCGCGCCGATCAGCTCGTCCGCGCCGATGAGCGGCCGCGCCGCGAACATCTCCTCGACCCAGGCGTGGAAGCGAGTCCCCCGGCGGGCGGCCGGGCTCGGCCGGCGCGGCATCGGCCGGGCCAGATCGCCGGCCAGCCCGGACGGGTCGGCCCGCATGCGAACCACCTGGCTGGTGGTCAGCGAGCGGGGCACTGGCACGTCGCGCGCCGCTGTGCGCTCGGCCGCCAGGTCGTCGAGCAGCAGGTCGGCTTCGAGCTGCCAGCGTGCGACGGTGGCCCCGTCCCCGGCATCGAGGACCTGGCCGGCGCGGACATCGGCCCCACCCAGTGCGGCTAGCACCCGGCCGGCGGCCTTCCGGCGGGCGTCCAGGGCCGATTGGTCCAGGGCGGGCGGCCACGCGACATCGGTGCCGCCGGCCGGCCCCGGCCGGACCGGGTCGGCGCCGGCATCGCTCGGCCACTCCTCGGCGTCGGACCCGTGCGCCTGCAGGTGCTCGCGCACCTCCTTCAAGAATGGAGAGAGCTCGCAGATCGTGGTCCGGGTCGGCGACCATTGATAGCCGCTGACGAGCAGGGTGCGCCGGGCCCGCGTGATGGCCACGTAGGCCAGCCGGCGCTCCTCCTCGGCGACCTCGGCCTTGCACGCATCCTGGAACGACGTCATCTCGCCGCCCACCCAGCCTGCCGGGTCGGCCGGCAGGTCGGCGGCGTCGCCGCGCAGGGTGTAGGGCAGCACGCGGGCGGCGCTGGTCCACAGTGGACGGCCACGCTCGCTGGGGAACGTGCCCTTGACCAGGCCGGGCACCGCGACCATTTCCCACTCCAGGCCCTTGGCCTTGTGCACGGTGAGCAACTTGACCGTGTCGGCGGCGGACACCGCGCCGACGTCGAGCCCGTCCTCAGCCTCCCGGGCTGCGGCCAGCCAGTCCAGGAAACCGAGCGCGTCGGCCTCGCCTTCGATGCCGGCGAAATTGGCCGCGTGGTCGAGGAAGGCCGCCAGGTTGGCCGCCGCGGCGGCGGCCCGCTCCGGTGGCCCGGCCAACAACTCCACGTCGAGCCCGATGGCGGTGGCGATCCCGGCGACCGCCTCCACGATCGGCTGCTCGAGCAGCCGCCGCAACCGGCCCAGCTCGGCGGCGAGCGCAGCGAAGCGCTGCACCGCGTCGGCGGAGTAGCAGCTCGGGTCACCAGGGGACTCCAGCGCCTCGGACAGCGAGACGACGTCGCACGGGTCGACGCCGACAGTGGCCTGGGCGAGCGCCGCCTCGCCGGTGGGGTCCTGCTCCGCCGGCAGCCGGCGCCCCTCGGCCTCCGGG
>JALZAK010000133.1 GCA_030948385.1 Actinomycetota bacterium
GATCGCGCCAGCGCCGCTCTGCCAGCCGGCCGGCCGGCGCTCCGGCCGCCGATGCCGCCGCCTCCAACGGCGCGGCCGGCGCTGCTGCCGGCGACCGAACTCCCGAGATCCGCCCGGACCATGAGCAGCACCAGCGCCCACCGAGGCAGCGCGACCGCCAGGGCGGCCAGTCCGGCCAGGATCGCCAAGGTGGCCAGGACCGCCAGTCCTCCCAAGCCGCCCAGGCCAGCCGCGAGCGCGACGCCGACCGCGGCCCGGACCGCGACGATGACGACGCCGACGGCAGCGGCCGCAACCGCCGGCGTGGTCGATTCCGGGAGCGCAACCGCAACCGTGGGCGTGAGCGGTTCGGCAACGAGCCCGATCCGGTGCTGGCCGACGACGACGTTCTGATCCCGGTCGCCGGCATCGTCGACATCCTCGACAACTACGGCTTCATTCGTACGTCGGGCTACCTCACCGGCCCCAACGACGTCTACGTCTCGATGTCACAGGTGAAGAAGTACGGCCTGCGGCGCGGCGACGCGGTCACCGGTGCCGTCCGCCAGCCCCGCGAGGGCGACCGCAAGGACAAGTACAACGCTCTGGTCCGGCTGGACACCGTCAACGGGATGGATCCCGAGGAGGCCAAGAACCGCACGGAGTTCCACAAGCTCACCCCGCTGTACCCGCAGGAGCGGCTGCACCTGGAGACCGAGCCGGGTCTGCTCACCCCACGGGTCATCGATCTGGTGATGCCGATCGGCAAGGGCCAGCGCGCGCTGATCGTCAGCCCGCCGAAGGCCGGCAAGACCATGGTGCTGCAGGCGATTGCCAACGCCATCACGACCAACAACCCGGAGTGCCACCTGATGGTGGTGCTGGTTGACGAACGGCCCGAAGAGGTCACCGACATGACCCGCTCGGTCAAGGGCGAGGTCATCGCCTCCACGTTCGACCGGCCGCCGACCGACCACACCACCGTCGCCGAGCTGTCCATCGAGCGCGCCAAGCGGCTGGTCGAACTCGGCCACGACGTTGTCGTGCTGCTCGACTCGATCACCCGGCTCGGCCGGGCGTACAACCTGGCCGCGCCGGCCAGTGGCCGGATCCTCTCCGGCGGCGTCGACTCGACCGCGCTGTACCCGCCGAAGCGGTTCCTGGGCGCGGCCCGCAACATAGAGAATGGCGGCTCGCTCACGATCATGGCGACGGCGCTGGTCGAGACGGGTTCGACGATGGACACAGTGATCTTCGAGGAGTTCAAGGGCACCGGCAATGCCGAGCTCAAGCTCGACCGCAAGATCGCCGACAAGCGCGTCTTCCCGGCCGTCGACGTCGACGCGTCCGGCACTCGCAAGGAGGAGTTGCTGCTGTCCCCCGAGGAGCTCTCCATCGTGATCAAGCTGCGCCGGGTGCTGCATGCGCTGGACCCGCAGCAGGCGCTGGAGCTGCTGCTCGACCGGATGCGCAAGACCTCGACCAACGCCGAGTTCCTGATGCAGATCCAGAAGACGACGGTCGGCCCGGAGGCCTGAACCGACGTACGATAAGGGCACCCATCCCGGCTCCGGTTCACGCCCACAACGGCGACCCGGCGGCCCCCACGGAGAGGAAGCATCACGTGAAGCCCGGAATCCACCCTGACTACGTCGAGACGACGGTCAGCTGCAGCTGCGGCAACAGCTTCACCACTCGGAGCACGTCCAAGAGTGGCGCCATCCACGCCGACGTGTGCTCGCAGTGCCACCCGTTCTACACCGGCAAGCAGAAGATCCTCGACACCGGCGGACGCGTCGCCCGGTTCGAGAAGCGTTTCGGTAAGCGCGTCAAGTAGCTGCCTTGACGGCGCCCGCCCCGCCCGGGCCGGGCGCCGTCGACGTGTCCAGATGATCTGCGATCCGACCAGAGTGAGGCGATGACGAGCAGCCCGGACAGCGTGGCCAGCCTCCTCGCCGAGCATGCCGACATCGAGCGCCAGCTGGCCGACCCCGCAGTGCACACCGACCAGATGCGGGCCCGCGAGCTGGCCAAGCGTTACGCCGAGCTGGGCCCGGTCGTGGACACCGTGCGTGACCTGGCCACGGTCCGCGCCGACCAGGCCGCCGCACGTGAGCTGGGCGAGCACGACGCCGCATTCGCGGCCGAGGCGCTGAGCTTGGCCGACCGGGTCGGAGTGCTCGAGAATCGGTTACGCGCCTTGCTGGTCCCGCGCGATCCCAACGACGGCAAGAACGTCATCCTCGAGGTCAAGGCCGGCGAGGGCGGCGAGGAGTCGGCGCTGTTCGCCGGCGACCTGCTGCGGATGTACCTGCGCTATGCCGAACGCCAGGGGTGGAAGAGCGAGCTGCTCGACTCGGTGGAGAGCGACCTCGGCGGCCTCAAGGGCGCCGCCGTGGCGATCAAGGGCCGCGGCGGGGTCTGGCAGCGACTGAAGTACGAAGGTGGCGTGCATCGCGTCCAGCGAGTTCCGGTCACCGAGTCGCAGGGTCGCATCCACACCTCGGCCGCCGGCGTGCTCGTGCTGCCCGAGGCCGAGGATGTCGACGTCACCATCGACCCGGCCGACCTGCGCATCGACGTCTACCGGTCCTCCGGGCCAGGCGGTCAGTCGGTGAACACCACTGACTCGGCCGTACGCATCACCCACGTGCCGACCGGCACCGTGGTCGCGATGCAAAACGAGAAGAGCCAACTGCAGAACAAGGAGGCCGGCCTACGGGTGCTGCGGTCACGGTTGCTGGCGCTGGCGCAGGAACAGGCCGACAGCATCGCCTCGGATGCCCGGCGCAGTCAGGTACGTACCGTCGACCGCAGCGAACGGGTCCGCACGTACAACTTCGCCGAGAACCGGATCTCCGACCACCGGGTCGGCTACAAGGCCTACAACCTCGATCAGGTCCTCGACGGTGACCTCGACGGCGTGATCGACGCGCTGGTCGCCGCGGACGACGCCGCTGCCATACCTGGCGGGGACGGCAGCCCCGAGTCGTGACCGCTGTCGGCCCGGCCGTCGTCCGGGCGGCCGCCCGGTTACAGGCAGCAGGGGTGCCCAGTCCGCGGCACGACGCGGAGGTGCTGGCTGCGCACGTTCTCGGCACCGCCCGCGCCGGGCTGTCGCTGCACGGCGACTGGCAGCCGGCGCACCAGCAGGCCTACGACCTGCTGATCGCCGAACGCGCCGGCCGGGTGCCGTTGCAGCACCTGACCGGGGTGGCCGGGTTCCGCTACCTGGAGCTCGCTGTCGGCCCCGGGGTGTTCATTCCCCGGCCGGAGACCGAGGTGCTGGTCTCGTGGGGATTGGACCGGTTGACCGGCCGGGAGGCGCCGGCGGTGGTCGATCTCTGTGCCGGCGCCGGCGCGATCGCGCTGTCGGTGGCCCAGGAGTGTCCGACCGCCACCGTCTACGCCGTGGAGCGGGAGAAGCTGGCGTTGGCCTGGCTACGGCGCAATGCAGATGACACACCGGTGCGGGTGATCGCCGGGGACGCCACCGACCCCGCCATGCTCACCGAGCTAGACGGCACCGTTGACCTGGTGCTGTGCAACCCGCCCTACATTCCGGTCGGGGCGCAGATCGAGCCCGAAGTGGCCCGGCACGACCCGCCGGCAGCGCTGTGGGGCGGCCCGGACGGGCTCGATGTCGTCCGTGGGATCGTCCGCCGGGCCGGCGGACTGCTCCGCGCCGGCGGATGGCTGGCCGTGGAGCACGCGGACCGGCAGGGCGCGACCGTCCCGGCCCTGCTGCGGGCCGCCGGGGGCTGGGAGGATGTCACCGACCATCCCGACCTGGCCGGCCGGGACCGCTTCACGACGGCTCGGAGGACTCGGTGAACCGCGTGTACGACTGCCGGGTGCCCGACGAGCGGGCGGCCGGAATCTGCGCCGCGGTCGAGGCGGTGCGCCGCAGCGACCTGATCGTGCTGCCCACGGACACCGTGTACGGGCTGGGCGCCGATGCGTTCAGCTCCGCCGCCGTCGACGGGCTGCTGTCGGCCAAGCAGCGCGGCCGTGACATGCCGGTGGGGGTGCTGGTCGGATCCTGGCGCGGACTGGACGGTTTGGTGCTGTCCGTCCCGCACTGGGTGCACGAGCTGGTCGAGGCCTTCTGGCCGGGCGGTCTGAGTCTGGTGGTGCAGCAGGCTCCGTCGCTGTCGTGGGACCTCGGTGACAGCCGCGGCACGGTGATGGTCCGGATGCCGCTGCACCCGGTGATCCTCGAGGTCCTCGCCCAGACCGGCCCGCTCGCCGTCTCCAGTGCCAACATCAGTGGCCAGCCGCCGGCGACCACCGCCGCCGAGGCACGCCGACAGCTCGGGAACACCGTCGAGGTCTATCTCGAAGCGGGCAGCTGCGGTGACCCGGTCGCCTCGACCATCCTCGACGTCACCGGCCCGGTGCCCCGCCTGCTGCGCCCCGGGGCAGTCAGCGTCGACGCGCTGCGTGAGGTCGTCCCCGACCTCGAGGCGAGCTCAGGGCCGCCTGGATAGAGTGGCCGTACCGTCCGCCGGCCGAGGGAGTCGCCGCCATGAGCACAACCTTCTGGGGGCCGGACTTCGCCGCGCTGCAGCGGCAGGACCCCGAGATCGCCGACGTGGTTCTTGCTGAGCTGGATCGCCTCCGCGGCGGGCTCCAGCTGATCGCCAGCGAGAATTTCACCTCGCCGGCGGTGCTCGCGGCGCTGGGGTCGACCCTGTCGAACAAGTACGCGGAGGGCTATCCCGGCAAGCGCTACTACGGCGGCTGCCAGGAGGTGGACAAGGCCGAGGAGATCGGCATTGCGCGGGCCAAGGCGCTCTTCGGCTGCGAGCACGCCAATCTGCAACCGCATTCCGGCGCGTCGGCCAACCTGGCGGCCTATGCCGCCCTGCTGGATCCCGGCGACACCGTGCTGGCCATGTCGCTGCCGCACGGGGGGCACCTCACCCACGGCAGCAAGGTCAACTTCTCGGGCAAGTGGTTCAATACGATCGGCTACGCGGTCACCGAGGACACCGAACTGATCGACTACGACCAGGTCCGAGATCTGGCGCGCGAGCACGAGCCCAAGATGATCATCTGCGGGGCCACCGCCTACCCTCGGCTGATCGACTTCGCGGCCTTCCGGGAGATCGCCGACGAGGTCGGGGCCCGGTTGATGGTCGACGCGGCGCACTTCATCGGCCTGGTCGCCGGCAAGGCCATCCCGTCGCCGGTGCCCTTCGCCGACGTCGTGACGTTCACCACCCACAAGGTGCTGCGTGGGCCGCGCGGCGGGATGATCGTCTGCACCGAGGAACTGGCCGCAAAGATCGACAAGGCGGTGTTCCCGTTCACCCAGGGCGGCCCGCTCATGCACGCCGTCGCCGCCAAAGCCGTCGCCCTGCAGGAGGCTCTGGCGCCGGAGTACCAGACCTACGCCCGGCAGGTCATCGCCAATGCCCAGGCCCTGGCCGAGGGGCTGGCCGAGGACGGGATGCGCCCGGTGTCGGGCGGCACCGACACCCATCTCGCGCTGATCGACCTGCGCAGCCTCGAGGTCACCGGACGCGAGGCCGAGGCTCGCTGCGACGCGGCCCGGATCACGTTGAACAAGAACGCCATCCCGTACGACCCGCAAAAGCCGATGGTCGCCTCCGGCATCAGGGTCGGCACGCCGGCGGTGACCACCCAGGGGATGACCGAGTTGGACATGAAAGAGGTAGCCGGCCTGATCGGGCGAGCCGTCCGGGATGCGGACGGATCCAACGCGGCCGAGGTCGGTGAGGCGGTGGCCGCCCTGGTCGCCCGCCATCCCGCATACCCGCGTGGGTAAGGCTTCCGGCAACCGACCCAGACCGCATCAGGCACGCTCTGTGTGATAGGAATGCCACCATGCAACAGCGGCTGCCGCGCTAGGCGCCACCGTGGCAGGGCGGTCGCTGGGCGTGTGGGATCTCGTCACGCTCGGGGCGACGAACGTGGTTTGCCTGGTCGGCGGCCTGTTCGCCGGCCTGTTGCTTGACCGGCACCTGAACGCTCTCCCGCTATACACCTTGGTGGGGCTCGCTACCGGCATGGTTTGCGGTTGCGCGATCACGTATTGGCGAATCCGGCAGTTCCTGCACGGCTGAGAGGAGGTCGCTGGTGGACACCGAGGCGATATCGCCCGAGGGCGTCGAGACCCTTGCCGTACCGCCGCACGCGGCTGCCAACCTCCGCCGCTCGACCCTCGTCTCCATCCCGGTCGGGATCGTGGCGATCGGGCTGCTCGCCCTTGTCGGCCACCCGGTGGCCGGCCTGCTCGTGTGCGTGGGCCTGGGTATCGGCGCACTCAACGGCGCTCTGGTGCAGCGATCGGTCGTCCGGTACGCCGCCAGCGAGGCAGCCGACCGCAAGCGGCGCTTCGTCGGCGGCGTCTTCGGCCGCCTGATGCTGATCACCGTCGTGTCGCTGGGGCTCTGCGTCCTGCTGCTGCCCGACGGGCTGGGCGTTTTGGGCGGGCTGGCGGCCTTCCAGGTTCTCATGATCGCCAGCGCGTCGATGCCGCTGATCAGGGAACTACGCAAGGCATGAGCCCTGAGCTGGCCAAGGGGATCGAGATCGGCGTGCACCCGCACGCCACCCTCGGCGGGCTGACCTTCAACCTCGACACGCTGGTATCCACGTTGGTGGCCGGCTCGATCGTCGTCCTCTTCGGGTTGCTGATCGCGCGGCGAGCGACCAGTGGCGTCCCGAGCGGCCCGCAGCTGGTCTGGGAGACCGTGGTGGGCGGCATCGAGAATCAGGTCGAGGACTCGATCGGCAAGCGGGTGGCACCGTTCGTGGTGCCGCTGGCCACCGCGTTGTTCTTCTTCATCCTCATCTCCAACTGGCTGGAGCTGATCCCGACCCAGGACCACCTGACCTCGCCCACAGCAGACGTCAACCTCACGTTCGCTCTGGCCGGCATCGTGATCGTCTGGATGCACATCACCGGGGTCCGCAAGCGCGGCGGCGGCCGCTACTTCGGGCACTTCTTCAAGCCCGTCTACCTCGCGCCGATCAACATCATCGAGGAGTTCGCCAAACCGGTGACACTGGCGCTGCGACTGTTCGGCAACATCTTCGCCGGCGGGGTGATGATCGCCGTCATCGCGCTGATGCCGCCGTACATCCTGTGGGCACCGAACGCGCTGTGGAAGCTCTTCGACATGGCCATCGGAGTGATTCAGGCGTTTATCTTTGCCCTGCTGACCATCCTTTACTTCAGCTTCGCCGTCAGCGGAGCGGAGGAAGAAGCCCACTGACTCACCCAGCCGGACCGATCGACACGACGAAGGAGAGACATGGCAGCGCAAAGCATGGAGGTGGCCGTCAAATTGGCCGGAGCATTCATCGGCGGCGGCCTTGCTCTCGGCGGTGGCGCCATCGGTGCGGCCGTAGGTGACGGTCTGGCCGGTAGCGCCACCATCTCCGGCGTCGCCCGCCAGCCGGAGGCACGCGGACAACTGTTCTCGATCTTCTTCCTCACGGTGGGTCTGGTCGAGGCCATGTACTTCATCAACCTGGCCTTCATGGCGGTGTTCGTCTTCGTGCTGGCCAAGTAGCCGGCCATGGCACCACGGGTCCTGGCCCAGGACAACTTCCTCGTCCCGAACGCGACCATCCTTGCCGAGTTGCTCGCGTTCCTGGTCATCCTGGCGCTGATCTACCGGTTCGTCGTGCCGCCCGTGCAGCGGGCGATGGGGCAACGCGATGAGCGGATCCGCACCCAGTTCGAGGAAGCGGAGCAGGCCAGGGAACGCTCGGAGGAAGCGGCGGCGACCTATCGCAAGGCCCTGAACGAAGCCCGCGCCGAGGCGGCTGAGATCCGCGAGAGCGCCCGGGCCGAGGGGCAGCGCATTCTCGAGGAGTTGCGGGGCACCGCCCAGCGGGACGCCGACCGCACGGCCGACGAGGGCCGCCGGCGCCTCGCCGCCGATCGCGAGTCCATCCTGCGTGAGCTCAGGGTCGAGATGGGCACGGTCGCCGTCGACCTCGCCAGTCGCATCGTCGGTGAGTCCCTGGCCGAGGAGGCTCGCCGCGCCGGCACGGTCGCGGCGTTCCTCGAGGAGCTCGAGGCGGAGCGGACGGCGCAGCCGCAGGTCCAGTCCGCTGCCCAGCCGGCGGCCGCAGGCACGGGGGACAGCGGCTGATGGCGACCCTGCTCGCCGAGATCTTCGGCTTCCTCGTCGTCCTGGCCGTGCTCTACCGCTACATTCGCCCGCCGTTGCGCGCGGCGATGGCCGCGCGGCAGGCGGCCATCCGGGCCCAGTTCGAGGAAGCCCGCGAGGCGAAGGAGCAGGCCGAGGCCGCCGAGGCACGCTATGCACGCTCGATCAGCGGTGCACAGACCGAGGCCGAGCAGATCAAGGAGAGTTCGCGCGACCAGGGTCGGCAGATCGTCGAGGAGATGCGCGCGAAGGCGGAGCAGGAGGCCGAGCGGATCGCCGAACGCGGCCGGCAGCAGCTTCTCGCCGACCGGGACGCGCTGGTCCGCCGGCTGCGGGCCGAGATGGGCGCCCTGGCTGTGCAGCTCGCCGACTGGATCGTCCGCGACGCGCTGTCCGATCGCGACCGGCAGTCCGCCACGGTAGAACGTTTTCTCGACGATCTCGAGCAGCGGTCGGCAGCAGCGCCGGCGCCGGCGTCGCCGGCCGGAGAGGCGGTCTGATGCAGGTCGCCAGCCGCGAATCGCTCGCCGCGACCGCCGCCGACCTCGACGAGCTGGCGGAGGGAGCCGACTCGGCCACCCTGTCCACCCTGGCCGACGAGCTACTCGCCGCCGCCCGCCTACTCGGCCGGGAGCCCGTCCTGCGCCGGTCACTGTCAGATCCGGCCGCGCCGGAGGACGTCCGCCGCGAGTTGCTCGACGCGGTCGTCGGTGGCCAACTCGGGGCGCCGGCGGTCGACCTGCTGCACCGGATGGTGTCGGCCCGCTGGTCAGCGCCGGCCGACCTGGTGGACGCCGGCGAGCTGCTCGCCGTGCAGGCGCTGCTGGCGGCGGCACAGGCAGAGGACTCGCTGGCTGACGTCGAGGACGAACTCTTCCGATTTCTCCGGGTGGTTGCCGGCGATCCCAGGCTGCGCGCGGCCCTGGCGGACATGACGGCCGACGCGGCCCGGCGCAATCAGCTGGTGAGCGACCTTCTCGACGGTAAGGCGCGGCCGGTCACCGCGGCGCTGGTCAGGGTGGCCGTGGCCGGTCTGGGTGGCCGGACCTTCGAGCCGTCGCTGGAGCGCCTGGTGGAGCTGGCCGCCCAACGCCGGGACCGTGGGGTCGCCTACGTGACCAGCCCCGTCCCGCTCACCGAGGCCCAGGAACAGCGGTTGGAAGCGGTTCTGGCTCGCACGTACGGTCGTCGGATGTCGCTGCTCGTCGTGGTCGACCCGACGATTCTCGGCGGCATGAGCGTGCGGGTCTCCGACGAGCTCTACGACGGCAGCATCGCCCGGCGGTTGGAGCAGGTGCGTGGTGCTCTGGCCGGCTGACCAGCAGGGACGACCCCCACTCGACGACGCACGCAAAGGAAGCCGATCATGGCCGAGTTGACCATCTCCGCCGAGGAGATCCGCGGCGCGATCGAGCGCTACGTGTCCTCATACACCCCGGAGACCACCAAGGAGGAGGTCGGCCTGGTCACCGAGGTCGGTGACGGTATTGCCCGGGTCGAGGGGCTGCCCTCCACGATGACGAACGAGCTGTTGGAGTTCGAGGGAGGGACGCTCGGCATCGCGCTGAACCTCGACGTGCGCGAGATCGGCGCGGTGATACTGGGCAACTACGAGCACATCGAGGAGGGCCAGCAGGTCCGGGGCACGGGTCGGGTGCTCTCCGTTCCGGTGGGGGACGGCTATCTCGGCCGGGTGGTGGACGCACTGGGCAACCCGTTGGACGGAAAGGGCGAGATCGAGACCACCGATCGGCGGGCGCTGGAGTTGCAGGCGCCGTCGGTCGTGCAGCGCCAGCCGGTCAAGGAGCCGCTGCAGACCGGGATCAAGGCGATCGACGCGATGACCGCCATCGGCCGGGGCCAGCGTGAGCTGATCATCGGCGACCGGCAGACGGGCAAGACCGCCGTGGCCGTCGACACGATCATCAACCAGCGGGACAACTGGGCCAGCGGCGATCCCAAGCTGCAGGTGAAATGCATCTACGTCGCGATCGGGCAGAAGGGCTCCACGATCGCCGCCATCCGCGGCTCGCTGGAGGACGCGGGCGCCATGGAGTACACGACGATCGTCGCGGCGCCGGCGTCGGATGCCGCCGGCTTCAAGTACGTCGCCCCGTACACCGGTTCGTCGATCGGGCAGCACTGGATGTACCAGGGCCAGCACGTGCTGATCGTCTTCGACGACCTGTCCAAGCAGGCCGAGGCCTACCGGGCCGTGTCGCTGCTGCTGCGCCGGCCGCCGGGTCGCGAGGCCTACCCGGGCGACGTCTTCTACCTGCACTCCCGGCTGCTGGAACGCTGCGCGAAGCTCTCCGACGAGCTCGGCGGTGGCTCGATGACCGGCCTGCCGATCATCGAGACCAAGGGCAACGACGTGTCCGCCTACATCCCCACCAATGTCATCTCGATCACCGACGGGCAGATCTTCCTCGAGACCGACCTGTTCAACTCCGGCGTGCGGCCGGCGATCAACGTCGGCATCTCGGTGTCCCGGGTCGCCGGCAATGCGCAGGTACGGGCGATGAAATCGGTGGCCGGGCGGTTGCGCCTCGACCTCGCGCAGTACCGCGAGCTGGAGGCCTTCTCCGCCTTCGGCTCGGACCTGGACCCAGCGTCCAAGGCGCAGCTGGCCCGTGGCGAGCGACTGGTCGAGCTACTCAAGCAGCCGCAGTACAGCCCCTTCCCGGTCGAGCGCGAGGTGGTATCGCTGTGGGCGGGCACCACCGGTGAGCTCGACGTCGTCCCGGTCGCCGACATCCGCCGATTCGAGTCGGAGTTCCTCGACTACGTCGCCCGCGAGCACAAGGGTATCTACGACACGATCGTTGAGTCCGGCAAGCTCGAGGACGACACCGTCGAGGAGCTGAAGAAGGCCATCGAGGCATTCAAGAAGCAGTTCCAGACCGGCAGCGGTGACGACCTGCAGCTCAACGAGCCCCAGGCCGAGGCCATGGACGCCGACGAGGTGGGCCAGGAGAAGGTCAAGAAGTACACGAAGAAGGCGGACTCGGCCGAGAAGAAGCCGGCGCAGGGCGACAAGAAGCCAGCGCACGCCGAGAAGAAGCAGGTCTAGCGGATGGGGGCGCAGCTTCGCATCTTCCGGCGCCGGATCCGCTCGATCCAGTCGACCAAGAAGATCACCCGCGCGATGGAGCTCATCGCGGCCTCGCGCATCGTCAAGGCGCAGCAGCGGGTCGAAGCAGCCAAGCCCTATGCCGAGGAGCTGACCAGGGTGCTGGCAACGCTGGCCTCGCGCAGTTCACTCGATCATCCGCTGCTGTCCGAGCAGCCCGACCCGGAGCGGGCGGCGGTACTTGTCGTGACCAGCGACCGCGGCTTGGCCGGCGCCTACAACGCCAACGCCCTGCGCGCCGCCGAGGAGCTCATGTCGCTGATCCGCTCCGAGGGCAAGGACCCGGTGCTGTATGTGATTGGCCGCAAGGGGGTCGGCTACTACCGGTTCCGCCGGCGCGAGGTGGCCGGGGACTGGACCGGTTTCTCCGAGCAGCCGCGCTTCGTCAACGCGCGTGAGGTAGGCAGCACGCTGGTCGCCGCGTTCCGCCAGGGCGGCCTGGGGGATGAAGAGGCCGGCGCCGACGACGATCGGGTCGTCGCCGGGGTGCAGGAGATCCACATCGTCTACACCGAATTCGTCTCGACGCTGACGCAGCGGGCCGTCGCTGTGCGGATCGCCCCACTCGTCGTGGAGGAGACGACCGAGGAGCCACCGGCCGGCTACCTGCCCGAGTACGAGTTCGAGCCCGAGCCCGAGGCGCTGCTGGCGGCCCTGCTGCCCAAGTACATCAACACCCGGATCTTCGCCGCCCTGCTCGAATCGGCGGCCTCGGAGTCGGCGGCCCGCCGGCGGGCGATGAAGGCGGCCACCGACAACGCCGACGACATCATCAAGGCGCTCACCCGTGAAGCCAACTCGGCCCGGCAAGCCGAGATCACCCAAGAGATCAGCGAAATCGTCGGCGGCGCGGATGCGCTGGCCGCGGCAGGAAGTGACGTGCGATGACCGCAGAAGTGACCGACAAGCCAGCCGAGACGCCCGCCGGCGACACGCCCACCGGTCGTGTCGTCCGGGTGATCGGGCCCGTTGTCGACGTCGAGTTCTCCCGCGACGCGATGCCGGAGCTGTTCAACGCGCTGCACGTCGACCTCACCCTGGGCGAGGACACGATGATGCTCACCCTCGAGGTGGCCCAGCACATCGGCGACAACATGGTCCGGGCCATCTCGATGCAGCCCACCGACGGGCTGGTTCGCGGCGCTGAAGTGACCGACACCGGGGAGGCGATCACCGTTCCGGTCGGCGACGTCACCAAGGGCCATGTGTTCAACGTTCTCGGCAAGCCGCTCGACGTGAAGGAGAGCGAGCTCGACATCACCGAGCGCTGGCCGATCCACC
Organism: Actinomycetota bacterium; assembly: GCA_030948385.1. GTDB lineage: Bacteria > Actinomycetota > Actinomycetes > Mycobacteriales > QHCA01 > QHCA01. The sequence goes on from JALZAK010000133.1 coordinate 12,547, forward strand.
GATCCCCCCCGCCGTTCGACGAGCTGGAGGCCAAGACCGAGATCTTCGAGACCGGCATCAAGGTCATCGACCTGCTGGCGCCGTACGTCGTCGGCGGCAAGATCGGTCTGTTCGGCGGCGCCGGCGTGGGCAAGACCGTGCTGATTCAGGAGATGATCCGCCGGGTCGCGCAGAATTTCGGCGGCGTGTCGGTCTTCGCCGGCGTCGGGGAGCGCACCCGCGAGGGCAACGACCTGTTCGGCGAGATGACCGAATCCGGCGTCATCAAGGACACCGCGCTGGTGTTCGGTCAGATGGACGAGCCGCCGGGCACCCGGCTGCGGGTCGGCCTGTCGGCGCTGACCATGGCGGAGTACTTCCGCGACGTGCAGAAGCAGGACGTGCTGCTGTTCATCGACAACATCTTCCGGTTCACCCAGGCCGGCTCGGAGGTGTCGACCCTGCTCGGCCGGATGCCGTCCGCGGTGGGTTACCAGCCGACGCTGGCCGACGAGATGGGCGAGTTGCAGGAACGCATCACGTCGACCCGCGGGCACTCCATCACCTCGCTGCAGGCCATCTACGTGCCGGCCGACGACATCACCGACCCGGCACCGCATACGACGTTCGCCCACCTCGACGCGACCACGGTGCTGTCCCGACCCATCTCCGAGTTGGGCATCTATCCGGCCGTCGACCCGCTCGACT
>JALZAK010000135.1 GCA_030948385.1 Actinomycetota bacterium
CGTCCGCACCGCGGACCAGGGAGCGCAGTCGCTCGAGCCGGTCGGCGAGCCCGGCCTCGGCACCGTGCCGGCCCGGCTGGTAGTAGTCGCGGCCGACCAGGTCGTCCGGCGGGTACTGCTGCCGGGACACGCCGGCCGGCGCGTCCTGGGAGTAGTCGTACGCTGTGCCGTGCTCGAGCCGGGCCGCGCCCGGGTAGTGCGCGTCGCGCAGGTGCGCCGGCACCGGACCGCCGCGGCCGGCCCGGACGTCGCCGATGGCCGCATCGACTGCGCGGATCACGGCGTTGGATTTCGCCGCCAGGGCCAGGTGAACCACCGCCTGGGCGAGGTTCAGCCGGGCCTCCGGCAGGCCGATCAGCGCGACCGCCTGGGCTGCGGCCACGGCGACCGGCAGCGCGGTGGGATCGGCCAGCCCGACGTCCTCACTGGCCAGGATGACCAGCCGGCGGGCGATGAAGCGTGGATCCTCGCCGGCGACGATCATCCGGGCCAGGTAGTGCAGCGCGGCATCGACGTCGCTGCCCCGGATCGACTTGATGAAGGCGCTGGTCACGTCGTAGTGCTGGTCGCCTTCCCGGTCGTAGCGGACGGCGGCCTGCTGAGCGGCTTCCTCCAGCGTGTCGAGGTCGAGCGTGTCGCCGCCGCGATCGATGGTCGCGGCTGCGCCGGCCTCGAGCGACGTCAAGGCCCGTCGGGCGTCACCATCGGCCAGCCGGACCAGGTGCTCCAGTGCGTCGGCGGTCAGCTGCAACTGACCACCGAAGCCGCGCGGGTCGGCGAGCGCGCGCTCGACCAGCGCCCGGATGTCCTGATCGGACAGTGGCTCCAGGACGAGTAGCAGTGCCCGGGAGAGCAGCGGCGACACGACGGAGAAGTACGGGTTCTCAGTCGTCGCTGCGACCAGGGTGACGATTCGATCCTCCACCGCGCCGAGCAGGGAGTCCTGCTGGGTCTTGGAGAAGCGGTGGACCTCGTCGATGAACAGGACCGTCTGCGCGCCGGAGAAACCCAACTCTCGGCGGGCGTTTTCGATCACCGCGCGGACGTCCTTTACCCCCGACGAGAGCGCCGAGAGGGCCACGAAGCGCCGGCGGGTGGCTAGCGAGACCACGTGCGCAATCGTCGTCTTACCGGTGCCGGGCGGGCCCCACAGGATCAGCGGGATCGGGGCCGCTCCGTCCGGCGAGTCCACCAAGCGGCGCAGCGGCGAGCCGGCACCGAGCAGGTGACGCTGTCCGACGAGCTCGTCGAGCGTGCGCGGGCGCATCCGGACCGCCAATGGCGCGGCCGCCTGCGAGGCGGTATGGGCGGCCGCGTCGAACAGGTCCTCCGGCACTAGGCGAGGGTACGTGCGAGCGCCGGCTGGCGGCTCAGCCGCCGGCCGCCCGCAGCACCACGTCGGACGCCCGGACGAATGCGATCCGGTGGCCGAGCTGGATCTGGTAATAGCGGTCAGTGCCGCGAACCACCGTGTGGTCGTCGGGAATGCTGTCGTCGATGCTCTTGGCGTAGTAGTAGTCGGCGGTGACCCGGTCACCGAGCACGTAGCGCTGGCCGGCGGTGATCGTGTACTCGATCGGCACGACGGTCTGCGGCGCGATGTCGGCGGGATAGGCCGACGCCTCCGGATAGGCCCGGCCGTACACCGGGATCGAGGCCAGGCCCGGCCGCGGCGTCACCAGCCAGCCGCCGCCCGGCAGCGCCCGCGGGTTCCGCACCGGGTTGAAGAACCAGGCCTCCTGGCCCTCGTACCAGATGCCCGTCCAGTCGCCCTGGTGGCCGGCGACGGCGAATTGCTGGCCGGCGCTGGCCTGGTCACCCCAGTCGCAGGCCCGGGTGCTTCCGGGCTGGCCGGCCGAGTGGATCGTCGGATCGGCGAACAGCGGCGCCGACACGCTCGGAGCAGTGCGCAGGTATACGAAGCTGGTGGGCTGTCGCGGCAGGGTCGCCGTGCCGTCGCAGGTGGACAGGGTCTGCCGGTTGCCGGCGAACCCGGGTGCGATGGTGACGACGGTCGAGCGCGGCCCGGCGGTCGCCCGGATCGGTGCGCCGATGAGCGCCATGTAGTGCGACCAGTCCCAGTACGGGCCTGGATCCCAGTGCATGCCGGCGGTGTAGCCCGGCGCCGGCCCCGGCACGTTGTCGTGGCCGATGATGTGCTGGCGGTCGAGCGGGATGTTGAACCGGTGCGCCAGATACGCCACCAGCCGGGCCGAGGCCCGGTACATCGCCTCGGTGTACCAAGTGGCGCCTTGCTCGGCGATGCCCTCGTGCTCGATGCCGATCGAGTGCATGTTCACGTACCAGTTGCCGGCGTGCCAGGCGACGTCCTTGGTACGAACCATCTGAGTGATCTGGCCGTCGGATGAGCGGATCACGTAGTGCGCGCTGACGTAGTTGAGCGGGTTCTGGAAGATGGCAATGGCCGTGTTGTAGGTCGTCTCCGTGTCGTGGATGACGATGTAGCGGATCTTCAGGTCGGCCGGTCGATTGTTGTAGTCGTAGTTGCCGTAGTCGGTCGGGTCACCTGGCGTGTTCTGGGTGTAGGCAGCCGGGACGAAGCGACAATCCAGCCCAGCGGGGCACTCCGGCGCCGGTACGGTGGCCGGCGCCGCCGGCGCCGCCGCTCCGTGATCCGGGCGAGCGCCAGGTTGCGGAGCCAGCCTGATCAGCTGACCGTCCACAGTGGACCCGGTAGCTCCGCTGCGCAGCGTCGCGTAGACGTCGTCGGCGAACTGCCGCGTCGCCGGCGTATCGGTCCCGGCGAGGTAGCGGACGACCGCCGGGTACCAGCCGGCGAGCGAGGTGGGTAGCCGGCCGCCACCCAGTCGCCTGGCCGAGTCGGCGAGCAAGGCTGCGCCGGCCCGGATGTTCGCGTCGCGGTCGGCCCGCGCGGCCGCGTCGCTGACGCCGGCGAGCCGCGCGGCTCGCTGCAAGGG
>JALZAK010000152.1 GCA_030948385.1 Actinomycetota bacterium
GGTCGAGCAGCTGCCCCAGTCGAGCAGCGGTGTCACGTAGCGCGGCGCCGGCGTCGTCTGCCTCACGGATTCCGGAGCGCTCCGGGACAATGACGAAATTGCCATCGCCGAGCTCGCGAGCGGCGGCCGTGAGCCGCTCGAGCGGCCCGGCGATCCGGCGAGACTGCCGGCGGGCGAGCAGCGCGGCAATGCCGAGAACGATGAGACCGAGCACGGCCATCGCAGCCCAGCTGCGACGCGTGCGGGACGTGACGACAGTGTCTGGAACGGCGGCGCGGACAACGGCAACGACGTTGCGGTCAGAGGGAACCGGCACTGCTACCGCGAGCTGGCCGCGTTCGGCGCCTTGGTGAACACGCCCGTCGTGGGCTGCGCCGGCGACCCGCGACCGCTTCGGTCCGCGACCGGCCGAGAGGTCGCCGGCCGGCGTGTATACCCCGATCAGATTGTCTTCGCCGGGCGTGCCGGGCAACTTCAGCGCCGGCCCGGAGCCGATCGGGTTGTCCGGCACCAGGGCCGCGGTGCGGGTCGCGTCGCGTTCGAGCTCGGCGAGTTCCCGGCCGCGATCGAGCTGGGCCACCGCCACCGCCAGTGGCAAGGCGAATAGGAGTACGGCCAGCGTGGCGACACCGATGATCCCGCTGTCGATGCGCCGGCGCAGGGATCGGGCACGCGACCCGGCCGGGTCGGCTGGAGTGGCGGTCGGGTTGGAAGTCATTCACCTCACCGCCGATGCGTTGTGGTTGGAGCGGCCTGCCGCCAGCATGCTGCTTCGAAGGTAAGCGTCGCGCTAACCGTTGTCGGCGCTGCTGCTAACCGACGGCTTTCTATCGTTGCTGGCATGGAGAGAATCGCATCGACGCTCGCCGTGGCACTCGGCATGCTTGCCGTCGCGGCCTGCAGCGCCAAGGGCGCTCCCGCCGCAAACAGCCCTGGCTCCCCTAGGCCGGGCAGCACGGCGGGCCCCATAGGGCCCTCCGCCTCGACCCCCTCGGCGAAGCAGAGCCCGGCTGCGGTGGAGAAGGCCCCGCCGGGAGATATCCCAGACAACATCGCCTATGTCGCCTATACGAACACGGCGGGTCGGTACACGTTCATGCACCCAGAAGGCTGGGCCAGCGTCGTACAGGGCCCGGCCGTCACGTTCACCGACAAGCTGAACGGCATCAGCGCCACGAGTCGAGCCGCGAACGCTGCGCCGACCGTTGCCAGCGCCAAAACCGAACTCGTTGCCCTCCAAGCAACGCAACCGGCCTTCGAATTTCGCAGCATGAAGCCGGTCGCGCTGCCCGCCGGCACCGGGGTGCTGATCGTGTTCCGCCGCAATTCCACTCCCGATCAGGTGACCGGCAAGGTCTTCCGCGACGAGGTGCAGCGATACGAGATCTACCGCGGCGGCCGCGAGGTCATCCTGGACCTGTTCGGGGCGGTCGGCTCGGACAACGTGGACCCGTACCGCAAGATCTCACAGAGCCTGCGGATCTCATGATCGGGACCCTGACGATAGCCAGCCGCGACGCGGTGCTGGAAGCACGCGGCCTGCACCGGTTCTTTCGCCGTGGAGACGAGGAGATCCCGGCGCTGCGCGACGTCACATTGGCGGTGGCACCGGGGGAGATGGTCGCCGTGGTCGGGCCCTCCGGGTCGGGCAAGTCGACGCTGCTGAACCTGCTCGCCGGACTCGACCAGCCGGACGGTGGCAGCGTCTGGATCGACGGGCAGCGGTTCAGCCACCGGAGCCCTGGCCAGCAGGCCGCCTTCCGCGGTCGGTGGATCGGGGTGCTGACCCAGGCGAGCGGGCTGGTCGAGCACCTGAGTGTGCTCGCCAATGTGAAGCTCGCGGCTTCTTTCCGGCCCCGGCAGGACCGCGTACCGGGTACATCGCCGGCCGGCCTGTCGGGCGGGCCGGGGGCGCTGCTGTCCGCGTTGGGCATCGGTAACCGGGCGCAGGCTAGACCGTCGACGCTGTCCGGTGGGGAGACCGCCCGAGCCAACCTCGCGGTGGCCCTCGCCGGTGACCCGCTGGTCCTGCTGGCGGACGAGCCGACCGCGGAGGTCAGCCGGGACGAGGAAGGCGACATCCTGGCCCTGCTGCGGCAGGTTCGCCCGTCCCGGGGCGCAACGGTCCTGGTCACCCACGCCGGCACGGTGGCCGCCGCTGCGGATCGCGTTCTGGAGATGACCGACGGGAAGCTGCGTTGATCACCGGGCGCGCCGCCGCGGCATCGGCAGCGCCGGTGGTCACCGCCACCGGCCTGCACATCGGCTACGGTGCCACGCCGGTCCTGGCCGACACCAACATTTCCGTGGACGTCGGTGCGGAACTCGCTGTGACCGGGCGATCGGGTAGCGGCAAGACCACGTTGCTGCTCGTCCTCGCCGGCCTGCTGCCACCCCAGCAGGGCACCGTGCGCTG
>JALZAK010000167.1 GCA_030948385.1 Actinomycetota bacterium
CCCGGGTGCCGCACCCGCCGATGTGGGCCTGGTGGAGCGGCTGGCCTGGGCGCCGCTGGCCGTACTCGCGGTGGTCCTCGGGCTGTTCCCGGCGCTCGTGCTGGAACTCACCCGGCCGGCGGTCGACCTGGTCGTGCGGGCGTACTCCGGATGAGCCAGCTCCAGTCAGTCGACTACGCCGCCCTGGCACCGCTGATCGTGGTGTCGGCCTCGGCCGTGGCGGTCCTCGTCGCCGACCTGTTCCTCCCGCCGGCATCGCGCAGCTACCGGATCTGGTTGGCACTGGCCGGCGTGCTGGCCACCCTCATCACTACGGTCGCGGTGGGTGGCGGCGAGCGACGCACCTTCTGCACGCCGGCAGCGACCCTCCCGCACTCCGTCCACGTGGGACAGTCGTGCTCATACGCCGTCGACCACTTCACCTTGCTGCTCTCGGTGGTCTTCTGCCTCGCGGCGGCGGTCTGCCTCCTGCTGTCGGTCGTCCCGGTGGCCGAGGACCGGTTGCCGGCGGGGGAGTACGGCTTCCTGATCCTGTGCTCGCTGGCCGGGATGTTGACCATCGCCGGCGCCCGCGACCTGATCACCCTGGTCGTCGCGCTGGAGGTGCTCACCCTGCCGATCTACGTGCTGGTCGGGCTGCGCCGGCAGGACCCGCGGTCGGCCGAGGCGGCGGTGAAGTTCTTCCTCATTTCGGTGCTGTCCGGGGCCGTGACGCTGTTCGGGGTGAGCATCGTCTACGGACTGACCGGCTCGGTGTATCTGGACCGGGTGGCGGCCGCACTGGCCGCCCGCCCGGACCTGCGCCACCTGCCGCTGACCGCCGCAGCGGTGCTGCTCGTCCTGGTCGGCTTCGCCTTCAAGATCTCGGCGGTGCCGTTCCACTGGTGGGCGCCCGACACCTACCAGGGCGCGCCGGTCCCGGTGGCCGCCTACCTATCCACTGCCTCGAAGGCGGCCGGGTTCGCCGGCCTGCTGCTCGTCGTGTTGGTCGGCTTCCGCCCGTACGCCGACGTCTGGGGGCCTGCGTTGGCCGTGCTGGCCGCGCTGAGCATGACCGTGGGCAACCTTGCCGCGCTGCGGCAGCGGCAGATGGTGCGCCTTTTGGCCTGGTCCTCGGTCGCTCAGGGTGGTTACATCCTGCTGCCACTGGGTGCCGCGGCCGCGGCGACCGGCCGCTCGGGGCACGACCTGCGCACCGCCGGCACTGCGACCCTGTCCTACCTCGCGCTGTACGTGGCGATGAACCTCGGCGCGTTCGCCTGCGTGAGTTGGGCCACTCGGAGCCGGCCGCGTAACTCCCTCGACGACTACCGCGGGCTGGTCCGGCGGTCGCCGGCGGTCGCCGTCGCGCTGGCCTTCTTCCTACTGTGCTTGGCCGGGCTGCCGCCCGGGCTGGCCGGCCTCTTCGCCAAGGTGGTGGTGTTCCGGTCGGCGCTGATCGGCGGCGCCGGCGTGCTCGCCGTGATCATGGCGGTCAACACGGTGATCGGGCTCTATTACTACCTGCGGGTCGCGGCCGCCCTCTTTGCGCCGGCGGCGATCCGGCCCGGCACCGAGCGAGACGCCGGACGCCCCGAGCCGGCGCCGGCCGCGTCGATCACGGCCGCAATCGGCGTCACGGTCGCCGTCACCGTCGTACTCGGCTTCGCTCCGCAACTGGTGCTGCACCTGGGTGGGCTGGCCCGGCTGCCCTGACCGGGCCGGCCGGCATGAGCAGGACAGTGACGGCCAATCCGCCGGAGGGCGCGGTGGCGATACTGATCCGGCCGCCGTCACTGGTGATCAATCGGTGCACGATCGCGAGCCCGAGACCGGAGCCGCCGATAGCGTCGCCCGAGAAGCGATGGAATGCGCCGGCCTGTTGCTGCGGGGTCATCCCCGGGCCGTCGTCGATCACCATGAGGCGGACGAGACCGTCGTGCCGCCCGGCGTGTACGGCCACTGTCCCCCCCGGTGGGCTGGCGGTGATGGCGTTGTCCAGCAGGTTGTCCAGCACCTGTTCCAGGTGTCCGGAGGTCATGGCGGCAGTCAGATCCCCCGCACTGACCTCGCTACGCAAGGCAATCGCCGCTTCGTCGGCCACCGGCCGCCACGCGTCCACGCGTTCGACGGCGATCTTGCCGACAGGTACGTCATCCGGGCGAGGATCGGTGTTCTCGCCGCGGGCGATGGCGAGCATGCCGTCCACCAGCCGGGACAGCCGTGCCACTTCGGCCAGGGCGGCGCCGGCCTCGGCGGCGGTCGGGCTGCCGGCCGACTCGTCCGCGAGCAACTCGAGCCGGAGCCGGATGGCCGCCAGCGGTGTGCGCAACTGATGTGATACGTCCGCGATCGCGGCCCGGTGACCGTGCACGACCGTCTCCAGCCGGGCCGCCATCGCGTTGAACGTGGTAGCGAGTTGGCGGATCTCCGGCGGCCCGAAATCGGCCGCGGCGCGCGCCTCGAGCCGCGCGTCGCCGAAGCTGCGGGCGGTGGCCTCGAGAGAGCGAACCGGCCGGCCCACCCAGCGGGCCAGAGCCAGCGCCACGGCTGCTGCGGCCAACGCGGCCGCCGTGGCGACTCCGATCAGGAGCAACCAGAGCCGGTGGATGGTGCGGTCGAGCGGCTCGGCCGGCCGGATGAGCAGGACCGCCCCGACCGGGGGCGACTGACCGCCGACCGGCACGGCCACGCCGAGGTGGCGGCTGTCCCCGCGTCCGGACCAACCGGTCGCCGGGTGACCCCGTAACGCGGCTGCCAGCAGCTGGGGGGCCGCAACCGGGCGGCCGGCCCGCGCCAGCATCGAGCCGTCGCGCCGTACCACCTCAACCGCGTCTCCGGCGCCGACGATTCGCGACAACAGCACAGCGAGTTGCGGATCGCTCCGCTTGTCGTCGAGCTTCTCCTCCGCCACGGTGCCCACCGAACGGGCAGTTCCCAGCGTCGCGCCGCGGAAGGCGGCTCGGTCGTCGGCGGTAGTGGCAAGTCCTAAGGGGATGATCGCACCCAGCAGCACGGCCACCAGCAGGGCAACCTGTGCGGACAGGATGCGGCGGGTCATCCGGGGATGCCGAGCCGGAAGCCGCGGCCGTAGACGGTTTCCACCAGACTCGGATCGCCCAATTTTCGGCGCAGCGCCACGACGTGCACGTCGAGGACCTTGGTCGGCCCGTACCAGTGGGCGTCCCAGACCCGCTCGAAGATCTCCTGTCGCGGCACAACCCGGCCGGGATCAACGGCGAGGCATTCCAGGATGTCGAACTCCTTGGGTGTGAGGGCGACCTCGCGCCCGGCCACGGTCACCCGTCGGGTGCGCAGATCGACCGTCAGCTCGCCGTACGCCAAGATGTCCACTCCGGTGGGTTGGGCTCGCCGGAGTACCGCCCGGATCCGGGCCAGCAACTCGGCAAACCCGAACGGCTTGACGAGATAGTCGTCGGCACCCAGGTCCAGGGCGGCCACCCGGTCGGATTGCTCGCCCCGGGCGGTGACGGCGAGGATCGCCACGGCCGAGCGCTCGCGGAGCCGCCGGCACACCTCGAGGCCGTCCAGGTCGGGTAAGCCGAGGTCGAGCAGCACCACGTCGCAGGCCGGCGCGGACAGCGCCGCAGCGCCGGTACGCACTACCTTCACCTCGTGCCCGGCCCGGCGCAGGCCACGGGCCAGCTGGTCGGCGATGCCCGGATCGTCCTCGACGACGAGCACCCGGCACGACCGCATGGTCTGCTCGCGCAGCCCGGCGCCCGGCGTCATTGTTCGAGGCTACGGCGCAGCGCCGCGTGGCCGGGGCGGCCGGCGAGAACTGAGGAAGTCCTTGGTAAGTTCCGAAGGGCTACTGAACCACCTCGGCGGCATCCTGTAGTGATGGCACCCCGGCCGCGCGACCCTTCTCCCCCACCGGCCCCACCGAGCGGCGCGCTCGCCGACCGGCTCCGCGAGCCCGGCTGGCTGCTGCTGCCCCTGCGGCTGTTCCTCGGGGTGACGTTTTGCTACGCGGGCTTGCAGAAGCTGGCCAACCCCACCTACCTCGATGTCCGGGCGCCCGCTTCAGTCGCCGCGCAGATGCAGGCCATGCGGCACACCAGCCCCATCGGCCCGCTGCTGGGGGTCACGGCGCATCACGCGACGACCGTCGGGCTACTGATCGCCTTCGGTGAGCTCGCCGTCGGTCTCGGCGTTTTGCTCGGGCTGTGGACCCGGGCGGCGGCGGCCGGCGGCATGCTGCTGTCGCTGTCCTTCCTGCTCACGGTGAGCTGGAACACGACGCCGTACTACTACGGCTCCGACATCGTGTTCCTGTTCGCCCTGTCGCCGCTGGCCCTCGGCGGCAGCGGCGGCGTGCTCGCCCTGGACGCCGCCATCGCCGCCGTGGCCCGGCGCGACCTGCGCCTGCCGGTAGCTGCCGGCGGGCGGACGGGCCGGCCTGTTCCCGCTGGCCTCCGCCGGGAGCTTGACCGCAGGGTGCTGGTGCGCGGCGCTGCCGTCGCCGCAGTGACCGCGGCGGGCGGTCTCGTCCTCGGCGGGCTGACCGCCCTCGCGGGGCGACTTGCCGGCGGTACGGACCGGTCGCCGAGCCGCATCGCCGCCGGCGGCCTATCGCCGGCGACAACACCTTCCGGGCCGGCGCCAGCCGCCGGCGCTTCGGCCGCACCTGTCGGGCGGCCGATCGCCAGCTCGGGCCGGATCCCGGTTGGCCACGCCCTCCAGTTCAACGACCCCGGCAGCGGCGGGCCGGCCTGGCTGGTGCACGAGAGCCCGGGCAACTACCGCGCGTTCAGCGCCGTGTGCACGCATGCCGGATGCACCGTGGACTTCGACCGGCAGGGTAAGCAATTTGCCTGCCCCTGCCATGGCGCGACCTTCGACGCGGGCACGGGCCAGGTGACCGGCGGCCCGGCACCCGCCTCGTTGCCGGCCATCCCCGTTCGGGAGTCCGGCGGCGAGGTCAGGGCGATCTGAGCACCCGCCGGATGCCGGCGCCCACCGGCGGGGTGGCCGGCAACCAGCGGCTGACCGCGACGGTGGCCGCCGTCCTGCTCGTGTTGCTGGCCATCGAAGGCATCACCATCGCCTTCATCCGGCCGCTGTTGACCGTGCACGTCTTCGTCGGTGTATTGCTGATCGGCCCGGTCGCCCTCAAGGTCGGCAGCACGACGTATCGCTTCGCGCGTTACTACCTGCGGGCCGAGCCCTATCGGCGCCGCGGCCCGCCACCGCTTGCCTTCCGCATTCTCGGCCCGTTGCTGATCCTGTCCAGCCTGACCGTTCTCGGGTCCGGCGTCGGTTTGGTGGCCACCCGATCGGGCCGGGACTTTTTCTTGCAGTTGCACAAGGCCAGCTTTGTGCTCTGGTTCGTGCTGATGTCGGCCCACGTGGTGGGCTACGCCAGGCGTCTGGTGATCCAGCTTGCAGCCGACTGGCGCCGGCACGTCCGGGCGGCCGGGTGGGTCGGTGGGCGTGGCTGGCGGGTCGCCTTGGTGGCCGGCTCGGTCCTGGTCGGACTGGTCGCGGCGCTCGCCAGCCGGCGCTGGGGGACCGCGTGGCCGACTGGAGGCCGATGATCGTCAGAGCGTGCGAGCATGGAGCTTCCGGTGGGAACGCCGGTGATCGCGGCCGCGTTGACGGGAAGGCAAGCCACCGGGCGTGGCGGCCGAGTCGGAGGGCAGAGTGCCTAGGCATCACAACGGACTGAAGACCGCGCTGCTTCTTGGCCTGATGTCAGCGCTGATCCTGTTCGTCGGGCAGCTCTTCGGCGGCCGGTCGGGTCTGCTGATCGCCCTGGTCATCGCCATCGGGGTCAACGCGTTCAGCTACTTCTTCTCCGACAAGATCGCGCTGCGGTCCATGCACGCGTACCCGGTGACCGAGGTGCAGCAGCCGGTCATGTACGCGATCGTGCGCGAGCTGGCGACCGGCGCCGGCCAGCCGATGCCCAGGCTCTACATCAGCCCTACCGACCAGCCCAACGCCTTCGCCACCGGCCGCAGCCCGCGGCATGCCGCCGTCTGCTGCACCCACGGCATCTTGTCGATGCTCGACCAGCGTGAGCTGCGCGGGGTGCTCGGCCACGAACTGTCGCATGTGTACAACCGGGACATCCTGATCTCGTCGGTGGCCGGCGCGCTGGCGAGTGTGATCACGTACCTGGCCTATCTCGCGTACTTCCTGCCGATCGGCGGCTCCGATGACGATGAGGGGAGCAACCCCATCGCCGGCCTGCTGCTGATCATCCTGGGCCCGCTCGCAGCCGGCCTGGTGCAGATGGCGATCAGCCGGTCTCGGGAGTACCAGGCCGACGAGTCTGGCGCCCGGGCGACCGGTGACCCGCTGGCCCTGGCCTCCGCGCTGGGCAAGCTGCAGGCCGGCACCGCCGCGCTGCCGCTGCCGCAGGATCAGCGGCTGATGTCGGCCAGCCACCTGATGATCGCCAATCCGTTCCGCGCCGGCGGGATGGGCCAGTTGTTCTCGACCCACCCGCCGATGGCCCAGCGGATCGCCCGGCTGCAGGAGATGGCCCGGGACGGCGTGTACGGCCACTGAGCCCGGCCGATTCGCTCTCCAGCGCCGGCGCAGGCGCGATGATGCTGCCAGCGGCGAGCCCCGTAACGGTCACGTGACGGCTTCGGCCCAAACTGCCGAGGACCGACCTGCCGGACGGAGGTGACCGACAAGGTGCTACTGCGCTGGTTGCGCGTCCTCTGGTTGTCGATCACGGTGATCTCACTGACGGTCGGCGTGGTTGTCGGCTGGCCGAGCCCGGATCTTCTGACCATCCTTCCGGTGCCCGTCGCGTTCGCCGGGGTGGCTCTACTGCTCACCGTTCGAGTCCCCGGCAATACGGTGGGCTGGTACTTCGGCGGCGAGGCGGCGGTGGTTTCGCTGCTCTACGGCGCGCAAGGGCTCGCGACCGCCGGCGTCGGAGCGTCGGTGGCGAACTGGAGCGCGTGGCTGGGGACCTGGCCGATCCCGCTCACGTTCGTCTTCTTGATCCTGTCGATCGCCTGCTTCCCGGACGGGCGGCTGCCCTCGCCGCGCTGGCGTATCCCCGTCGCCTTGGCCGTCGCCGTGCCCGCGCTATCCGCCGTGGTAGCGGCGTTCGGCGATTCGCTGTTCACCCGCAACTTCCCGCACCTGCACGACCCTGTGCAGCTGATCCCCCGCTCAGCGGCGGTGACGATCAACAACACCACCGAGGGTCTGCAGTTGCTGGGGTTCCTGCTGGTGTGCACCGGAGCGATCTGGGTGCGCTTCCGGCGCTCCCGCGGAGTGCAACGCGAGCAGATGAAGTGGTTCCTGTTCGTCGTCGCCGTCAACGTCGTCGCGTTCGCCGCGCTGGCGAACGCCCCGTTCGGCATCGAGCCGGTCGTCGCGTACCAGGTCTTCGCCCCGCTGATCCCGGTGGCCGTCGCGGTGGCGATCCTGCGCTACCGGCTCTACGACATCGACCGGCTGGTCAGCCGGACCGTCTCCTGGGTGCTCGTCAGCGGGCTGCTGGCCGGCGTGTACCTGCTGATCGTCATCGTGTCGACGCGGGAGCTCGGCGTCTCATCGCCGTACGCCGTCGCGGCGTCGACGCTGGCCGCCGCGGCCTTGTTGCACCCGGTCCGCCGGCGCGTGCAGGACACCGTCGACCGCCGGTTCAACCGGGCCCGATTCGACGCCGCCCGGACCGTCGAGAGTTTCGCGGCGCGGGTACGCGACGACGTCGAACTCGACGCGGTGTGCGCGGAGCTGCTCGGCGTGGTGCGCTCCACGATCGCGCCGGCCTCCGCCGGTCTGTGGCTGTCGACTCCCCGTGACGCTGCCCGGGGAGTCATCAGCAGGTGACCGATCCCGGGTAGCGCCGCCCTGCATCGAGCGCTAATTCTCCTGTTCCTCAATCTCCTGCGGGCTGTGTCCGGAGTCGGCGAACTCGCGGCGAATCGCTTTGATCGCACCCTGGAGGTCGGTTGTGACAGTCTCCCTGACCCGCGTGAGGCTCAAAGCGGCGTAGCCGTGAGCAATCCGGTGCCGAAGGCCACGCATGTCGGGCCAGTCACCACCGAACAGACGATCGGCGACGCCGTCGGGCAACCGGGTGAGCGCGTCCAGTCCGGCGAAAAGGCGCATTGACATCGCGTCGACTATCATCTGCGGATCCTCGTCGGTCAGCTTCGCGTACACCGTGGCGGCCTCGAAGTGGAGGAGCGCCTCGCTGAGCAACTCTTCGACTGGCCTGCTCATAGCGGCACCGCTTCCCCGTGAACCCTTTCCTTGAGGTCGGGCCGAAGGTCGTCCCTCGGCACGATGTCCACGGGTATACCGACCATCTCCGACACAAGCCGCTCGAGGCGAGCGATCTTCAACAGCCCCATCGCCGGCGGTAGGTCTACGAGCAGGTCGATGTCCGAGCCGTCGTGGTCCAGACCGGTGGCGACGGATCCGAATACGCGCACATCGGCTCCGCCGACTTCCCGAACCAGCTTGATCACGCCGGCCCGCTGCTTGCGCAGCGCCATCGCCCGCGGACTCGTGCCGTGAAAGCGAAGCAGCCGCGACACCTCGGGCTGGCTCCGGCCAATCTCCTTGGCGATCTCTGCTTGAGTGCGGCCCGCTGCGTGCGCAGCGCGTACGGCGGCGACCAACTCGCGGCGGGCCTGCTCGACCGCTTCGTCTGAGCGGCGGGAAACCTGAGAGAGAGTGGACACGGACCCAATATAGCAAATGCTATAGGAGTCGTTTACAGCAGCGAGCGATTTTTGATGCGGCAGGCCGGCGTACCCCCCGCGGACCCTGCTGCGACCATGACTCCCGACAACGCGCTGATCAGCGCGAAAAGGCCCAGACGATCAGCGGTAGTTGGTGAACTGCAGCGGGATGTCGAAGCTGCCGCCCTTGAGCAGGGCGATGACCTCCTGCAGGGCGTCCTTCTTCTTCGCGCTGACCCGCAGCTGGTCACCCTGGATCTGCGCCTGGACCCCCTTGGGCCCCTCGTCGCGGATCTTCTTCGCGATCAGCTTGGCCTTGTCCGCCGCGATGCCCTGGTTGATCTTGGCGCTGAGCTTGTAAATCTTGCCGGACGGTTGCGGCTCGCCGGCATCCAGCGCCTTGAGCGAGATTCCGCGCTTGATCAGCTTCTCCTTGAAAACCTCCAGCGCGGCCTTGAGCCGCTCCTCGGTGTCGGCCTGCAGCGACACCGCCTCGTTCCCGGCCCAGGAGATCGAGGCGTTGACCCCGCGGAAGTCGAAGCGGGTCGAGAGCTCTTTGGTGGTCTGGTTGAGGGCGTTGTCGACCTCCTGGCGGTCGACCTTGCTGACGACGTCGAAGGACGGGTCGGCCACGGCGGTTCTCCTCGGTCGGGTTACGGATTCTCTCGCGGTGCGGTCACCGGCTATCCTGCCTCCTGCGGCCGGCCGAGAGGTACGGCAGCGGACACGGCAGGTTGCCCGAGTGGCCAAAGGGAGCGGTCTGTAAAACCGCCGGCTCAGCCTACGTTGGTTCGAACCCAACACCTGCCACCGAACGGATGACAACCCCGCACCTGCGCGGATGGCCCTCTGGGCAAGTCCGTGCAATCGAGCCTGAGGTCACACTGCCCCGGCACGGGCGGCGCGATAACATTCCTCCAGTTGACGCTTGATAAAGTAAATGCTTGAATAATCGCATGAGAACCGCCTTCGACGGTCAGCAGCTCGATGCTCTGTTCACCGCTCTCAGCGACCGCACGAGGCGAGACATCGTGGCGCGGCTGAGCGCCGGCGAGGCGACCGTCAAGGAGTTGGCGGAGCCGTACGCCATGACCATGCAGGCCGTGTCGCAGCACATCCAGGTGCTCGAGCGGTCCGGCCTGATCAGCCAGGGACGGCACCGGCAAACCCGGCCGTGTCGCCTCGAACCCGCGGCGCTCGAGGCCGCGCTCTCCTGGATCGAGGAGAGCCGGCGCACGTGGTCAGACCGGATGGACCGGCTGGAGAGCCACCTCGCCCGCATCCAGGAGGGTGAGAACCAGTGAACGAGGACGAGCTCGTCTGCCGGCGGGTCTTCCGCGCGCCACGCCAACTGGTGTGGCGGTGCCTCACCGAGCCCGCCGAGCTCGCGTGCTTCTGGGGCCCGAGCGGCATGGCCACGCCGATCGAAGGCATCGTCGTCGAACTCCACCCCGGGGGCAGGTTCGAGACCCTGATGGTCGGCGAGCAGGGCAGCCACCGGATGGTCGCCACGTTCGCCGAGGTCGTTCCGCCCGAACGGCTCGCCTGGGTCGAGTCCGCGACCGGGATGCACACCACCAGCACGCTTGTCGACCTCGGCGATGGCGGCACCGAAGTCGTCATCCATCAGCGGAACGTGCCCGACGCGATGCGCCTGCCGGCGGCCCGCGCCGGCTTCCTCACTTCTCTCGACAAGCTCGAGGAGCACCTCGCTCACCTCATCCAGGGAGATCGATCGTGACCGACCCGCAATCCTGGGTAGCGCCGACGTACGACGGCCTTGCCGATCTCCTCACCGCCACGGGCGTCGACACGTGGGACGCACCGTCGCTGTGCGAGAAGTGGCTGGTGCGCCACGTGATCGCGCACGTGACCATGCCGGCGCGGCTGACTCCCGACCAGTTCGGGGCCGAGATGGCGGCGGCCGGCGGCGACTTCACGGTGCTTTCCGACACCGTGGCCCACCGGGACGCGTCGCTGCCCGTCGCGGACCTTCTCGACCAACTCCGGTCGCCGATACTGCACGCGTGGCAGCCGCCAGGCGGCGGTGCAGCCGGTGCACTGAGCCATGCCGTCATTCACTCCCTGGATGTGACGATCGCGCTCGACCGGCCCGCGGTCGCACCCGCGGAGGCGGTGACCGCCGTCCTCGATCAGCTCACCGCCGCGAACGGCACCATGTTCGGGGTGGACCTGACCGATGTCCGGCTCGAGGCCGCCGACGCTGATCGGAGCTGGGGACACGGCGAGCTCATTCGCGCTGACAGCGGCTCTCTGGTGGCACTCCTGAGCGGCCGAGTGCTGCCGGACGGCCGGGCCCTGCCCCGCGGCTGACGCAAACGAGGCCCGGTCCCATCGGGGTCGGCACGCGGGCTGGATGAGCAGGTGCCGATGTCGCGCTCGGAGTCCGGCATCTCCGGCGAACATGTCGGACGCCACTCACCGCAACGGCGCTGGCGATGTATCACCCGGCCCCCGATGACGGCAGGCGAGCAGCATCGACCTACAGTCGGCGACGGCGGGGCCTCGGTCCGGGGTCTTACCGTACCTATCCCAGTGCCCATATCACTTTCAGAGGAGCCTTGCGTGGCCAGTCATCCTGCGGTGATCGTCTTCGACGTCAACGAGACGTTGTCCGATATGGCGCCGATGGCAAACAGGTTCACCGATGTCGGCGCCCCCGGCCACCTCGCGCAACGGTGGTTCGCCATGCTCTTGCGGGACGGGTTCGCGCTGACGGCCGCCGGGAGCCAGGGAAAGTTCGCGGTGCTGGGTGCCGGGACGCTGCACGCAGTGTTGGCCGGTGTCGAACTGGATCGCGACATCGAAGCAGCGGTTGAGCACGTGATGGCCGGGTTCATGACCCTGTCGGTGCATCCCGACGTCGTTGAAGCTGTCCGGGCGCTACGTGCCGCCGGGTACCGCCTGGTGACGCTGACCAACGGGTCGACGGCGGTTGCCGAGGGCCTATTCGACCGGGCCGGGATCGGAGGCGAGTTCGACATGCTGCTATCGGTAGAGGACGTCGGAGTGTGGAAGCCCGCACGGGAGGCCTACCAGTACGCGGCGCGCCAGTGTGGAGTCAGCGTGCAGGAGATGTTGCTGGTGGCCGTCCATCCATGGGATATCGACGGCGCGGCCCGCGCCGGGCTGAGCACAGCGTGGATCAATCGCGCCGGCACCGAATACCCCGGATACTTCACTTCGGCGACCCACACCGTGTCAGCCCTCACCGAACTGCCCGCGGTCCTGAGCAACTGACCCGGTCGGGCACCGTCGAACAACGCTGATTATTGTCGGGTGTGACCCCGGAAGGTTCCCCGGGTGACCACTGGTCGCAGGGCCACGGCGCTCCGGCGTGGCGCTCGATGACGGGGCCGAGCGCCGGCGGAGCAGGACCGAGTACTTGTGGCCCGATATTCATCCCCAGCCGCGATAGAACTGCAATAGCACTGGGTCGCCGGCGGCGAACTCGCTCAGCCGGCGTGGTGGCCCATCTGGTCCGGTAGCTCGAGGTCGGGAACCCTGCAGCTCGGGGCAGCGCCGGTTGCCGCCGTCATGCCCCTTGGCCGAGGTTGCGCATCAGGCCGCCGTCCATCACGTAGGTGGCACCGGTGGCGTAGTCGGCGTCGGAGGAGGCCAGGAAGACGGCCAGGCGCGCGATCTCGGTTGGCTGGGCAGCACGTTTCCACGGGATGCTCTGCACCTGTTCGTCAAGCAGCTTCGGGTCGTCGATAGCGGCCTGGTTGAAAGGGGTCAGCACCATGCCCGGTGCCAGCCCGTTGACGTTGACCCTCAGCGGAGCCAGCTCCAGGGCCAACGTGCGGGTGAGCATCCGGATCGCGCCTTTGGAGCAGTCGTAGTCGGCACCGCCGGCATTGGGTACGTCTTCATGCACCGAGCTGACGTTGATGATCTTCCCGCCGCCGCCGGCCTCGGTGCGGATCTGAGCGAAGCGGCGACAGCAGAAGAAATAGCCGTAGAGGTTGGTACGGATCGCTTTGTCCCACACCTCCGTGGTCAGTTCTGCCACGGGCGTGCCTGAGGCGTCGACGCCGGCATTGTTCATCAGGATGTCCAGCGTGCCGAATACCTGCAGCGCCCGGTCGAACATCGCCGCGACCTGGCTCTCGTCGCTGACGTCCGCCTGAACGACGATGCCCCGCTGGCCGGCGCCTTCGATCGCACTGCGGGTCGCTTCCGCGCCGGCCGCGTCGTGCAGGTAGTGGACGATGACATCGGCGCCTTCCTTGGCGAACTCCGACGCGGTGGCCTGGCCGATTCCGGAATCCGAGCCGGTGATCAGGGCGACTTTCCCGTCGAGGCGACCGGCGGTCATGGTTTTCCTTTGTGAGTTGGTGCGGGGCCTGCGGGGTCGGTTGTGCTCTGGCCGAGGCGCCACGCGGCGTTGATCAGGCCGACATGGGAGAAGGCCTGCGGGTAATTGCCGAGCAGCTCCCCAGTTTGCAGGTCAGCTTCCTCGGCGAGCAGGCCTAGATCGTTGGCGTGCGTCGTGGCGCGCTCGAACAATGCCCGCGCGCGACCGGGCTCCCCCATCAGCGCCAGGCACTCGACCAACCAGTACGTGCAGATGAGGAAGCCGCTGGGATCACTGGGCCATCGACGTACCAGCCCACCCTTGCCCAACTCGCGTTCGATCGCCTCAATCGTGGCCCTCATCCGATCGTCAGTGGCCGGCAGGAAGCCCACCAGCGGTAGCAACAACACCGAAGCGTCGAGGTCGTCGGACTCGAAAGCGCCCGCGTAGGCGCCGGCCTCCTGGCTCCATGCCCGCTCGAGGATGGCAAGGCGTACCGCATCGCGGGCCTGTGCCCACGCGCCGGGCTGCGCGCCCGCGCCCAGCCGTTTCGCGAGGTGGACCGCCCGGTCCAGGGCCACCCAGCACATGACCTTCGATGAGGTGTAGTGGCGCCGGGCGTCCCTGGCCTCCCACATTCCGGCGTCGGCCTGCTGCCAGCTGCCCGCCGCCCGGTTGGCCAGCGCCACTAGTAGCTGCTGAGCGGGAGGAGTGAACTCGCCGATCTGGTCTCGGAGCAGGTGTGCCGCGTCGAGCACCTCCCCGAAGACGTCGAGCTGGACCTGCTCCCACGCCTGGTTGCCGACCCGGACCGGTGCGCTTCCCCGGTAGCCGGCCAGGTGCTCGAGCACATGTTCAGTGAGGTCTCGCTCTCCCTCGACGCCGTACATGATCTGGACCAACTCCTCGCGCACATGACCGGCGCTGCCGGCCAGCCAGCCGAACAGCCTGGCCGGCTCGTCGGGACAGGCAGCGAGCCACAGGGAGCGCATGGTCAGGCTCAGGTCGCGCAGCCATGCATAGCGGTAGTCGAAGTTGAGCTCGCCGCCCATCGTCTCCGGCAGCGACGTGGTCGCCGCGGCGACCACCGCAC
>JALZAK010000177.1 GCA_030948385.1 Actinomycetota bacterium
ATGCGGTCTTCCCGGCTGCCGCCTGGTCGAGGCGGAGCGTCGCTTCGTCGCCGTGCAGGAAGATCTGAGGGCAGCCGCCCCGGGCGCTTCGGTCAGTATCGGTCTGGCCGAAATTCGCCCAGACGAGAACCTTGACCACGTGATGGGTCGGGCGGATAGACAAATGTACGACCGACGAAAGCCACGATCACAGTCGCCGTCCACAGCCACCTAACGCGCGCACCTGATCGCACCGCCGCGACGGGGCAGCGTACACCGCGTGAGCGCCTTTCGGCGCGTTGGGAAGGGGTGAAGGGCGCCGAATGCCGGCGTCGACTCGCCCTTTTGTGGCGCCCGGGGAAGAACCCGAGCCTCGGCCACCGAGTCGATGGACTGGACCGGCCGCCGCAGTCATCTGTCAAAGCTGATACAACCGGTCAATCGACTGCGCGGCGATCGTCGACGTGCCACCGGCCCGGGCCGGGCCCCGCAGGCCAGCCTGAGGGCCGGCCGCCGCGTGCGGCGGATGGCAGGGGACGTCCGTCAGGGCAGTGGACTGCTGCGCACGCTCACACGGATGGTGGCTCGAGAGGCGGGCCACAGTCCAGCTGATCGGCTACGGCATTTGGAAGTCCATTGCCGGGGTGTTGTCCAGCGGGTACAGGTAGGTCTGCGGCGTGCCTACCACGGTGTCGGCCAGGCTGGCGTCACCGAATGTGAAGGCAGACGCGTCGTAGAAGCGGGAACCGCTGGTGGCTTGGATCAGGTGCGGCCGTTGATTGGGACCCTGCCCGCCGGCCAGCGCGGTGAGTAGCGGACCGCGGGTGAAGCTTGGCGGCACACTCATGGTGATCGTGCCGCTGCCCACATTGGTGCTGCCTTGCAAAGTGGTGCCCCTGGCTCCGAACGCCAGGCACTTGTCGCTGCTGGAGCTGGGCGGGGCGCTGCACTCGGCCAACAGCGTGTCGTAGTCGTTGTATTTGAAAGTCCACTGCGGGGTGCTGCTCGGGTTGTACCGGGCCGTTACCGCTGACGGCTGGAAGCCGTTGGTGAAGCGCAGTACGTACAGCAGGGACCGGCTGTTGGTGTCAGCGAGCGCCTTGGCCAGGTCCGTTGACGACAGACTGGCCAGTTTCATGGTGACGGTGAACCCGCCGCCGGTCCGGGACCCTATTCCGGTGGACACCAGATCAGAGGCCGGCTCGTTGGTGGGTGTGGGTGTGAGGACCAGGTTTGAATACATCGACAGCGCGTCGCCGGTCGGGTCGGTGGAACTCTGTCGCAGCACCGGCCGGTTGCCGCCGCTGATCGTCCCCCCGGACAGGCTCGGGCCGCCGATCTGGGTGACCACCATGGGGCTGGCCACGTGTCCGGTCGCCTCACCGGGGATCTTCGCGTCATTGTCGTAGACGACCTGCAGTCGGTGACTGCTCGGGTTGTATTTTACTGCGAAGAAGTCGGCCAGGGACCGGTCGCCGGCCGGTTGGGACAAATCGCAGCCCAGTCCGTTCAGGCAGATCGAGTCGTAGTGCATCGGGTGGGTGGTCGCGATGACCTGGCTGAACGTCCGGCCCGCGGAGAGCGCATTCAGCGACTCGTTGACGTAGACGTTCCAGCTGGCCTTGAAGGTGCCGAGGTTGGGGTTGCCGTCGGTCTGGGTGCCGTAGAACGCCACCGCGACGTGGCCGGGGGCGCCTTCCGCGGCGACCCACGGGAAGACGGTGGTCCGAACGTTGCCCCGGTCGACCTGCAGTGGGGTCGAGAACCCGAGCGCCTGCGGGTCGTTTTTCGGCGCCGCGGCGGTGGCCGGGTTGTTGCCGATCGGCTGGTTGCACCCAGCCAGAGCGGAGTGCGGCAGGGTCACCAGGTAGGTGTGGAAGGTGTCCTTCTCGGCGTAGGCGAGGTAGATGTTGCCGGCGCTGTCGGCGTCGGCGGTGGCGAAGTTGGTGCTGGGGCCCCCTGGCGCCACCGCGGCCACACAGTCGACGAAGCTGGCCCCATTGTCGTAGGACACCGACAAGTTGACGTTGCTGCCCTTGGTCCAGGCGAAGAACACCACCCGGTGCCCGCTGATGTTGAACTGGGACGGCAGGGTGCGCATCGGCCCGGGGAAGTCGGGGCTGGCCCCGCCGATGGCGGAAACAGGGCCGTAGGTCAGCCCGCCGTCGGTCGACTTCTGCACGGCGATGTTTCGCGGCTGCTGCTGGTTATAAGACAGCAGCACGGTCTGCGGATCGGTGAAGACGTTCCACTGCCGGTCGGTCAGCACACCCAGGTCGGTGAGGCCATTGCCCTGCGGTCCCAAGTTGATCAACGTATGCCCGTTGTCAGCCGAGGTGGTGGTCGTGAAGCCGTTCAGCGCGTCGAGGCCGGCGTAGGCGTACTGGTAGTTGCCTAGGGAATTCCTGTCCTTGGCCAGGTTGATGGCGCAGTCGCCACCGCCGCCAAGGGCCTGCTGGCCGCGTTGTGGGGCACCCAGGAGGTGGAACTGGTCGCCGCCGTCAGTGGAGACCTGGGCGTAGTCCGATGCGCTGGTGAACCCGGTCGGCCCGCAAGTGTAGGTCTTGCCGTCCGGGCCGGTCTCGATCAGCGGCTCGGCCTCGTCGCGCTGCGGGTCAGCGGCCACGCTGGGCGAGAACGCGAGTCCGTTGGCGGGGGCGGCGGGCAGGCTCTGCTCGCTGTTGGGCTTGGTCGTCTTGATCACCAGGCTGCCCTGGTACGGCTGCGGCGCCGTGTTGACGAAGCCGCAGGCCTCGACCTGATACTGACCGGGCTGGATGTCGGAGGCAGTGACCGTCTCGGTGGTGTTGCTGGTGTCGCTGGAGCCCACCTCGGCGCCGTTCGGGCCCACCACGGTCAGGATCTCGTCGTTCGTCGTCGAGCTGCCTACCGGTGACCAGGTGATCGAGAACGTGAACGACGCGCTCACGTTCTGATAGGCGCCGGGCGGCACGTTGACGGTGATCGTCTCAACGTCCGACGTCGACGTGCCGCCATTGCAGTCGCTGGTGGGGTTGGCCCCGACCGGGATCGTGCCAGTCCATGTTCGGGTCACCGTCTGGCCGACGGTCGTCGGCACCGTGACCGAACTCGACGCAGGAGTGGCGGCCAAGGCCACCGAGGCCGGTACAACGGCAGCAACAGCAGCGAGGATGAGAAGCGGAGGGCGGCGCATGGCGCTCCTTCAACTAGGGCCAGCCTCCCCCACAGCAAGAGGACCGTACCTCACCGTTTCGAGGCGGAACGCCAGAACGATCGGATCACCGCACGGCCCAGCGCTTCCACGAGCGACACTGCAGTCGCCTCCGTCAGGCCCGCGTACCAGCGCCACCAGCAGCAGGAGCATCGTCCACTAGAACACCGCGTGAAACTGCGTACCAGCACCAGGCGACACAGCGCGGCCGCATCGTACTGATCGGCTCGGACGGCGCCATTCGGCCGTCATAACCGATGGCGCCTCCGGTATCTCGCAATGGCAGCACGCGACCGTGGACGAGGCGACAAGTCTCAGCTCATGCTCGGCGGAGGGGCGAGCGGTGAGCAACTCGGCGGGATGGGACGCCCCGCAGCACCAGCATGCAGCCTCGCCGGAGCCCTCACTGTCCTCATCACGCGCCCACACTTCACGCAGCTCCGACCCCGAGGAGGTCCCGCCGAACTGACTCCCGCCGAGATGGAGGTAACGAGGACAACGCTGGCCGGGATCTTGACGACTACGCCACCGACAGTGGGCCACCGTCCACTATTACGACTACCACGGCGACCCTGAATGGCTCCTGCACCCACCAACGGCGTGGTCATGGCAGTCCTCGCCAGGCTGGTGGTCTAGCAACGCCGGAGTGGAGGCCGGCGACGTTGCGGGGCTGTTGACGTCGGTGGACGAAGCTCCTGTGGTCGGCAGTACCCTTGGACGCTTGTCGACGGCAGGTGAAAACTGACCCCTGCGCGGCAACTGAAAGCTGACCCTCTTCCCCGAAAGCCTTGGCTGAGTCGAGCCGAGGAGGAAGCGGGTGTTGGGCGTGGAGGACTGGGCGGAGATCAGGCGGTTGCATCGCGCGGAGCGGGTTCCGATCAGGGAGATCGCGCGGGTGCTGGGGCTTTCTAGGAATACGGTCCGGGCGGCGGTGCGTGCCGGTGGCGCGCCGAAGTATGAACGGCCGGCGGGCGGATCGTTGGCCGATCGGTTCGAGCCGCGGATCCGGGAGTTGCTGCAGGCGGTGCCGACGATGCCGGCGACGGTGATCGCGGAGCGGATCGACTGGCCGCATTCAATCCGGACCTTGTCGGGGCGGGTTGCGCAGCTGCGGCCGTATTACCTGCCGGCGGACCCGTCGGGTCGGACAAGTTATGAGCCTGGGGAGATCGCGCAGTGCGACTTCTGGTTCCCCGATATCAGCCTGCCGGTTGGGTTTGGTCATCTCCGCAGTGCCAAGCAGTTGCCGGTGTTGACGATGGTGACCGGCTATTCGCGCTGGTCATCGGCGGTGCTGGTGCCCAGCCGTGGCGCGGAGGATCTGTATGCCGGCTGGTGGCAGCTGATCGCCGGGTTGGGTGCGACCCCGCGGGTGCTGGTCTGGGACGGTGAGGGCGCGGTGGGCCGGTGGCGGCATCGCCAGCCGGAGCTGACCGGTGACTGCCACGGGTTCCGCGGGACTCTGGGGGTCAAGGTGCTCATCTGCAAGCCGGCTGACCCGGAAGCCAAAGGGCTGGTGGAGCGGCTGCACGACTACTTGGAAACCTCGTTCCTGCCTGGCCGGACGTTCGACTCCCCAGCGGACTTCAACACCCAGCTGCAGGCGTTTTTGGCCGGGGCGAACAATCGGCACCACCGGGTGCTGGGCTGCCGGCCATCTGAGCGTCTCGACGCCGACCGGGCGGCGATGCTCGCGCTGCCGCCGGTGCCGCCGGTCGTGGGCTGGCGCAAGGGCACCCGACTGCCCCGCGATCACTACATCCGGCTGGACTCCAACGACTACTCGGTGCACCCGGGCGTGATCGGGCGGCGGATCGAGATCACCGCCGACCTGCACCGGGTCCGGGTGTTCTGCGACGGCAAGGGTGTCGCCGACCATGAGCGGGTCTGGGCCAAACATCAGACCATCCACGACCCGGCCCATCTGACCGCGGCCAAGGCGATGCGCCGGGAACGGCTCGAGGTCGTCCGGCCGGCCGCGCAAGCCGACGTGCAGATCCGCTCGCTCGCCGACTACGACACTGCGCTGGGCATCGACGGCGGGGTGGCCTGATGGGCGCCGCGACTCGCACCACCACCAAGACGGCGGTGCGTGACCTAACCGCGGAGGTTGCGTTCCTGACCCGGGCGTTGAAGGCGCCCACCCTGCGGGAGTCGGTCGGCCGCCTGGCCGAACGGGCCCGCGCCGAGTCCTGGTCACACGAGGAATTCCTCGTCGCCTGCCTGCAACGTGAGGTCTCCGCCCGGGAGTCCCACGGCGGTGAAGGCCGGATCCGCGCCGCCCGGTTCCCGGCCCGCAAGTCGATCGAGGAGTTCGACTACGACCACGCCCGGGCCCTCAAACGCGACACCATCGCCCATCTGGGCACCCTGGACTTCGTCGTCGCCAAAGACAACGTGGTGTTCCTCGGCCCGCCAGGAACCGGCAAAACCCATTTGGCGATCGGCCTGGCGATCCGCGCCTGCCAGGCCGGTCACCGGGTCCAGTTCGCCACCGCATCGGACTGGGTCGCCCGCCTCGCCGAAGCCCACCACGCCGGCCGCCTGCAAACCGAGCTCATCCGACTAGGCCGCTACCCGCTGCTCGTCGTCGACGAGGTCGGCTACATCCCCTTCGAAGCCGAAGCCGCCAACCTGTTCTTCCAACTCGTCTCCAACCGCTACGAACGAGCCTCCCTCATCGTCACCTCCAACAAGCCCTTCGGCCGCTGGGGTGAAGTCTTCGGTGACGACGTCGTCGCCGCCGCCATGATCGACCGGCTCGTCCACCACGCCGAAGTCATCGCGCTCAAAGGCGACAGCTACCGACTCAAAGACCGAGACCTCGGCCGCGTCCCTACCACCGGGGCCGAAAACAAATAACCGGAAGAGGGGTCAACTTTCAGTTGCCGCCAGGGGGTCAAGATTCGCTTGCCGTTGACA
>JALZAK010000178.1 GCA_030948385.1 Actinomycetota bacterium
GCCCTGGCCGGCGCCGGCGCCCGGGTCGGCCTGGTGGGGCGCACCCGGGCCACCCTGGACGACGCGCTGCGGGAGTGCGCCCGTGCCGGCAGCGCCGACCGGGCTGTCGCGGTGCCCGCCGACGTGACCGACGCCGACGCCGTCCGTGCGGCGGTGGGGACGGTGGAGCGTGACCTGGGCCCGGTGGATCTGCTCATCAACAATGCCGGCCGGGCCGATGCCGCCGAGGTGCCGGCGTGGGAAGCGGACCCGGCGGACTGGTGGGGCGTGGTCGAGACCAACCTGCGCGGTCCGATGCTGGCGAGCCGGGCGGTGCTGCCCGGCATGGTGGCGCGCCGGCGCGGCCGCGTCATCAACATCAACAGCGGCTTCGGGCTGAGCGCGACGCCTACATACACCGCCTACTCGGTGTCCAAGGCGGCGCTCACCCGGCTCACCGACTGCCTCGCGACGTCGCTCGCCGAGCACGGTGTCAGCGTCTTCGATCTGAGCCCGGGTCTGGTGCGCACCGACATGACCACCGACATGCCGATGTGGGCCGAGGCTCCCAGCGACTGGTGGACGCCGGCCGACGTGGTCACCCGCGCGGTGCTGATCCTGGCCTCCGGCCGTGCCGACAGCCTGTCCGGACGGTTCCTGCATGCGTCCCGGGACGACGTCGACCAGATGATCGCCCGCGCCGCAGAGATGGCCGAGCACGACACCCGCACCCTGCGGCTGCGCCGGTACGGTGAGGACGACCCGCTGGGCTGAGCCGGCGGCCCGAAAGCGCCGGCGCGGTCAGCCCACCGGCCAGGTGTGCGCCGGTGTGTTCGTGTGCATGTGGGTGCGGTACCGGCGCATCATTTCGCGCAATGCCTCAAGCCGGTCCAGGTTGTCCTCGGCCTCCAGGTGCTGCACCGTCTCGGCCTGCCAGCTCGCTCCGTTGCGCCCGGTGAGGCAGCGCTGCTCGATCACCCCGAGCAGCCGCTCGCGGGTCGGGGCGTCGACCCCCCAGCGCATCAGGCCTTCGTGTGCCATCGGCAGCAGTCGGCGGAGCACGAGCTCGGTGGCGGGTGCCTCACCGAGACCGGGCCAGAACAGCTGCGCCTCGATGCCGTGCCGGGCGCCGGCGTGGAAGTTCTCCTCCGCGGCAGCAAATGACATCCGCGACCAGATCGGCCGGTCGTCCTCGGCCAGCACCCGGACCAGGCCGTAGTACAGCGCGCCGTTCGCCACGATGTCGAGCACGGTCGGTCCGGCCGGCAGGACCCGGTTCTCGACCCGCAGGTGCGGCTTGCCGCGCACCACGTCGTACACCGGCCGGTTCCAGCGATAGATGGTGCCGTTGTGCAGCCGCATCTCGCCCAGGTTGGGTACGTCGCCGCGGTCCAGCACGGCGACCGGGTCCTCGTCGTCGACAATCGGCAGCAGGGCGGGGAAGTACCGAACGTTCTCCTCGAACAGGTCGAAGATCGAGGTGATCCAGCGTTCGCCGAACCAGACTCGCGGGCGGACGCCCTGGGCCTTGAGCTCGTCGGGGCGGGTGTCGGTGGCTTGCTCGAACAGTGCGATCCGGGTCTCGCGCCACAACTCCTTGCCGAAGAAGAACGGCGAGTTGGCCCCCATTGCCATCTGCACGCCGGCGATGGCCTGCGCGGCATTCCAGTACGCGGCGAAGTCGTCCGGGCTCACCTGGAGGTGGAACTGCACACTGGTGCAGGCTGCCTCCGGAGCGATCGTGTCGGCGTACGTGGACAACCGCTGCACCCCGTCGATCGAGATGTGCAGATCTTCGCCGCGGGCGGCGAAGATCTGATCGTTGAGCAGCGCGTAGCGCGGGTTGGCCGACAGCGACTCCTCGGTCAGGTGGCGTTCGGTCACCGTAGGCAGAATGCCGATCATCGCCAGGTGCGCGCCGGCGGTGGCGGCGGCGGCCTCGGCGGCATTCAGGCTGGCCCGCACCTCGCGCTCGTAGGCGGCGAGGCCGTCCTCGGACAATCGGCGGGGGGGCACGTTGATCTCGATGTTGAACTGCCCCAACTCGGTCTGGAAGTCCGCATCGGCGATCAGCTCGAGCACCGCGGCGTTGGACATCGCCGGGTCCCCGCTGCCGTCGACCAGGTTGAGCTCGATCTCCAGGCCGACCATGGGCCGTTCGAAGTCGAACCTGGACTCGCGCAGCATCCGCTCGAAGACGTCCAGGCAGCGGCGCACCTTGTGCCGGTACCGGGTGCGGTCTTCCCGGGTGAAGCGGGTGACCTCGACGTCCTTGCCCATGCCTGTGCCTCCCGCCGCAGCGGCGGCCGCGCGGAGCGCGACGCGCGCGTCGTGCGCGACCGTATCTAAGCCGGGGAAGCGGCGTACATCCCGCTCCTGTATACTCATGCATACTAACGCATAGGAGTCGAGAATGGGTGTACGGGTGGCCGTGGCCGGGGCCAGCGGCTCCGCCGGCGGAGAGCTGCTGCGTCTGCTGGCCACCCACCCCGGCGTCGAGCTCGCGGCGCTGGCAGGCTACGCCACTGCCGGCCGGTCCGTCGCGGCAGTGCACCCGCAATTGCCCGCCCTGGCCGCGCGCACGCTGCTGTCTCCCGACCCGATCGTCCTCGGCGAAGCCGATCTGGTCTTCCTCGCCCTGCCCCCGGGCCGGTCCGGCCAACTGGCCGGGTCGCTGCCCACCACCGTCAAGGTGGTCGACCTGGGCGCCGACCACCGGCTCGCCGACCCGGCGGACTGGGCCCGCTGGTACACCGGCCCGTACGCCGGGCACTGGCCGTACGGGCTGCCCGAGCTTCCCGGCGCCCGGGCCAGGATTGCCGGCGCCGGCCGGGTGGCGGTCCCCGGCTGCTACCCGACCGCCGTGGTCCTCGGGCTTGCCCCGCTGCTCGCCGCCGGCCTGGTCGAGCCCTCTGACATCGTGGTCGTCGCGGCCAGCGGTTTCAGCGGCGCCGGCCGGAAACGCGGGCCGGGCGCCGGCGCCGGCGGACTGGCCGCGTACGGAGTCGGCGGGGGCCACCGGCACGTACCGGAGATCGTGCAGGTGCTCGGTGCGGCGGCAGGTGCCCGGGTGCGGTTGTCCTTCACGCCGGTGCTGGCGCCGATGCCGCAGGGCATCCTGGCCATCTGCACCGCCCGGCTGTCCGGACGCGGCGGCGAGCCGGCGCTGCGCGATGCGCTTGCGACGGCGTACCACGCGGAGCCCCTGGTGCATCTGCTGCCGGTCGGGAGCTGGCCGCAGACTGCCGCGACGACCGGGGCGGCCGCCGCCCACCTGCAGGTCAGCGCCGACCCGGCCGCCGGCCGGGCGGTCGTGGTCGTCGCCCTGGACAATCTCGGCAAGGGTGCCGCCGGTCAGGCCGTGCAGTGTGCCAACCTGATGCTCGGTCTGCCCGAGACTGCCGGGCTGAGCAGCGCCGGGGTCACCCCGTGAGCATTGCCGTGGTGAAGTACAGCGGGGCGGCGATGGCCGACCCCACCCTGCGGGCAACGGTCGCCGTCGACGTGCTGGCGCTGCACCGCACCGGCGTGCACGTCGTTGTGGTGCACGGCGCCGGACCGCAGATCACCGCCGAGTTGGCTCGGCGCGGGCGGCCGGCGGTGTTCAGCGGCGGCCAGCGGGTCACCACCGCGGAGACCCTCGAGGTCGTCCGTAGCGTCCTCGTCGACCGGGTCAACCGTGAGCTGGTCGACCAGATCAACACCAGCGGGCAGGTCGCGGTGGGAGTGTCCGGGGCCGACGCCGGGCTGCTGATAGCCGAACGTCGCGGTCCGGACGCGCCCGGGCAGGTCGACCCGGGGCTGGTCGGCGACGTCACGGACGTACGCCCCGAGCCCATTCACACCCTTCTCGACGGCGGCCGGATCCCGGTGGTGGCGGGCCTGGCCCGCACCGCGGCGGGGGCGCTGCTCAACGTCAACGCCGACGCCGCCGCGGCGGCGCTCGCGGTGGCGCTGGGCGCCGAGCGACTGATGCTGCTGACCGATGTGGCCGGTCTGTGCGCCGGCTGGGACGGCCAGTCCGGGCGGGTGCTGGCCCGGCTGACCGCGGCCGAGCTGTCCGTCCTGGTGGGCACCCTGGACGGTGGCATGCGGCCGAAGATGCAGGCCTGCCTGCGGGCGGTGCGGGGCGGCGTTGCCGCAGCGCAGGTGCTGGACGGTCGCGTGCCGCATGCACTGCTCGGGATGCTGGCCGGCCCCGGCCCAGGCCCCGGCGCCGGCACGACGGTGACGGCGTGACCGTCGCCGGCAATACCGTCGAGGGCAACACCCGGCTGGTCGACCGCTGGGTGGCGGCCGCCCTGCCGACCTACCCCACCCCGCCGCTGGCCCTGGTCCGGGGCGCCGGCGCGCACGTCTGGGATGCCGATGGCGTCGAGTACGTCGACCTGCTCGCCGGCATCGCGGTGGGTGTCCTCGGGCACGCGCACCCCGCTGTCGTTGCCGCCGTCTGCCGGCAGGTCGCCACCCTCGGCCATGTCTCCAACCTGTTCGTCAACGAGCCCGCGGTGATCCTGGCCGAACGGCTGCGGGATCTGACCGGGGCCGCCGACGCCCGGGTGTTCTTCGCCAACAGTGGCGCGGAAGCCAACGAGACCGCCCTCAAGCTGGTCCGGCGGGCCCGGCCGGACCGCCGGCGCATCGTGGCCGCCGAGGGAAGTTTCCACGGCCGCACCCTCGGTGCCCTCTCGCTGACCGGCCAGCCGGCCAAGCGAGCACCCTTCGAGCCGTTGCCGGGGCCGGTGGACTTCGTGCCCTACGGGGACGCCGGCGCCCTGCGCGCCGCGGTCACCCCGGCGACTGCCGCGGTCTTCCTCGAGCCGGTTCAGGGCGAGGCGGGCGTGCTGCCGGCGCCGGCCGGCTACCTCGAGTCCGCCCGCGAGGCATGTGCTGCCACCGGCGCCCTGCTCGTTCTGGACGAGGTGCAGGGGGGCATCGGCCGGGCCGGTGGGTGGTTCAGCCACCAGGTGATCGCCCCGGCGGTACGGCCGGACGTGATCACGCTGGCCAAAGGCCTGGGCGGCGGACTGCCGATCGGCGCCTGCATAGCGCTCGGCGAGGCGGCCGGGGCGCTACGGCCCGGTGATCACGGCTCCACCTTCGGTGGTAACCCGATCTGCTGCGCCGCCGCGCTCGCCGTCCTGGACACCCTGGCCACCGACGGGCTACTGGCGCGGTCCGCCGGCGCCGGCAACCGGCTGGCCACCGACATCACCGGCCTGGGTCACCCGCTGGTGACCGGAGTCCGCGGGCTGGGGCTTTGGCGGGCCGTGCAGCTGCGCCGGCAGGTCGCCGGGGTGGCGCAACGCGCGCTGCGCGGGCGCGGATTCCTGGTCGACGCGGTGCGCCCCGATGCCCTGCGGCTGGCGCCCCCGCTGGTCATCTCCGACGGCGATCTGGCCGCCTTCGTTGCGGCGCTCGGGCCGGCGCTGGACGCCTCGGCGACAATCGTCCCCACCAGTGCCGTACCGGCCGGCAAGGAGACCTGATGCCCCGCCACTTCCTGCGCGACGACGACCTCACCCAGACTGAGCAGCTCGAGGTGCTCGACCTGGCCGACCGGATGAAGCAGGACCGCTTCGGCAGCCTGCCCCTGGCCGGGCCGCGCGCGGTGGCGGTGCTGTTCGACAAGCCCTCCACCCGGACCCGAGTTTCTTTCTCGGTGGGGATCGCCGAACTCGGCGGCTATCCGCTGGTGATCGACGCCTCGTCGAGTCAGCTCGGCCGCGGCGAACCGATCGAGGACACCACCCGGGTCTTGGACCGGCAGGCGGTGGCGATCGTCTGGCGGACGTTCGGCCAGGACCGGATAGAGGCGATGGCGGCGGTCAGCAGGGTTCCCGTCGTCAACGGCCTGACCGATGAGTTTCACCCCTGCCAGCTTCTGGCCGACCTGCAGACCGTACGTGAGCGCAAGGGCGCGCTGCCCGGCTTGGTCCTGACCTATCTCGGAGACGGCGCGAACAACCTGGCGCACTCGTGCCTGCTCGCCGGCGCGACCGCCGGCATGCACGTTCGGGTCAGTTCGCCGGAGGGCTTCGACCCGCTCCCCGATGTGCTGCGCGACGCCGGCAAGCGTGCCGCCGACACGGGCGGTTCGGTGGCCCACCTGCGCGATCCGGCGCAGGCCTGCGCCGGCGCGGACGTGCTGGTGACCGACACCTGGGTGTCGATGGGGATGGAGGCCGAGCAGGCCGCCCGCGAGCGGCCCTTCGTCCCCTATGGACTGACCGGGGATCGGGTGGCCGAAGCCGCGGCCGACCCGGTCGTGTTGCACTGCCTGCCGGCGTACCGCGGCAAGGAGATCGCAGCGTCGGTTATCGACGGTCCGCACAGCGCGGTATGGGACGAGGCCGAGAACCGCCTGCACGCGCAGAAGGCCCTGCTCTCCTGGTTGCTCGAGCGGTCGTGAGGACATCCGTGGCGCTCTCCCAGCGGCCGGTCAGCAGGGCGGCCCGGCACGCGCGCATCAGCGAGTTGGTCCGCACGCAGGCGGTGCACTCGCAGGCCGAATTGGCCCGGCTGCTCGCGGCCGAGGGCATCTCGGTCACCCAGGCCACCCTGTCCCGCGACCTGGAGGAGCTCGGAGCGACGAAGCGGCGCGGCCGCGGCGGCCCGACCAGCTACGCGATCCCCGAGGACGGGCCGGCGGGGGAGCCGGTCGCCCCCGATGCCGCCTCACCCTCGACCCGGCTGCTGCGCCTCCTGTCCGAACTGCTCCTCGACGCCGACTCGAGCGGCAATCTCGCCGTCCTGCGCACCCCACCCGGTGGCGCGCAACTGCTCGCCTCGGCGCTGGACCGCGGTGCGCTGGACGGGTTGGTGGGCTGCGTCGCAGGCGATGACACGGTGCTGCTCGTTTCCCGTACGGCCGCCGGCGGCGCCGCACTGGCCGACCGGCTGGCCGGTTGGGCCGGGCGCCATCGCCGGACCGACGGACACCTTCGATGAGGAGCGCGGCATGACCGAACGCATAGTGCTGGCCTACTCCGGCGGTTTGGACACCAGCGTGGCCATCGGCTGGCTGGCCGACCAGACCGGCGCCGAGGTGATCGCGGTCGCCGCCGACGTGGGGCAAGGCGGCGAGGACCTCGAGGCAATCCGGCAGCGGGCGCTGGCCTGCGGGGCCGTCGAGGCGGTGGTGGCCGACGTACGCACGGAGTTCGCCGACCGGTACCTGCTGCCGGCGCTGCGCGCCAACGCGCTCTACATGGACCGTTACCCACTGGTCTCGGCGCTGTCCCGGCCGCTCATCGTCGAGCACCTGGTGTCCGCGGCGCGTCGCTACGGTGCATCCACCGTGTCTCACGGCTGCACCGGCAAGGGCAACGACCAGGTCCGCTTCGAGGTCGGCTTGGCGGCTCTGGCCCCGGATCTGCGGGTGATCGCTCCTGTCCGCGACTCCGGCATGACCCGGG
Source organism: Actinomycetota bacterium (assembly GCA_030948385.1). Classification (GTDB taxonomy): domain Bacteria; phylum Actinomycetota; class Actinomycetes; order Mycobacteriales; family QHCA01; genus QHCA01. Next base: position 7,398 of record JALZAK010000178.1, read on the forward strand.
ACAAGGCGATCGCCTTCGCCGAGGAGAAGGGTCTGCCGATCGACGTCACCCGATCGTCGCCGTACTCCATCGACCAGAACGTCTGGGGTCGGGCCGTCGAAACCGGCTTCCTGGAGGACGTCTGGAACGCGCCGATCGAGGACGTGTACGCCTACACGGCCGATCCGGCCGCGACGAAGGAACTCGACGAGGTCGTCATCAGCTTCTCGGCCGGTGCGCCGGCGGCAATCGACGGCCGGCCGGTCACCATGCTGGAGGCGGTCGAGGAACTCAACGCCCGGGCCGGCGCACAGGGCGTCGGCCGCCTCGACATGGTCGAGGACCGGCTGGTCGGAATCAAGAGCCGGGAGGTGTACGAGGCGCCCGGCGCCCTGACGCTCATCACTGCACACCAGGAACTCGAGGCGCTGACCCTCGACCGCGAACTAGGTCGTTACAAGCGGGGGGTCGAGCAACGCTGGAGCGAGCTGGTCTACGACGGGCTGTGGTTCTCGCCGCTGCGGGTCGCCCTGGACGATTTCGTGGCCCGCTCCCAGCAGCGGGTATCGGGCGACATCCGGCTGACCTTGCACGCCGGCCGGGCGGTCGTCACCGGCCGGCGCAGTGCCTCTTCGCTGTACGACTTCTCCCTCGCCACGTACGACAGCGGCGATACCTTCGACCAGTCCGCCGCCCGCGGCTTCATCGAGCTCTACGCGCTGCCCTACCGGTTGGCCGCCGGCCGGGACCGCCGGCTGGCAGACTCCGGGGAGTGAACGAGACATCGCCCACCCGGCTGTGGGGCGGCCGATTCACCGCCGCGCCGGCCGAGGCGCTGGCCCGGCTTTCGGTGAGCGTCCAGTTCGACTGGCGACTGGCTCCGTACGACCTGCTGGCCTCGCGGGCGCACGCCCGGGTGCTGCACGCCGCCGGCCTGCTCAGCGACGCCGAGGCGTCCCGGGTGCTGGCCGCGCTCGCGGACCTCTGCGACGCGGTCGACACGGGACGCTTCCGACCGACGCTCGACGACGAGGACGTGCACACCGCCCTGGAGCGCGGGCTGATCGAGCGCCTCGGCGCCCTCGGCGGCAAGCTGCGGGCCGGCCGTTCGCGCAACGACCAGGTGGCTACCGACCTGCGGCTCTACCTGCGCGACCACGTTCGGCGCCTCGTCACGGCACTGGCGGACCTCTGCGATGCCCTTCTCGCCCAGTCGCGCGAACACCTGCACACACCGGCGCCCGGAATGACGCATCTGCAGCATGCGCAGCCCGTGCTGTTCGCGCACCACCTGCTCGCCCACGTCCAGGCGTTCCTGCGTGACGCGCAGCGGCTGCACGACTGGGACGCGCGGGCTGCGGTGTGCCCGCTGGGCTCGGGTGCGCTGGCCGGCTCGTCGCTGCCGCTGGACCCGGCCGCCGTCGCGGCCGAGCTGGGCTTCGACGCGCCGGCGGCCAACTCCATCGACGCGGTGTCCGACCGCGACTTCGCCGCCGAGTTCCTCTTCGCCGCCGCGCTGATCGGGGTGCACCTTTCGCGACTCGGCGAGGAGGTAGTGCTCTGGGCGTCTCGGGAGTTCGGTTGGGTGCAGTTGCACGACGCGTTCTCCACCGGCTCGTCGATCATGCCGCAGAAGAAGAACCCCGACGTCGCGGAACTGGCGCGCGGCAAGGCCGGCCGGTTGATCGGCGACCTCACCGGGCTGCTGGCCACCCTGAAGGGGCTGCCGCTGGCATACGACCGGGACCTGCAGGAGGACAAGGAGCCGGTGTTTGACGCGGCGGACACCTTGGCACTACTGCTGCCCGCCGTGACCGGGATGATCGCGAGCATGACCGTCTCCGCCGACCGCCTGGAGTCGGCCGCACCCGAGGGATTCACGTTGGCCACCGAGATCGCCGACCTGCTGGTCCGACGCGGCGTCGCCTTCCGCGACGCGCACGAGGCGGTCGGGCATCTGGTGGTCTGGTGCCAGGCCAACGGCCGGGATCTGACCGGGCTGACTGATGCAGAGTTGGCACACGTTTCGCCACTGCTGACCCCTGACGTGCACGGCGTGCTCGATCTGAGGGGCGCCCTCGCGGCGCACACCGCCGAGGGCAGCACCGGGCCGGAGCCGGTGCGCCGGCAGCTGAGCATCGCAGTGTCCGATGTGGACGGCCACCGGGAGTGGGGCCGCCGGCAGGTGATCCCGCACTGACCGATCTGGCCGCGGTACTGGCTGGGCCCGTGCTACCCGCCGCCCGCCGGCTGCTGGGCTGCACCTTGACCGACGGTGTCGTGACGGTGCGCCTCACCGAGGTGGAAGCGTATGCGGGGCGCCGCGATCCGGGCTCGCACGCCTACCGCGGGCAAACCCCTCGGACCGAGGTGATGCACGGCCCGGCCGGCCACGCCTACGTCTACTTCACCTACGGCATGCACTGGTGCGCGAATGTCGTCTGCGGTCCCGACGGTGAGGCCCGGGCCGTCCTGCTGCGGGCCGGGGAGGTTATCGCCGGCACCGAGTACGCGGGTGCGCGGCGGCCCGGGAGCAAGCCGCGCGATCTCGCTCGCGGGCCGGCCAGGCTGACCAGCGCGCTCGGCATCACCGGCTCGGACAACGGGACGTGGCTGCTCGGCGCCGGCCGGCTGCGCCTGGTCGCCCGCCCTGCTGTACCGGCCGCGGCC
>JALZAK010000179.1 GCA_030948385.1 Actinomycetota bacterium
CCCCCCCCCCCCCGGCACTCCACCGCCCATCACCTTGCCGAACGTGAAAAGGTCGGGGGCGACGCCCTCGATTCCGTACCAGCCCGCCGCCGACACCCGGAACCCGGTCATCACCTCGTCGCTGATCAGCACCGCGCCATACCGGTCGCACAGGTCGCGCAGACCCTGATTGAACCCGGGTCCCGGCGGCACCACCCCCATGTTCGCGGGCACCGCCTCCGTGATCAGGGCAGCGATCTCCGATCCGTGCCCCTCGAAGGCCGCGGCGACGGCCGCCAGGTCGTTGTAGGGCAGGACGATCGTGTCCGCGGCGCTGGCGCCGGTCACCCCGGGGGTCTCTGGCAGCGCGAAAGTCGCTACGCCGGAGCCCGCGCTGGCGAGCAGCGCATCGACGTGCCCGTGGTAACACCCGGCGAATTTCACGATCTTGGCCCGGCCGGTCGCGCCGCGGGCCAGCCGGATCGCGCTCATCGTCGCCTCGGTACCAGAACTGACCAGCCGGAGCCGCTCCACCAGTGGGACCCGGCGGGCGATCTCCTCCGCCAGCAGCACCTCTCCCTCTGTCGGCGTGCCGTACGACGTGCCGTTCGCGACCGCAGTCAGCAGCGCGTCGACGACCTGGGGATGTGCGTGGCCGAGGATTAGCGGGCCCCAGGAGCAGACCAGATCGACGTACTCCCGGCCGTCGGCGTCGACGAGGTACGGCCCCCGGCCGGCGACCATGAACCGGGGGGTTCCACCCACCGCACCGAAGGCTCGAACCGGGGAGTTGACCCCTCCGGGGGTCACCCGCAGCGCCCGCGCGAACAACTCCGCCGAGTGCGGAGCGTCAGCGGGGAAGGTCACGACGCCAGTGTCGCAAGCCCACCGGCCGGTCGGGGAGGGGGTGGGGCTTCACTTTGGGTCACTTTCATAATACGGGTGGTTACCGACGTCAGCGGAATTCACTCACAAAGCATGTAGACCGGCGCAGAGCCCTATAGTCCTGGACAAGACGGGGTCGAGCATGAGAAAGACACAACCACCTTTGAGGAGTGCGCTGATGCGTCGCGTTGTCAATGCCGCCTGCGGGCTGCTGCTGCTGGCCGCGGGCGGTGCCGCGCTGCGAGCCACCGAAGCCGATGCCGTGCAGGCCACCCACGACAGGGTGGTGAGTACCACCGCACAGGCCAACACCCCGGACGTCACCGACGGCACGGTCTACGCGTTCGCCCAGGTGGGCAACAAGATCTTCGTCGGCGGCTCGTTCACCTCCGTCACGCAGACCAAGACCTCGCCGCAGATCCCGCGCAGCCGCCTCTTCGCCTACGACGCGACCACCGGCGCAATCGACACCGGCTTCGCACCGGCAGTGGACGGCGAGGTCGACGCGTTGCAGGCCGGCCCGGACGGCGCATCGGTCTACGTTGGCGGCAAGTTCAACAACGTCAACGGCCTCCCGTCCAAGAAGCTGGCCAAGCTCAGCACCAGCACGGGCGCGGCGGTAGCCGGCTTCAAGGTCCCCACGATCAGCGGCCCGGTCAATGACTTCGCCCTCTCCGGGGGACGGCTCTTCCTGGCCGGCCAGTTCGCCAACGTCGGCGGCAAGCCGCACAGCGGCCTGGCGACACTGAACCCGACCACCGGCACCGTGGATCCGTACATGACCGTCCAGCTGACCGGCCACCACAACTGGGTCGGGCCGGCACGCAACGGCTTCGCCATGGTGGGCGCGTACAAGTTCGATCTGACGTCGGATGGCAGCAAGCTGGTCGCCGTCGGCAACTTCAAGCTCGCCAACGGCCTCGACCGTGACCAGGTCGTGCTGGTCGATCTCGGCCCGGCCGGCCCGTCCATCGCCAACTGGGAGACCGACCGGTACAAGTCCCCCTGCTTCTCCTGGGCCTTCGACTCATGGGTGCGCGACGTGGGCTTCTCGCCGGACGGCAGCTACTTCGCCGTCGCCAACAGCGGCGGCCCGAGCGCCGGCACCCTGTGCGACTCGGCCCAGCGCTGGGAGACCAACGCGACCGGCGCCGGCCTGCAGCCGACCTGGGTGGACTGGACCGGCGGCGACTCGCTCTGGTCCATCTCGGTGACCGGCTCGGCGATCTACGTCGGCGGCCACCAGCGCTGGATGAACAACACGTTCGCCAGTGACACCGCCCAGCCCGGCGCGGTCGGCCGGGCCGGCCTCGCCGCCCTGGACCCGATCAACGGCCTGCCGCTGTCGTGGAACCCCGGCCGCAACCCGCGCGGCGGAGGCGCATTCGCGCTGCTCTCGACACCGAGCGGGCTGTTCGTCGGCAGCGACACCAACTACATCGGCAACTTCCAGTACTACCACGGCAAGTTCGCGTTCTTCCCGCTCGCCGGCGGCAAGGTCACGCCCCCGACCACGACGGCGACATTGCCGGGGACCGTCTACCAACTCGGCAAGATCGCCTGCCCGACCTGTGACGGCGACGACACCGTCACCGGGCGGACATTCTCCGGCGGCACGGCGGCCGGGCCGGCGACACCGGTCGCGGACGGCACCTTCCCGTGGCATTACGTGCGCGGGGCGGTGCTGATCAACGGCACCGTCTATCTCGGCTGGGCCAACGGCTACTTCTACTCACGGCCCTTCGACGGGACCAGCTTCGGGGGCCTGTCCGCAGTGGACCCCTACGACGACCCGTACTGGAGCAACGTCTCCACCGGGCGCGGCATGACCTATCGCGGGATGGCTCCGAACTTCTACTTCTCGCAGATCCAGTACGTCAGCTCGCTGTTCTACTCCAACGGCCGGCTGTACTACACCCTCACCGGGCAGACCGGCATGTACTACCGCTACTTCACCCCGGAGAGCGGTGTCGTCGGAGCGGACCAGTTCCAGGTCAGCGACGGTGGAATCAACTGGTCCAACGTGGCAGGCGGATTCCTGTCCGGGAACACGCTGTACGTCGCCGCCCGGTCCAACGGCTACCTCTACTCCATCTCGTTCGTCAACGGCGCTGCGACCGGCGCCTTTACCACGGTCAGTGGCCCCGACCCGGCGTGGGGTGGCGTCGACTGGCGCGCCAACGCAATGTTCCTGCGGTAACCGAGCGGGGCATCGGCGCCGGCGGGTCAGCCGGTCGTGAGGCGGCGGGCCACCTCGGCGGCCCAGTACGTCACCACGATGCCGGCGCCGGCCCGGCGGATGGACAGCAAGGACTCGTCGATGATGCGGACGCGCTCGATCCATCCGCGGGCCGCGGCCGCCTCGACCATCGCGTATTCGCCGCTGACCTGATAGGCGGCGACCGGTACGTCGACGGCGTCGGCCACCAGCCGTACGACGTCCAAATAGGACAGTGCCGGTTTGACCATGACGGCATCGGCGCCCTCCGCAATGTCGAGGAGAGCCTCGCGCACCGCCTCGTCGCCGTTTGCCGGGTCCTGCTGGTAGGCGGCCCGGTCCCCGAAGCGTGGCGCGCACTCGGCCGCCTCGCGAAACGGACCGTAGAAGGCCGAGGCGTACTTGGCGGAGTAGGCCAGGATCGCGGTGTCGGCGAACCCAGCGCCGTCGAGGGCGGAGCGGATCGCACCCACCTGGCCGTCCATCATGCCGCTGGGCGCCACCACCTGGGCGCCGGCCCGCGCCTGGGCCACGGCGACATCGGCATACCTCTGCAGGGTCGCGTCGTTGTCGACCTCGCCGCCGGCAGCCAGGACGCCGCAGTGCCCGTGGTCGGTGTACTCGTCCAGGCACAGGTCGCTGATCAGCACCGTCGCGTCGCCGAGGTCAGCGGTGAGGTCACCCAGCGCCTGCGCGAGGATGCCGGCCGGATCGTCGGCCCCGGAGCCGCGACCGTCCTTGTCCGCCGGCACCCCGAACAGCAGCAGGCCGCCCACGCCGGCCTGGACCGCCTCGTGCGCCGCCTTGCGGAGCGAGTCGCGGGTGTGCTGCACGACACCGGGCATCGGCCCGACCGGCGCCGGTGCATCCAGCCCCTCCTTGACGAACAGCGGAAGCACGAGGTCCGCCGGCGCCAACCGGGTCTGCGCCGCGAGCCGGCGCAGCGCCGGGGTGCGGCGCAGCCGGCGCGGCCGGACGATGGGGAACCCAGCACTCACTTAGCCGCCTTCGGCTTGCTCCTCGCCCGGGCCGACCGCGATGGCGGCGCGACACCGTCGGTGTCCTTGAGATGCCTCACGTGGTCGGCCAGCGCCTCGACAAGCGCTGCCACGTTGGCCCGCTCCGGCTCGACGTCGACGCGCAGCCCCATCTCCCGGGCCGTTTCCGCCGTCTTCGGCCCGATGCAGGCCACCACGGTGCGGGGATGCGGCTTGCCGGCAATCCCGACCAGGTTGCGCACCGTGCTCGACGAGGTGAACAGGACCGCATCGAACCCGCCCGTCTTGATCGCATCGCGGGTTGCCGCGGCCGGCGGTGCGGCACGGACGGTGCGGTAGGCGGTGACGTCGTCGACTTCCCAGCCCTGTTCGATCAGGCCGGCGGCCAGCGTCTCGGTGGCGATGTCCGCCCGCGGCAGGAAGATCCGGTCGATCGGGTCGAGGATGTCGTCGTACGGCGGGAAGTCGGCGAGCAGGCCGAGGCTGGACTGCTCGTCACTCGGGACCAACTCGGGCTGAATGCCGAAGGCCCGGACCGCGTCCGCGGTGGTCTCCCCCACGCAGGCGATCTTGACGCCGGCGAATGCGCGCGCGTCCAGGCCGCACTCGGCGAACTTCTCCCACACGGCACGTACCGCGTTGGTCGAGGTGAACACGATCCACTCGTAACGGCCGGTGACGAGGCCCTTGATGGCCCGCTCCATCTGCGCCGGGGTCCGCGGCGGCTCGACTGCGATGGTCGGCACCTCCACCGGCACGGCACCGTGCGCGCGCAGCCGGGCCGACATCATGCCGGCTTGCTCGCGGGTGCGCGGCACCAGCACGTGCCACCCGTACAGCGCCCGGCCCTCCCACCAGGACAGCCGGCTCCGCAGGTTGACGCCGGCACCCACCATGACCACCAGCGGGCCGTCGATCCGGCCGGCGTCGCCGGAAAGGGTGCCCAGCGTCGAGTCGACGGTGACCTGCGTGTCCGTGGCGCCGGAGCCGGTCACGGCGACCGGGGTGCCGGCCGGGCGGCCGGCACCGGTTAGCCCGGCCGAGATTGCCGCCAGGTCGGACTTGGCGGCGGTCAGGATCAAGGTGCCGGGCACCGAGGCGAGAGCCTCCCAATCCACCCCGCCGGCTCGCACGTCCACCACGGTTCGGGTCCCGCTGATCGGCACGCCGGCATAGGTGGGCACAGCGATGTCTGCCGGAACCCCCGGCACGACTTCGAACGGCAGCGCTGTCCGCGCCACTGCCTTGAGTTCGGTGATCGCGTCCTCGGAGCAGAACGGGTCGCCGGTGACCAGGTGCACCGCGGCAGCGCCGGAACGTGCCGCCGACAGCAGCAGCTTGGCCACATCGCCGGGCTGTCCCTCGGCCACGCTGACCTCCGCGCCGGCCGGGGCGAGGGCGACGATCTCGGCCGGCACCGTGGCGTCGTGGACCACGTACTGCGCCCCGGCAATGAGCTCGGCGGCCCGAGCGGTCAGGAGTCCGGGGTCACCGGGGCCGGTGCCGAGAACGGCAATCCGGCCGGTTGGCTTGCGGGCGCGGCTCATGTCGTGCTCCCAGTCTGCTGGCTGTTGAGAAATCGGTGGGCTCCGGCCGCGAGCAGGTCGGCGGCGAGCCGCCGACCGATCGCGCCGGCTTCGGCGATCGGCCCGGTGGCCGACAGCCGGACGGAGTCGGACCCGTCAAGTGCGGTTACCGAGCCGCGTAGGTAGATCTCCGCGTCCTCGTCGGTCTCGCCGGCGGCCACCTCGGCGAGCGCGCCGACGGGCGCCGTGCAGCCGGCGTCGAGCGCCGCGAGCAGGGCACGTTCGGCGTCGACCGCCGCCCGGGAGTCGGGGTCGTCGAGTGGGCTGAGCATCGCAACCAGCTCGGTGTCGTCGAGCCGGCACTCGACGGCGAGGGCGCCCTGTGCCGGCGCCGGCAGTATCTGGATGGGATCGAGCACCTGGGTGACCTCGCCCAGCCGACCGAGCCGGGCCAGGCCCGCTCGGGCCAACACGACCGCATCGAGTTCGCCGTCGGCAACTTTGCGCAGCCGGGTGTCGACGTTGCCGCGGACCGCAACGACCTCGAGACCAAGGCCCAGCGCCCGCAGCTGAGCCATCCGGCGGGGGGCGCCGGTGCCCACCCGGGCGCCGGTGCCGAGGTCGGCCAGCCCGTGCCCGGAGGACGCCACCAGTACGTCCCGCGGATCCTCGCGCACGGGCACGGCCGCGATGACCAGGCCCGGCATCGGCTCGGTCGGCAGGTCCTTGTACGAGTGCACCGCCAGGTCGATCTGCCCGGACTGCAGGCGGTCGCGTAACGCGGTGACGAACACCCCGGTGCCGCCCAACTCGGCGATGGCCGAGGCGGACAGGTCGCCGGCGGTGGCGATCTCGACCAGCTCCACTTCCGCCCGCAGCGCAGCGGCGACCGTCCGGGATTGGGCCAGCGCCAGCGCACTCCCCCGGGTGCCCATTCGCAGGGTGCGGGTGCCCATTGCGGTCATGCCGGCCGCTCCTCGGCAACGCCGGCGGCCCGCGCCACAGCCTCGGAGGCCGGCGGATCCAGCTCGAACAGTTCGCGTAGGGCCAGCGCGTACGCATCGCCGCCGGGCGCGGTGGCCAGCTCTTTGACCCGCACCGTGGGGCTGTGCAGCAGCGCTGCCACCACCCTGCGCATGGCGCTTTCGACCTCGACGCGGGCGCCGGCATCCAGTCCGGGCAGCCGGCCCGCGAGCCGAGCCAACTCGGCGTCGACCAGGGTGGCCGCCCGGGAGCGCAGCGCGGCAACCGTGGGGCCGACGCCGATCGATTGCTGCCCCGCCCGGAACCGGGTGACCTCATCGGCGACCATGAGCTGAGCAGCCGCCACCTCGGCGGTGACTTCGGCGCCGGCCAGCACTGCGCCCAGCGCCTCGATGTCGATCAGGGTGACCCCCTCGATGCCGGCGACGAGGGGGTCCACGTCACGCGGCAGCGCGAGATCGAGCACGAACAGCGGACGCCCGTTGCGTCGGCGCATTGCGCGTTCGACCAGATCGGCCGGCGCGACTATGCCGACCGCCCCGGTCGTGGAAACGAAAATGTCCACATCGGACAGAGCAAACTCGAGGTCGGCGAAGTCAACCACGCTTCCGTCCACATTGGACGCGAGGAGCTCGGCCCGCGCCCGGGTGCGATTGGTGATGCGCACATCGTCGACGCCGGCGCGTCGGAGGGTCGCGACAGCGAGGGCAGCCATCGATCCCGCACCGCAGACCAAAGCAGAGCGGCCGGCCAACTGGCCGTGTACTGGCTCGGCCAGTGACAGCCCGACCGATACCAGGGTCGCGCCGGCGGCGTCGATCCCGGTGGCGGTGTGCACCCGTTTGCCCACCCGCAGGGCATTCTGCGCGAGCTCGTGCAACCGCGGGCCGATGGTGCCCAAGCGCTGTGCCGCGGCGTAGGCGAGCCGGAGCTGGCCCAAGATCTGAGGCTCACCGATCACCATGGAGTCGAGCCCAGCCGCAACGGCGAAGACGTGCTCGGCGACGGCGTCCTCGTAGTGCACGTACAGGTGGCTGCCGAGTTCGTTCTGGTCCAGGCCGGCCCGCCGGGCCAGAAGGTCGGACAGCGCGCTCACGCCGGCGTGGAAGCGGTCGACCTCGGCGTAGAGCTCGACCCGGTTGCACGTCGACAGCACCATCGCCTCGGCGACGTGTGGGCTGCCCATCAGCGCCGCCAAGGTCTGCGTCACGGCGTCGGCCGGGATCACGGCGCGCTCGATCAGCGCGACCGGTGCGGTCCGGTGCGACAGGCCGACGACGAGCAGGCTCACGTTCCCACCGCCCCGTCCAGCTCCCGGGCCCGCGGAAGCCCGGTCAGCGCGGCCTTGCGATGCTCGTGAAAGGACAGGATCTGCAGCTCGATCGAGAGGTCGACCTTGCGTACGTCGACACCCTCGGGCACGGCCAGCACGCACGGGGCGAAGTTAAGGATGCTGGTCACGCCGGCGCGGACCAGCCGGTCACACACCTCCTGGGCGGCCGTGGCCGGTGTGGCGATGACGCCGATGGAGACACCCTGATCGGCAACGACCGCGTCGAGATCGTCGATGTGGCGCACCGAGAGGCCACTGATCCGCTCTCCGACCCGGACCGGATCGGCGTCGAGCAGGGCCGCGATCCGGAAGCCACGCGAGGCGAAGCCGTCGTAGCCGGCTAGGGCGTGGCCGAGGTTTCCCACCCCGATCAGCGCGACCGCCCAGCGTTGGTTGAGGCCCAACGCGCGCGAGATCGATTCGATCAGCAGCGCCACCTCATAGCCGACGCCGCGGGTGCCGTAGGAGCCCAGGTGCGACAGGTCCTTGCGCAGTTTCGCCGAGTTGACCCCGGCCGAGGTGGCCAGCTCCTCAGACGAGACCGTCGCGTGCCCCAGGTCAGCCAGCGTGTGCAGGGCGCGCAGGTAGACGGGCAACCGGGCCACCGTCGCCTCGGGGATTCCCCGGGCGGGGGCGCGCTCCCGCGCGCTGTCGCGCTCGTCGATCACGTCGGGGCTCTCCAGACGCACGGCCGAGCCGGAGACCCCGCTCCGAGCTGGCGGCAGCACTGTGGTAGTAGCGAGTGGACGCTCCGACGGTATCCGCTTGTGAAGGCTCGCACAAAGTCGCGCTGGGCGTGGCGAGCCGCACGCTCAGCGGCACAGCGCGGCCCGCAGCGCGGCCTCGTCCACCCGCCAGTGCCCCTGCGGCCGGCCATCGACCAGGATCACCGGGACCTGCTCGGCATACTCGCCCATCAGCTCCCGGTCGTCGGTGATGTCGCGGGCCTCCCAGGCCACACCCAGCTCGCCGGCGATCCGGGCCACCTCGGCCGTGGCGTGCTCGCACAGATGACAGGTCCGGGTGGTCAGCACGGTGACCCGGGCCGGCCGGCTCATCGAGCGCCCTCATCGCGTTGCGCGCCGGCCCGCAACACACCGCGGCGCACCTTGCCGGCGGCCGACCGGGGCAACTCGGCAACGAACTCCACCGCAGTGGGGCACTTGAAGCGGGCCAACGATCGCTCGCAGTGCGCGATGACCGCCGCCTCGGTCAACTCGAGCCCCGGTCGGGGCTGCACGATCGCCTTGATCGCCTCGCCGGTGTACGGGTTCGGGATCGCGACGACCACCGCGTCGGCGATCCCGGGATCGGTGAGCAAGACCAGCTCGACCTCGCGCGGGTACACGTTGAAGCCACTGACGACGATCAACTCGGTGCGCCGGTCGACCAGATGCAGGTCGGCGTCGGAATCGGCGTAGGCCACGTCCCCGGTCGGCCACCAGCCGTCCGGGTCCGGGCCGCCGGCGCCGTCCGGCCAGTACCCGGAGAACAGGTTCTCGCCGCGGACGACCAGCTCGCCGTGGTCGGCTTCGTCGACCTCGTCGCCCCTGTCGTCCACCAGCTTCACCTCGACGCCGGGGATCGGCCGGCCGATCGAATCGGGTTTGGCCAGCTCGCTGCACAGGGTCGACGTCAGCACCGGCCCGGTCTCGGTCAGCCCGTACCCCTCGAAGACCTGCTTGCCGGTGCGCTGTCGGATCTGCTGCAGCGCCTGCGGGGCCAGCGGCGCTGACCCGGAGAGCGCCAGCCGAACCCGCGCGAAGCCGGCGGTCAGATCGGGCAGCAACGACCAGGCCACGTACATCGGCGGTGCGCCGACAACAGTCGTGACTTCGTGCCGGGCCATCAGTTCCAACGTCGCCTGCGGCTCGAAGCGTTCGGCGAGCACGCCGGTGGCCGCATGCCGGGCAACCATGCCCAGGCCCGGGTTGAGACCGTAGATGTGAAACAGCGGCAGCACGAGCAGGACCCGGTCGTCAGCACCGATGACCGGCGGCGAAATTCGGGACAGCTGGTCGAGATTCGCCAGCAGCGCCCGGTGTGAGAGCATCGCGCCCTTGGGAGTGCCGCTGGTGCCGCTGGTGTAGATCAGCACGGCCAGGTCCTCGCCTCCGGTGGCCGCTTCCGCCGGGAGGGCGCCAGCCCCCTGGCCGGTAGCAGCCTCCAGCGTGAGCGCGCCGGCCGGCGCGCTGCCACCATCACCCACCAGCACATACCGCAGGTCGGGGAGCGCGGCACCAGCCTGCAGCGCCAGCGCGGCCACGCCTTCGGTCGCCACGAGGGCCCGGCTGCCGGAGTCGAGGAGCAGGGCGGTCAACTCGCGGCCGGTGTAGCCGGTATTAAGTGGGACCGACACCAGGCCGGCCCGCAGCGTCGCGAAATACGCCGCAACGAAGTCCACCGTGTTGCCCAGCGCGAGTCCGACCCGGTCCCCGGGCGAGAGGCCCAACGCGACCAGGCCGGCGGCCACCCGGTCGACCCGGGCATCCAGATCGGCCCAGGTCACCTGCTGCCGGCCGGCGAGCAGAGCGGCCGACTCCGGCCGCGAGCGCCCCGCCGCGCGGACGAGGTCGGCGAGGTTGTCTGCCACGCTGCCGCCCGTCCTCCTACGCTGGCCCGCCGGACTCGGTCAGTCTCCCACGAACAGCCCGGCGGTCCTTTCGAGTGCGCTGCGCCGTCCGGAGAGCGCGAAGGGGGGATACCGCCGTCCGGGTGAGGCAAAAGGTGCGAGTACGCGGCGATCTGAGAGAAGCCGTCCGGCGTGTGCGGTTCAGCCCGTACGATCCACGGGTACACCGGGTGGCACCCTGAGGAGGCCGCCAGTGCCCACCGCCGCCCGTTCGCGGCTCGTCCGGCGGCCGCCGGCATGACCGACTTCGCGCTCGGTGGGCCGCTGAATCCTTCGCTCCAGGATGGGCTGGTCGCCCTCCGGGCTGCCGCGATGAGCGCCCTCGGATTGAACCAGCCGGCGCCGGCCAGGGACCTGCATACGGTGGCCCGGGCCCAGGAGAGCGCAGCCACGCCCCGGCTTGCCCGCCCGGGTCCGGGTCCATTTCTCGTGATGGGCGGCGGCGGCCCACCCGACGACGATCACGACGAGCCGGCCGGGAATGGGCCCGGCCCGGTCTGGGCCATCGTGGAACGCGCGCAGCGAGGCGACGCGGAAGCGTTCGGACAACTGTACGACCAGTACGTCGACCTGGTCTTCCGGTATGTGCACTTCCGGGTCGGCTCGCGAGTCCAGGCCGAGGATCTGACGAGTGAAACCTTTCTGCGAGCGCTACGCCGGCTCAACAGCGTCAGCTGGCAGGGCCGCGATTTCGGCGCCTGGCTCGTCACGATCGCCCGCAACCTGATCGCGGACCATTACAAGTCCGCCCGCTATCGGCTCGAGATCTCCACCGCCGACATGCTGGACGCGGACCGGGCCGAGGACGGGCCCGAGAACTCGGTGCTCGACTCGATGTCCAGCGCGACGCTGATAGATGCGGTACGCAAACTCAACCCCGTCCAGCAGGAGTGCATCGTGCTGCGCTTCCTCCAGGGGATGTCGGTGACCGAGGCCGCCCAGGCGATGGGCAAGAACGAGGGCGCGATCAAGGCGCTGCAGTACCGCGCCGTACGCGCCCTTGGCCGCCTGCTGCCGGATGGGTTCGTCCGGTGATGGCCGTAACCAGCGGTGCCGGCGCGCCGTTGTGCAGGCTGACCCGGCCTACGGGCGAATCGGCAGGGGAGTGCGGGTGACAGCGACTGCGGAGCGCCACCGCATCGACCGCTTCGCCAATCAGCTGGACGGTCGCGCGGTGGCGGTCGCACCTGACCTGGCCGACCTGCTGGGAGTCGCCGGCGCGCTCTGCCGGGTGCCCGTCAACGGTGATATCGACGCGCAATTCCGGGCCCGGCTGCGGGCCCGGCTGGTGGCCGTGGCCACCGTCCGCCCACTGGCAGTGGCCCCCGTTCGGCCAGTGCCAGTCGCCGGGCCAGGTGCAGTGGCGGCCAAGCCGGCAACACTGCGGTGGCGGCCGCGCCGGACCGGCCTGATCGCGGCCGCTCTGGCCGCGGTGGTGGGTGCCGGTGCCGTCGCGGCTGCGAGCACCAACGCCGTGCCCGGTAGCACTTTGTACGGCCTGAAACGGGCCACCGAATCCGCCCGGCTCGAACTTGCCGGCGGCAGCGTGGCCCGCGGGACGCTCGAACTGAAGTTCGCCCGGCAGCGCTTGAGCGAAGCCCGCCAGGTGCACACCGATCCCGGCCGCGTCCGGACCGCCCTGGCCGCGATGGATGACCAGACTCGGCAAGGCGCCCGGCTGCTCACCGTGGCCGCGGCAACCGAGCAGGACCGAACGCCGCTGGACACGATTGACCGGTTCGTGCGCCGCCAGGGCACCGGGCTGGCCAGCCTGCTCCCCACTCTGCCGGACGCCTCGTCGCACGCCCGGGCGGTGAACTCGCTGGTCCTGGTCGAGGCACTGCGAGCCCGGTCGGTGGCATTGCGGGCCAACCTGCTGTGCACGGACGGCAGCGGCCCCCTCGACGTCCTCGGGGCGGTCCCGATGCGCTGCGACCGCAGGGCAGGCACCCGCTCCGGCGGTGGATCCGGCGGCGGGCCCGGCGGCTCCACACCGGGTGCGGCCGGGACCGGCACCGGTTCAGCCGGCGCCAACTCGGCGCAGCCGAGTCCGAACAGCCAACCGCCGGCCGGCGGCAGCGCCGGCCCCGGCGGGACCGGAGCCGGTGGTGGATCCGGCGGGAGCGCCGGCGGCCCGTCAGGTACGACCACCGTGCCGCCGGTCACCCCACCCGGGGCTACCGGGGGGACGGGAACGCTCACCAGCACCGTCACCGGAGCAGTCGCAGGCGTCGTCGGTCAGATCCTCGGCACCATCAACGGGCTGCTCAACCCGTCACCGCAGCCGAGTCCCCCGGCGCTGCCGCTCCCGCTGCCCAGCGTGCTGCCGAGCCTGCTACCGACCGCGCTGCCGAGCTTGCCCCCGCTCCCCGGCACCGGCTGAGCGCGAAGCCGGGGGCTACTTCTTGTTGCGGCGCTGAACGCGCGTCTTCTTCAGCAGCTTGCGGTGCTTCTTCTTAGCCATCCGCTTGCGACGCTTCTTGATGACGCTGCCCATGCGTGTCCTTCACTGCTCCGCGGAAACCACCGGCCCTCAGCGTAACGGCCGGCGCCGGCCCGCTCCCGGGCGGTCACGCGCTGTCGGTGAAGGCATCCTTGAGGTAGTTGTGCACCGCACTGTCGGGCACGCGGAACGAACGGCCGACCCGCACCGCTGCGATGTCGCCGGCATGCACCAACCGGTACACCGTCATCTTCGACACGCGCATCAGCCCGGCCACCTCGGCGACGGTGAGAAAACGTACCTCCGACAATGGCCTGTCGGACCGGCCTGCAGCCATGGGTCACCCGTGCTCTCGGCACGTTTCGGGCCGCCGGCTTTGCTCTGGCGGACAACAGTCACGTACGTGCGTGCCAGGAGACTAGCGGTACCGGCTGGTCGGCGGAACCCACAGTTGCGCACTTGCCCAGCCGTTCTTCACTCGGTTCGCAGCGCCTCGACCGGGTCCAGCCGACCAGCCCGCCGAGCCGGCACCACTCCGAAGAAGATGCCGACCGCCGCGGAGACACCGAAGGCGAGTGCCGGCGACCACCACGTCACCAGCGCCGGCAGCGGCGAGAGACGGTCGATCAGCAGGGCGCCACCGACACCGGCCCCGATACCGATGACTCCGCCGATGGTGGTGAGCAACACCGCCTCGATGAGGAACTGCAATCCGATATCGCGTTGTCGAGCGCCGACCGCCTTGCGCAGGCCGATCTCGCGGGTGCGTTCCCGGACGCTGACCAGCATGATGTTCGACACTCCGACTCCGCCGACCAGCAGGCTGATCCCGGCGATGGCCGCCAGGACGAGGGTGAGCAGGGAGAGAATCTGACCGACGACGCCGAGGATCTGCTGCTGGGTAAGGGCGGAGAACTCCGAGTCGGGATGGCGCCGCTGCAGAGCGGACACTATCCGCCGGCCCAGCGCATCGATGCCCGCGGCGTCGGGCGCCTTGATCGCGAGAGCGTCCACCCGCTCCACGCCGAGCAATCGCTGCGCCGTCGTGATCGGCACCTCGACATTGAGGTCCTGGTCCACGCCAAGGCTCTTGCCCAGCCGAGCGAACACGCCGATCACCCGGAAGCGCACCCCCGCGACGGTGATCTGATGACCGACCGGGTCGCGGTCAGTGAACAACTTTTCGGCCACGCTGGCACCGAGCACGGCGACCCGCCGGCGGGTGTCGACATCGGAGCGGGTGAGGTACGTCCCGCGTACGACGCGTCGGTTGAACACCTTGTTGGTGGTCTCGGTCACGCCCTGCACTGTGGCGAACGTGCGGGAGGTGCCGGCGCGGATGACCTCGCCGGAACTGATCGTGGCAGCGACCCGGTTGGGGTCGCCGACGATCCGGGCCACCTCGTCGACATCGCGCAACTGCAACCGGCTGGTTGTCGGTGCGCTGCCGAAGGAGAGCCGGCCGGGTACGACCAGCAGCAGGTTGCTGCCCAGGCCCTGCACCTGTTGCTCGACCTTCTGCTTCGCACCGGCGCCGATCGCGACCAGCAGCACCACCGCCGCCACGCCGACCACCACCCCCAGCATGGTGAGGGCGCTGCGGAGCCGGTTGGCCCGGAGCGCGTCGAGGGCGACCCGCCAGGCCTCGGCCAGTCTCACGGCGCCGCCGCCAGCCGGCCGTCCCGGACATGCACCTGACGACTGGCCCGGGCGGCGACCTCGGCGTCATGGGTGACCACGACGACGGCCACCCCGCGCTCGGCGTTCAACCTGCTCAGCAGATCCAGCACCTCCTGGCCCCGAGCGGTATCGAGATTTCCGGTCGGCTCGTCTGCCAGCAGCACTTGGGGATCGGTGACGAGGGCCCGGGCGATGGCGACCCGCTGCTGCTCGCCGCCGGAGAGCTGCCCGGGCCGGTGTCCCAGCCGGTGGCCCATCCCGACCGCCTCCAGGGTGGCGGCGGCACGCTTGCGGCGCTCGGCGCGGCGCAGCCCGCGGTAGACCAGCGGAAGCGCCACATTGTCCAGCGCCGAGGTCCGCGGCAGCAGTTGGAACGCTTGGAAGACAAAGCCGATGGTCGTGTTGCGTACGGCGGCCAACTCGTCCGCGGTGATCTGCGCGACGTTGCGGCCGCCGACCCGCATCGTCCCGCTGGTCGGCCGGTCCAGACCGCCGAGAAGATGCATCAGGGTCGACTTGCCCGAGCCGGACGGGCCGACCACGGCCACGAAATCGCCGTGGTCGACCCGCAAGCTGACTCCACGCAGCGCCTCGATGCTCACCCCGCCGAGCAGGTAGCTGCGCGTCACGTCGACCGCTTCGAGCGCCGGTCCATCCGCGGCCGGACAGGCGCCGGCCGGCGGGCCGGTCACGAGAGGTGCTGGCTGGCGTGTACCCGGTCGGCGCCGGCCACCACGACCCGGTCGCCGGCGCGCAGGCCCTCGGTCACCGCCACCAGGTCGGGCCCCTGCGTGCCGACCGTGACGTACCGCCGTTGGGCGGTCCCACCTCGGACCAGCCACACGGCGTCGCGCCCGCCGGCCCGGACCACTGCAGCGGCGGGTACGGCCAGCGCGTTCGGGGCCACCCGCACGGCGAGGTGCACCACGGCGCTCATCCCCGGGCGCGGCGGCGACAGCACGGCGCCGCCGGCGGAGCGACCGGCACCCAGCCGCAGCCGCACGTGGTAGCTCACCCCGCCGCGGCTGGACGTGGTCGGGGAGAGATCAACAGCCGCGACGGTGGCCTGGTAGACCGCGCCAGGAACGGCGTCGAGCTCGACCCGGGCCGCTTGGCCGGCCCGGACCAGAAGGACGTCGGTCTCGTCCACATCGGCCTGCAACCCCAGCGACGACACGTCCAAGATCGTCGCCACCGCCGTCCCGGCCGAGACGGGCGCACCGGGAGCGATCACCGTGCCGGCCGGGGCCGCTCCGCCGCCTGCACCGCCGGCGCCGGTCAGCGAGCCGCCGGCCAGCCCCGACCCGCCCTGCGGCAACTGGCCGAGAAGGTCGGACAGGCTGCCGGCCGC
>JALZAK010000028.1 GCA_030948385.1 Actinomycetota bacterium
AGGCTGGCCCTGGCCGGGCACGGCTCCGCCGAGCTGGCGCTGTGGGCGCTGTGGGAGCACAGCGGCTGGCCGTCCCGGCTGGCCGCCGCCGCGCGGGCCGGTGGCCAGCAGGGCCGGGCCGCCGACCGCGACCTCGACGCGGTGGTCGCCCTGTTCGACCTGTTGCTGCGCTTCGACCAGAGCCGGCCGGGGGCCGGGGTGGGCCTGCTGCTCGCCGAGTTGGAGGCGCAGGAGATCCCGCCGGCCAGCCGGGTCGAGGGGGCACTCGCCGGCACCGGCGTGCGGCTGCTGACCGCACACCGGGCCAAGGGCCTGGAGTGGGACCTGGTAGTGGTGGCCGGCGTCCAGGACGGCAGCTGGCCCGACGTGCGCCGGCGCGGCTCGCTGCTGGAGTCCGACCGGCTGGGCCGCGACGGGGTGCGGCCGCCGGCGCCGCCGTCCACCCTGCTGGTCGAGGAGCGGCGGCTCTTCTACGTGGCTATTACCCGGGCTCGCCGCCGACTGGTGGTGACCGCCGTTCAGTCCGCCGACGACGCCGGCGCCCGGCCGTCCCGGTTTCTCGACGAGCTCGGTGTGGAGGTCCTCGAGCCGGCACCGCCCAGCGGCCATGCGCTGTCCATCCCCGCCCTGACCGGGCGGCTTCGCCGGGCGGCGGCCGACCTGTCGACCAGCGAGGCGGTGCGGTCCGCGGCCGCCGCAGTGCTGGCCCGGCTGGCCGCTCCCGGACCCGACGGCCGTCCGCTGGTGCCAGCCGCCGTGCCGGCCGGCTGGTGGGGAATGCTCGAGCCGAGCCCCGGTGCCGTTCCGGTCCGACCCGCCGATCAGCCGGTCACGCTGTCCGCGTCCGCGGTCGCCGCCTTCGACCGGTGCCCGCTGCGCTGGTTCCTCGAGCGCGAGGCACGCGCCGGCGCTGCATCCACCGCCGCGCAGGGTTTCGGCACGGTGCTGCACGCCCTGGCTCGGCTGGTCTCCACCGGCGCCCTTCCCGAGGATCCCGACGTCCTGGTTGCCCGGCTGGACACGGTGTGGGACGCGCTGGGCTTCGAGGCGCCCTGGCTGGCCGCCCGGGAGCGGGACAAGGCCCGGGCCGCGCTGGAACGGCTGGTGCGGTGGCTGCACAGCAGTGACCGCACGCATCTCGGCAGCGAGGTCCCGTTCGGCCCGGTCGAGGTCGCCGGCGCGGTCCTGGCCGGCACCATCGACCGGCTCGACGTGGACTCCGACGGGCGGCTGCACGTGGTGGACTACAAGACCTCCCGGACCAAGCCGACCGCCGCCGAGGTCGCCGCTGATCTACAGCTGGGCGTCTACCAGTTGGCCGTGCAGCACGGTGCCATGGCCGAGCAGGCCGCCGGTCACACCGCTCTCGGCGGAGCGGAGCTGGTGCAACTCGTCGACGGGCGGGCCGGCGGAAGTGTGTCGGTGCAGCGGCAGGACCCGTTGCCTGCCGATGGCGGCCGTCCGATGGCCGCCACCAATGAGATGGTCACGGCCGTTCTGCACGAGAGCTTTCCGGCCCGGCCGAACAACCGGTGCCACACCTGCCCGTTCCAGCGGGCCTGCCCCGCCGTGCCGGCCGGCCGGCAGGTGGTGTCGTGACCGCCGAGGCCCCGGTGACGCACGTACCGATCCCGGACGCCGGCGGGGCCTACCTCGAGCCGCTGCTGGGCCGCCGGTTCACCGATGAGCAGCTGGCCGTGATCACCGCCCCACTGGCCGGCCAGCTCGTCGTGGCCGGCGCCGGCTCCGGCAAGACCACCGTGATGGCCGCGCGCGTCGTGCACGCGATCGCGTGGCACCGCCTGCCCCCGGCATCCATCCTCGGCCTCACCTTCACCAACAAGGCTGCCGGCGAGCTGGCAGCACAGGTTCGTCGGGTGCTGCAACGGCTGGCCGCCGGACACGTGATCGACGTCGACCCGACCATCGACGACTCGCCGACCGTGTCGACGTACCACGCCTTTGCCGCTCAACTGCTCGCCGACCATGCCCTGCGGATAGGCCGGGAGCCACACGCTTCGCTGCTCACCGAAGCCGGTCGCTGGCAGCTGGCCGGCCGGGTGGTGCGCGAGGCCGAGGGGCCGTTCCCCCATCTGCCCTGGACGCCGTCCTTCGTCGCCCGGTACGTGCTCGATCTCGACGCGGAGCTGTCCGAGCACCTGGTGCCGGTCGAGGACGTGCGCGCCGTCGATGCGCGGTTGATCAGCCAGATCGAAGCCGTAGGGGCCCCGACGCACACCCTGCGCGACGTGGCCGCTTCCGCCCGCAGACGCGAGCAACTGCTCGACCTTGTCGAGGCCTATCGCGCCCGCAAGCGCCGGGCCGAGCTGGTCGACTTCGGTGACCAGATCGCGCTGGCCGCCGAGATCGCCCGCAGCTGCCCGGAGGTGGGTGTCCTGGCCCGAGCCGAGCACCAGCTGGTGCTGCTCGATGAGTACCAGGACACCGGGGTGGCCCAACGCGTGCTGCTGTGCGCGCTTTTCGGCGCCGGCCATGCGGTCACGGCGGTGGGCGATCCGTGCCAGTCGATTTACGGCTGGCGCGGCGCCTCGGTGGGCAACCTGCTGCGCTTCTTCGAGCACTTCTGCCCGGGACAGGCCGGCCGGCCGCGGCAGCTGTCCACGAATTTCCGCAGTGGCGCCCGCCTGCTCGCCTTGGCCAACACGATCTCCGAGCCACTGCGCACCGTGCGGCCGGCCGGGCGCCGGCCCCAGGTGCCGGTGGGGCCGCTGCGGCCGCCACCGGGGGTGCCGGACAACAGCGAGATCCGCTGCGCACTGCTGCCCACTGCGGCCGACGAGGCGCAGTGGGTGGCCAACTGCGTTGCTGCGGCCGTACGAGACGGCTCCACCCCACCCGGCCAGGTCGCTGTGCTGTGCCGCCGGCGGGCCGATTTCCCGCGCCTGCTCGACGCTCTTGTTTCCGTCGGGCTGCCGGTGGAGGTGGTCGGGTTGGGCGGTCTACTTGACGTGCCCGAGGTGGCCGACGTGGTCGCGACCCTGGAGGTGCTCGTCGACCCGACGGCCAACCCCGCGCTGATCCGCCTGCTCACCGGCCCGCGCTGGGCCATCGGGCCGCGCGATCTCGCCGCCTTGGGCCGGCGGGCCGGCCGGCTGGCCGGCGGCCCGGAGGCCGAGGGG
>JALZAK010000061.1 GCA_030948385.1 Actinomycetota bacterium
GCTGGCCGCTCTGATCCGGGTGCTCGAGCCGTTCGGCATCACCGAGTTGGTGCAGTCGGGGATGGTGGCCCTCGGCCGCGGCTCCCGGGCCATCACCGCACCCGCCGCCCTCCGTACCGTCAGCTGATCAGAAGGGACCACCCAGATGGCCGCGCAGATCTTCCACGACGACGATGCCGACCTGTCGCTGGTGCAGGGCCGGCGGGTAGCGGTGCTGGGCTACGGCAGCCAAGGCCATGCCCACGCACTGTCCCTGCGGGACTCCGGTGTGGACGTCCGGGTCGGGCTGCCGGCGCAATCTCGCAGCCGGTCCAAGGCCGAGGCCGAGGGCCTTACCGTGCTGACCCCCGACGACGCCTGTTCCGACGCCGACCTGGTGATGGTGCTCGTGCCCGACACCGCCCAGCGCCGGCTGTACGCCGAGGCGATCGAGCCCAACCTGGTCGACGGCGATGCGCTCTTCTTCGCCCACGGCTTCAACATCCGCTACCAGCTGATCACCCCGCCGGCCGGCGTCGACGTGGCGATGGTGGCGCCCAAGGGGCCGGGCGATCTGGTGCGGACCCAGTTCGTCGACGGCAAGGGGGTGCCGTGCCTGGTCGCGGTCGCCCAGGACGCCAGCGGCTCGGCCGAGGCGCTCGCGCTCTCCTATGCCAAAGGCATCGGCGGCACCCGCGCCGGCGTCATCCGTACGACCTTCACCGAGGAGACGGAGACCGACCTGTTCGGCGAGCAGGCGGTGCTCTGTGGCGGGCTCAGCGCGCTGGTCCAGGCCGGGTTCGACACCCTGGTCGAGGCCGGCTACCAGCCCGAGGCGGCTTACTTCGAGTGCCTGCACGAGATGAAGCTCATCGTCGACCTGATGTACGACGGCGGGCTGGCCCGGATGTGGCACGTAGTGAGCGACACGGCCGAGTACGGCGGGCTGACCCGCGGCTCCCGCATCGTCGGCCACGAGGCGCGGGCTGAGATGAAGCGGATCCTGACCGAGATTCAGGACGGCACGTTCGCCGGCCAGTGGGTGGCTGAGGACGACGCCGGCCGGCCGGAGTTCGAGCGGCTGCGCAAGGAGTCCGCGGCTCACCCGGCCGAGGAGGTGGGCGCCAGGCTGCGCTCACTGATGTCCTGGGTGGCCCCGCGCTCGGACGGCTGACCTCCCGCCGCGCCGGTACGGTCGGCCAGTGACCGTCAGCGAGCGTGCGGAGGATCTGCGGGCCGACTTCGAGCAGCGCACCGGCGGCGAGGCGGAGGGGGTCTGGGCAGCGCCCGGCCGGGTCAACCTGATCGGCGAGCACACCGACTACAACGACGGCTTCGTGCTGCCCTTCGCCATCGGCCGGCAGACCCTGGCCGCGCTGCGCCGGCGCGACGACGGGGTCGCGCGTTGCTGGTCGCGGCAGCAGGACGATCCGGTCGAGACCGCGCTGGCTGACGTGTCGCCGGAACGCCGACCCGGCGGGTGGGGTGCCTACCCGCTCGGCGTGGCCTGGGCACTGGCGGAGGCCGGCGTCGACGTAACGGGATTTGACCTGCTCGTGGATTCCGACGTGCCGGACGGGGCCGGGGTGTCATCGAGCGCGGCGCTGGAAGGCGCTGTCGCCCTGGGGCTGGCCGAGCTGTCCGGCGCGGAGCTGTCCCGGACCGGACTGGCGCTGGCCGGCCGTCGGGCCGAGAACGAGATCGTCGGCGCGCCGACCGGGGTGATGGATCAGATGGCCGCGATGTGCGCGCGCGAGGGGCACGCATTGTTCCTGGACTGTCGCAGCCTGGACGCCCGCCAGGTGCCGCTCGATCTCGTCGGCGCCGGCCTGTGCCTGCTGGTCGTTGACACGCGTACCAAGCACGCGCACAGCCAGAGCGGCTACGGCGAGCGCCGGCGTTCCTGCGAGCGAGCCGCCCGGGCGCTCGGGGTGGCCGCACTGCGCGACGTCGACCTGCCGGCGTTGGAAGCCGCCCGCGGCTCGCTGGACGATGAGACGTTCCGCCGGGCCCGGCACGTGGTCACCGAGAACGAGCGGGTGCACCGGGTAGTCGAACTGCTGCGCGGTGACGACTTCGCCGGGGTCGGGCACCTGCTGGACCAGTCACATGCCTCGATGCGCGACGACTTCGAGATCTCCACCGCCGAGCTGGACCTGGCTGTGCATGCCGCCCGGGACAGCGGCGCGTGGGGTGCCCGGATGACCGGCGGCGGGTTCGGCGGCTCGGCCATCGCCCTGGTGCCGGTGCCCGACCTGTCCACTGTGGACGAGGCCGTTCGCCGATCGTTCGCCGGCCACCGGTTCAGCGCTCCGCAGACCTTCGAGGTCACCCCTTCCCGCGGCGCCTGGCGGGCGAGCTGAAAAGGCAGCTTTCGCAGACAACCTCGCGAGCCGCTCGTTCGTCTCAATTGACGAAGGAGAGGATCGCGTGGCGAACCGCGATGGACAACGCGGTGCCTGGGCCTGGGTGGTTTCCGTGTCAGCGATCGCAGTGTTAACGGTCGCGTCCTGCGCCGCCCCTGGGGCCAGGCAGCATCCGGCGGCGGCTCGGCACCCCGGCCGAGCAACGCCGAAGCCGCTGGTCGTGCCGTGGCTCGACCAGGCCGCCCAGCTGCCCCCGCCCCCGAAGCCGCCGCCTCCGCCCCCGGTCAAGTCCTCGCCCTGCCGGGCCGACCAACTCACGGCGACCGCGGGCCGCACCGGAGTCGCCGCCGGGAACATCGGATCTGAAGTGATCTTCCAGAACAGCTCCGCCAGCACGTGCTCCCTATCGGGGTATCCGACCAGCATGATGGGCATCCGAGCGGACGGCAGCCGCCACACGCTCGCGCCGGTGCACGGGACGCAGTTCGACCAAGAGAGTTCCCTGCCCGTCGACCTCGCGCCCGGGCAGCGCACCCGCCTCACGATCGCCACGGGTGACGCATGCGATGCCCTTGCTGCGCGCGGCCACGGCCCGGGTGAGCCGTACACGGGTGCGATGCTGGGACTCCCCGGAGGCGGCACCGTCTCGCTTACCGAGTCCTTCAACGCCGGCTGCGGTCTCGGCGTCACCACCTACGGCAATTCCGGCCCTGCACAGCCTGTTCCGGTCAGTGCCTATCCCGGCCTGCAGGCAAGCCTCGACCTGCCGGCGTCGGTCGCCGCCGGCAGCACGCTGAGATACGTGGTGACGCTCACGAACGGCGGCCGCTCCGTGCTGGCGCTGGATCCCTGCCCGGCGTACGAGGAGTTCTACTACACGAATGCCTCGGGCCACCGACTGGTACTGCGGCTGAACTGCCTCACCGTCACCAGACTGCGGCCCGGACAGCGGGTGCGGTACGCGATGCAGATGCCCATTCCCGACGGCTACGGGGAGATCAAGTTCGGTTGGGCACTCCCGGCCGCTGCGATCGCGGTGGGAACCATCCATCTCGTGATCACTCGCGCAGCACCCTCGAGATGACGTAGCCGACGCCGACCGCGAGCATGGACGGGTGCGCGACTTCCCTCACGACTTCCTGTTCGGCAGCTCGACCGCGGCCCACCAGGTGGAGGGCGGCAACGTCAACAACGACTGGTGGGCCTGGGAGCACGGCGGTGCTGCGGCGGCCGGGGCGCACTGCACCGAGCCCAGCGGTGACGCCATCGACCAGTACCACCGCTACCGCGATGACATCGCGCTCCTCGCCGGCCTGGGCCAGAACGCGCATCGGATGTCGCTGGAGTGGTCCCGGCTCGAGCCGGCGCCGGGGGAGTGGAGCGCGGCCGCCTTCGACCACTACCGCCGGGTGCTGGGCGGCCTGGCCGACGCGGGGCTCACCGCGTTCGTGACGCTGTTGCACTTCACGGTGCCGCAGTGGATCGCCGAACGCGGCTCCTGGCTGGCCGGCGACGCGGTCGAACGCTTCACGCGCTACACCGAGCAGGTCGCGGTCCGTTTGGGCGACCTCATCCCGTACGCGTGCACGATCAACGAGCCGCAGATCGTCGCGATGTTCGGCTACGGCACGGGCCACCACCCGCCGGGCCACCGCGACGTCGCGGCGCTCGACCGGGTCACCGAGGTGCAGATCGCGGCGCATCGCGCCGCGGTCGGTGCGCTGCGCTCCGGATCGGGATCACCCCGGCCGGGCCTGTGCCTGCAACTGCCGGCGATCGAGCCGGCCCGGTCGGGCGACGAGGCCTGCGAGGAGTTGGCACTGCGCACCGAGCGGCTGATGTGCGGCGAGTACGTCGAGGCGCTGCGGAGCGAGCCGGCCACCGCCGGCGACTTCGTCGGCGTGCAGTACTACAGCCGGATGCGGATGGACCCTACGGAGGGCTCCTGGCAGGCGCCCGCGCCGGCCGGGACGCAGATCACCCAGATGGGTTGGGAGATCTACCCGGACGGGCTACGGCAGGCGCTGCACCACGCCGCCGGCGCCGGCCTGCCCCTGGTCGTGACGGAGAACGGCATCGCCACGGCCGATGACGCCCAGCGGGTCGACTATCTCGAGGCCCACCTGCGCGCTGCCCGGCGGGCGATGGACGAGGGGGTGGACCTGCGCGGCTATCTGTACTGGTCCTCCTTCGACAACTTCGAATGGGCCGAGGGCTACCGGCCCACCTTCGGGCTGGTCGGCATCGACCGGGCGGCCCTGCGACGGGTGGTCCGTCCCAGTGCGATTGCGTTCGGCCGGGTGGCCCGGACCGGCGAGATTTCCGCACTGCGGCGCGCCGACGTGTAGCCGGGCCGCCGTCGGCGCATGATCGCCCCGAACCGGCGATGGCGGCCGGCGTGTCCTGGCGAGACGGAGGTGTTCAGTGCACGCAGAGGCCGGCAAGCTGCTGCAGGTCAACGGGCTGGACTACGCGATCCTGCTGATCTACTTCACGATCGTCATCTCGATCGGGTTTCTGGCCAAGCGCGCGATTGCCACCAGCGAGGACTTCTTCCTGTCCGGCCGCGCGTTGCCCGCCTGGGTGACCGGGCTCGCGTTCATCTCCGCCAACCTGGGTGCGATCGAGATTCTCGGGATGGCCGCGAACGGGGCCCAGTACGGCATCTCGACTGTCCACTTCTACTGGATCGGCGCCGTGCCGGCGATGGTCTTCCTCGGCCTGGTGATGATGCCGTTCTACTACGGCTCGCGGGTGCACAGCGTGCCGGAGTACCTCCGGCGCCGCTACGACCGCAACGCGCACCTGTTCAACGCGCTCACCTTCGCCGCCGCCGCAGTGTTGATCGCCGGCGTCAACCTGTACGCCCTCGCCCTGGTCATCAAGAGCCTGCTCGGCTGGCCGCTGTGGCTGGCCATCATCCTCTCCGCCGGCTTCGTACTGGTCTACATCACCCTCGGCGGCCTCTCCGGCGCGATCTACAACGAGGTGCTGCAATTCTTCGTCATCCTCGCCGGCCTGGTGCCCATCGTCATCGTGGGGCTGCACACTGTCGGCGGGTGGAGCGGCCTGCAGGACAAGGTGGAGAAGACCAAGATCGGGGCCGCGGCGTTCAGCCAGTGGGGCGGCACCGCTGTGGGCCACCCGACCAACCCACTTGGTGACTGGATCGGGATCGTGTTCGGTCTCGGCTTCGTCCTGTCCTTCGGCTACTGGACGACGAACTTTGCCGAGGTCCAGCGGGCTTTGTCGGCCAAGGACCTCTCCGCCGCGCAGCGCACCCCGCTGATCGGTGCCTTCCCCAAGATCTTCATTCCCGCGCTGACGATCATCCCCGGTCTGATCGCCCTCGTCCTGGTCAAGAACATCGGCGGCAAGGCCAAGGGTGCGGCCACCTTCAACGATGCCATCCCGCAACTGATGAACAAGCTGCTGCCCAACGGTGTGCTCGGCATCGCGCTGACCGGCCTGCTCGCGGCGTTCATGGCCGGGATGGCGGCCAACGTCAGCTCGTTCAACACGGTGTTCACCTACGACATCTGGCGGCCCTACATCGTCAAGGACCGCCCCGACGGCTACTACCTGCGGACCGGCCGCATCGTCACGGTCGTCGGCATCCTGATCGGCATCGGCACAGCCTTCATCGCGGCCGGCTACAACAACATCATGAACTACATCCAACTGCTGTTCTCCTACTTCAACGCGCCGCTGTTCGCGACCTTCATCATCGCGATGTTCTGGCGCCGCACCTCGCCCAAGTCCGGGGTGTACGGGTTGGCCGCCGGGACACTTGCAGCGGCCGTCACGCACTTCGCGGCGTACCACATCGGCTACTTCTACCCCGGTGGCAACCTGGCGTCGCACGACAAGATCAACGTACAGATGGCCAACTTCTACGGCGCCATCGCGGCGTTCGTCATCGACGCGCTGGTCACCGTACTGGTCACCCTGGTTACCCCACCCAAGCCGGAGTCGGAGTTGGCCGGCCTCGTGTACGGGATCCCCGACCCCGAGGCGCCCGACCCGGCCATCGCGCGGCGGACCCGCAAGTGGTGGGAGTCGCCCGCGCTGCTCGGCTGGTCCGCGCTGGGCATCACCGCCGTCCTGTCTGTGATCTTCCTATGAGGAGCGAGCCGTGAGCAGCGACGACAATGACGACACCGACTTCAAAGACCCGGGCGACCGCTCGACCCGGCTGTTCGATCTGCGCTGGCTGATCGGCGGGCTGTTCACCCTGTACGGGCTGATCGTCGGAGGCGCCGGCCTGCTGGACTCGACGGCCGATCTGAAGAAGGCGGACGGGATCAGGATCAACCTGTGGACCGGGATCGGGATGCTCGTGCTAGGCCTGCTTTTCCTGACCTGGGCGCGTCTGCGGCCCCTACAGTTGGACCGTCGGCCGGCCGAGGGTGAGTCACGGGCCGGCAGCCACCGTCAACGGCCGGAGGGCGAGCACCGCTAGACTTCACAGCGGCGCCGCCGGCCAGCCCTGCCA
>JALZAK010000062.1 GCA_030948385.1 Actinomycetota bacterium
GATGTCGACGCCGGCCGCGGCGTAGGCGCCGACCGAAGACCCAATCTGCACTGTTCGCTCGCTGCGCTCACTCACGGCCGGGTGAGCGCGTCGGTGGCCCAGCCGGCCGCGCGCTCGGGCTCGCGGCCGGGCATCGACGTCTGCACCGAACGCTCGATGCCCTCGAGGACGTGCTTGCCGCCCATCGTGACGGGCAGCGCGATCGGGTACTCGCCGTCGAAGCACGCCCGGCACAGCCGCGTCTTCGGCTGCTCGGTGGCCGCGATCATGCTCTCGAGCGACACGTAGCCCAACGAATCCGCCCCGATCGAGGCGCGGATGCCGGCGTTGTCGAGCCCGTTGGCCACCAGTTCGGCCCGCGACGCGAAGTCGATGCCGTAGAAGCACGGCCACTTGACTGGCGGGGCGGAGATCCGGACGTGCACCTCGAGCGCGCCCGCCTCGCGCAACATGCGGATCAGGGCGCGCTGCGTGTTGCCGCGCACGATCGTGTCGTCGACGACGACCAGCCGCTTGCCGCGGATCACGTCGCGCAACGGGTTGAGCTTGAGGCGGATGCCCAGCTGCCGGATCGTCTGCGAGGGCTGGATGAACGTGCGGCCGACGTAGGAGTTCTTGACTAACCCCAGGCCGTACGGGATGCCGCTCGCCTCGGCGTAGCCGACGGCTGCCGGCGTGCCGGACTCCGGCACCGGGATCACCAGGTCGGCCTCGACCGGTGCCTCACGGGCCAGCGTCCGCCCGACCTCGACCCGGGTGGCGTGTACGGATCGGCCGGCGATCGACGTGTCGGGGCGGGCCAGATAGACGTATTCGAACAGGCAACCCTTGGGCTCGGCCGTCGCGAACCGCGAGGACCGCAGCCCGTGCTCGTCGACAGCGACCAGCTCGCCGGGCTCGATCTCACGGACCACGGACGCGCCGATGATGTCCAGCGCGGCGGTCTCGCTGGCCACTACCCAGCCGCGCTCGAGCCGACCGAGTACCAGCGGGCGGACGCCTTGCGGGTCGCGGGCCGCGTACAGCGTGTCCTCGTCCATGAAGACGAGCGAGAACGCCCCTCGCAGCATCGGCAAGACTTCGAGGGCCGCGGCCTCCAGCGAGACGTCCGGCCGGGCCGCGAGTAGGCGGACGACGATGTCCGTGTCGGTGGTGACCTCGTTGCCGTGTGCCCGACCCTCGGGGTCGATCGCCCGGGCCAAGTCGGCGGTGTTCACGAGGTTTCCGTTGTGTCCCAATGCGACAGTGGAGCCGGCGCTGGTCGAGGCGAGTGTGGGCTGGGCGTTCTCCCAGGTGCAGGCGCCGGTGGTCGAGTAGCGGGCGTGGCCGATGGCGAGGTGGCCGCGCAGGGAGTTCAGCGTCGTCTCGTCGAACACCTGGGCAACCAGGCCCAACTCCTTGTAGACCACGATTCCCGAGCCGTCGCTGACCGCGATGCCGGCGGCCTCCTGGCCGCGGTGCTGCAAGGCGTACAGCCCGAAGTACGTGAGCTTCGCGACGTCCTCGCCGGGGGCCCAGACACCGAAGACGCCGCAGGCGTCGCGCGCTGCCGGGGAGTAGGGGTCGAGCTCTGCTGTCAGTCTGCCGTCGCCTCTGGGCACTGGGCAGAACTCCTCGGTACGGGGAGGGGAAGCCGACAGGGTCGAGTGTAGTCGGCGGGGCGGGCCGCGTCGGCCCTACGCGCCGAGCCACAGGCAGAAGCGGTGGCCGGCTGGGTCGAGATAGACGCGGACGTCCTCCTGCGGCTGAAACTCGGCCAGGGTTGCGCCGGCCGACGCGGCGAGGGCGCCGGCGATGTCGAGATCTTCGACGCGGATCTCAAGGTGCATCATCATCTGCTGGTCGTTGCGGCCGCCGGGCCAGACCGGTCGGACGTAGTCGGCCTCGGTCTGGAACGACAGGCCCACACCTCCCTCAGGTGGTCTTAGCAGCACCCACTCGGGCTCGTCGGCCTCGACGTTCCAACCGAGCAGTCGCTGATAGAAGCGCGCGAGGACGTGTGGGTCGGGCGCGCCGATGTTGACGGTCGTGAGTGTCGTCAGAGGTGAGTCGTTCATGCCGGCGTTCTTACCACACCTAGGAGCTGTTTTTCCTTTATACACAAAGGTTTCCGGCCAAGCGTTGAGGCGCGGAAAGTGTCATACCCCGCGGATAGTTTGGTGTCATGAGTCAGGCGCCGACTGGTACCCGGGAGCATCCGCTGCTGGCGGCGGTGACCGGGGTCCGGGCTGGGCTGGCTGAGCTGGGCCAGGCCAACTCGTGGTCGCTGTTGGATGATGAGCTGGCTGGGGCGTGTGAGGAGCTGACGGCGGCGGAGGCGCAGCTAGCTGCGGCCGAGCTGGCGCTGATCGGCGAGGTCGGCCGGCGCCGCCTCGGCGCGCCGGTGGGGTCGGACACGGCGGGCTGGCTGCGGGGCGGGCTGCTGATGCACCCGGGTGAGGCGGCCCGGGCGGTCGCCCTGGCCGGCGCGCTAGCCGGCCCGCTGGCCGCCACCGGGGGCGCGCTGGCCGCCGGCGCGCTGTCGGCCGGCCACGCCCGGGTGATTACCGAAACGATGGCCGCCCTACCCCTGGTGCCCGCCGACGTGGCCGGCCGGGCGGAGGCGTTTTTGATCGGGCAGGCGACCGTGTTGGACCCGGTCCTGTTGGGCCGGGCCGGCCGGGCCCTGATCGAAACTCTCACCAGCACCCCCGACGCCGACGCCCGGATCATCCAGCAGGAGGGGCGCCGGCAGCTGTATTTGACCCCGGCCGCGGACGGGATGGTCCGCCTCGCCGGCTGGCTCGACCCGCACGCCGGGGCCACCCTGGCCGCGGCGATCGACCCGCTGGCCGCCCCCCGACCGGCCGAAGACGGCAGCGCAGATCCGCGGCCGGCCGCCCGGCGCCGGGCCGACGCCCTGCTCGACCTGATCACCAT
>JALZAK010000072.1 GCA_030948385.1 Actinomycetota bacterium
GGCGGTGACCGTCCGGGCGCCCGACAGGGCGGCGCGTGCCGACTCGCCGGCGCTGGTCAGCCCGGGGGTGGGATGCCCGACGACGACCGGCCCGGCCGCGAACTCGGCCAGGAGCGAGCGGGTCGCGCCCAGCGCGTCCTGCACCCCGCCGACGACGACGACCAGCCGCTCGCCCTGCACGCCAGCCAGCACGTCGATCCCCTCCTGGCGGGCGGCCCGCTGGATCGCGTCGAGCACGGTCTCCGCGTTCCCCGGCGGCGGGCTGCCCACCACGACGGCGACCGGCGAGATCTCGGCCCAGCCCAGGGCGGCGGATCGGCTGGCGAGCACGTCCCCGGGGTCGCCGCGCAGCAGAGCGTCCACGAGCAGGGCCTGCAGGCGGGCATCCCAGGCGCCGCGGTTTTCCGCTGCGCTCGCGTACACCTGCGCGGCGGCGAACGCCACCTCCCGGGAATAGCGCAGCACGGCCTCGCGCAGGGCCGCCTCCTCGCCCGGTGCGGCCAGGTGCTCGACCTGGGCTTCGACCACCTCGATCGTCACTCGCACGAGAGCGACGGCCCGCTGCAGTGTGACCGAGCGGGCCAGCTCCCGGGGAGCGGCCCCGAACACCTCGTAGGTGATCTCCGGCACCCGGTCGGGCTGGCGCAGCCACTCGACGAAGGCCGAGATCCCGGCCTGGGCGACGAGCATTACCCACGATCGCTGGTCGGCCGGCATGGACCGGAACCACGGCAGCCGCTCGTCCATCCGGGCCACGCTCTGCGTCGCCAGTGCCCCAGAGGACCGCTCCAGCCGGCGCAGCGACGCGACCAGCGGCGGGTTCGGCACGCGAGCAAGCCTGCCACGTGTAGGAGGCCGTGGCCGCGGGGAAGTGACCTTGCATGCCGGCGCCGGTGCAGGTGCGACCTTCTGACCGGAGGTTCGGTGCGCGGGCACTGCTCCTCGCCGGCGCGTTCGTGCTGATCGCAGTGCCGTTCCTGCTGTTGCTGCTGCTCGTCGAGGACCACTCGAGGGCCTTGCGGGAGCTCGACGGCGGCGCCCGTGACCAGTTGCACTCCTACGCTGTGAAACATCACGGCTTCGTCATCGCGATGAAGCTGGTCAGCCTGACCGGCACCAGCGTCGCGTGGCTGGTGATCTTCGTCCCGATCGTCGGCTGGCTGCTCTGGCGCCGGCTACCCCGGCTGGCCGCCTTCGTGGCTTTGACGGTGCCGCTGAGCAGCCTGCTCAACAATCTGGTCAAGCTGCTGGTGCACCGCACCCGTCCGTCGCTGAACCACCCGGTGGCCCATGCCGGCGGGAACAGCTTCCCCAGCGGGCATGCCCAGGCTGCCGTCGTCGGCTACGGCGTCCTCGTGCTGGTATTCCTGCCGGTACTGCACGGTGCCTGGCGCCGGCTGGCTCTCGCCGCTGCGGTGCTGATGGTCCTGGCGATCGGTTTCTCCAGGATCGCGCTGGGGGTCCACTACGTGAGCGACGTGCTGGCCGGGTACGCCCTCGGCGCCGCCTGGCTCGCCGCGATGACGGCGGCGTTCAGCGCCTGGCGTCGGGAACGGGGTCGGCCGGAGGTCGCGCCGCACGCCGGCCTGGAGCCCGAACAGGAGCGCCGGCTCTCACCTGACGAGCCGGCTCCCTCGTCAGCGCCGCCGGAGTGAGCGGCGTCGCCGGCAACGGCCGCGACCCGGTCGATGACCTGCACCGGATCGCATTCCTGCTCGAACGCGCGCACGAGGCCACCTACCGGGTCCGGGCCTTCCGCACCGCCGCCGCAGCCGTTGCAGCGCTGTCGGGCGCGGAGATGCGGGCCCGGGTCGCGGCCGGGACGTTGACCGAGCTGGCCGGCGTGGGTGCGGTGACCGCGCAGGCTGTCGCGGAGTCGGTTGCCGGCCAGCTGCCGGCGTACCTGGCCAGGCTGGAGGCGGCCGGCGCG
The DNA here is from genome assembly GCA_030948385.1 of Actinomycetota bacterium. Classification (GTDB taxonomy): domain Bacteria; phylum Actinomycetota; class Actinomycetes; order Mycobacteriales; family QHCA01; genus QHCA01. Next base: position 1,931 of record JALZAK010000072.1, read on the forward strand.
GAGCCGGTCGCCCGCGGCGGCGAGCACATCCGGGCTGCCCTGCGCGGCGACTGCCACACGCACTCCGACTGGTCCGACGGTGGTTCGCCGATCGAGGAGATGGCCCGCACGGCGCGGGATCTGGGACACGAGTACGTCGTACTGACAGATCACTCGCCCCGGCTCACGGTGGCCAACGGCCTTTCGCCGCAACGCCTACGCCAGCAGCTCGGCGTGGTCGCCGAGGTCGGTGGGCGCCTGGCTCCGTTTCGGCTGCTCAGCGGGATCGAGGTCGACATCCTCGACGACGGCTCGCTCGACCAGCATCCGGAGTTGCTCGATGAGCTGGACCTGGTCGTCGCGTCGGTGCATTCCAAGCTGCGGATGCCATCGGTGGAGATGACACCGCGGCTGGTGGCTGCGGTCGCCAACCCGCAGGTGGACGTACTGGGTCACTGCACCGGTCGCAACGTGACCAGTGGCGGGCGCCGGGGGAGGACTCGCCCGGAGTCAGAGTTCGAGGCCGAAGTGGTGTTCGAGGCGTGCCGCGAGTTCGGTGTGGCGGTCGAGATCAACTGCCGTCCGGAGCGGCTGGACCCGCCGAAACGGCTGCTGCGAATGGCGATCGAGACCGGCTGCCTGTTCGCGGTGGACACCGACGCGCATGCCCCCGGGCAGCTGGACTGGCAGCTGTACGGCTGCACCCGGGCGGCCGAATGCGCGGTGCCGGTGGAGCGGATCGTGAACACCTGGCCGGCGGGGGACCTCCTGCGCTGGACGGCCGATCATTCCCACCGGCCCGGCTGATCAGCCCGAGACCGGCTCCTCGTCGGCCTCCTCGGCCGGCGCGGCGTGCTGCACACTGAGCAACTGGTAGCGATCGATCGCCTGCTGCAGCAACTCCTGCTTGCACTCGCCGCGCCGAGCCAGCTCACCCAGCACGGCGACAGCCGTCGACTCCCCGTCGACGTGGAAGTGCCGGCGTAGGGCAGCCCGGGTGTCCGAGCGGCCGAAACCGTCGGTGCCCAGCGAGGTGTAGTCGCCCGGAATCCAACGAGCGATCTGGTCGGGCACCCCGCGCATCCAGTCCGACACCGCGACGACCGGGCCGGGGCAGTTCTCCAGCGCCTCGGTGACGTACGGGGTACGCAGCGGCTCGTCGGGGTGCAGCAGGGTGTGCTCCTCACAGGCCACCCCGTCGCGGCGCAGCTCGTTCCACGACGTGACCGACCAGACGTCGGCCGCCACCCCCCAGTCGCGGGCCAGGAGGTCCTGCGCGTGCAGAGCCCACTGGATCGCCACGCCCGAGGCGAGGATCTGCGCCTTGGGCACGTTGCGGCCGCTCTGCGGGGCTTCGGCGTAGCGGTACATCCCGCGCAGGATCGCCTTCGGATCCACGTGTTCGGGCATCGCCGGCTGCAGGTACGGCTCGTTGTAGATGGTGAGGTAGTAGAAGATGTTCTCGCTGTCCTCGCCACACATCCGGCGCAGCGCGTCGGTTACGATCACGGCCACCTCATAGGCCCAGGCCGGGTCGTAGGCAACGCACGCGGGATTGGTCGCCGCGAGCAACATGGAATGCCCATCCTCGTGCTGCAGGCCCTCGCCGTTGAGTGTCGTACGTCCGGCGGTCGCCCCGAGCAGGAAGCCGCGCCCCATCGAGTCCGCAAAGGACCAGATCTGGTCGCCGACCCGCTGGAAGCCGAACATCGAGTAGAAGATGAAGATCGGGATCATGTGCTCGCCGTGCACCGAGTACGCCGAGCCGGCGGCGATCGTCGACGCCATCGACCCGGCCTCGCTGATGCCCTCGTGCAGGATCTGACCCTTGACCGACTCCTTGTAGGACAGCAGCAGGTCGCGGTCCACCGCGTCGTACTTCTGGCCGTACGGCGAATAGATCTTGGCGGTCGGGAAGAGCGAGTCCATGCCGAACGTGCGCGCCTCGTCGGGGATCACCGGCACGAAACGCTGGCCGATCTCCTCGTCCTTCATCAGGTCCTTGAGCAGCCGCACAAACGCCATCGTGGTGGCGACCTTCTGCTTGCCGGAGCCCTTCATCAGGTCGCCGTAGGCGCGGACCTCGGGCACCGGCAACGGCTTCGCGCGCACGACCCGCTTGGGTAGGTATCCGCCGAGTGCGGCCCGGCGCTCCTTCATGTACTGGATCTCCTCGGATCCTTCGCCCGGGTGGTAGTACGGCGGCAGGCCGGCGTCGAGCTCGGCGTCGCTGATCGGCAGGTAGAGCCGGTCGCGGAAAGCCTTCAGCTCGTCCTTGGTCAGCTTCTTCATCTGATGGGTGGCGTTGCGCGCCTCGAAGTCCTTGCCCAGGGTCCAGCCCTTGATGGTGTGGGCCAGGATCACCGTCGGCTGGCCCTCGTGCTCCACCGCGGCCTTGTAGGCCGCGTAGATCTTGCGGTAGTCGTGGCCGCCTCGCGGCAGGGTGCGCAGCTGATCGTCGGTGAGGTGACTGACCATCTTGCGCAGCCGCGGGTCCGCACCGAAGAAGTCCTCGCGGATAAAGGCGCCGTCGCTGGTGGAGTAGGTCTGGAACTGCCCGTCCGGGGTGGTGTTCATCCGGTTGACCAGCACGCCGTCGACGTCACGGGCCAAGAGCTCGTCCCACTGCCGCCCCCACACGACCTTGATGACGTTCCAGCCGGCGCCGCGGAAGTAGGACTCCAGCTCCTGGATGATCTTGCCGTTTCCGCGTACCGGACCGTCGAGTCGCTGCAAGTTGCAGTTGACGACGAAGATCAGGTTGTCGAGCTCCTCCCGGGCGGCAACACCGATGGCGCCGAGCGACTCGGGCTCGTCCATCTCCCCGTCGCCCAGGAACGCCCAGACTCGGGACCGGCTGGTGTCCTTGATCTCGCGGTTGAGCAGGTAGCGGTTGAAGCGCGCCTGGTAAATGGCATTGATCGGGCCGAGCCCCATGGAGACGGTCGGGAACTCCCAGAAGTCCGGCATCAACCGGGGGTGCGGGTAGGAGGGGAGGCCGCCACCGGGGTGGGAGAGCTCCTGGCGGAACCCGTCGAGCTGGTGCTCGGTCAGCCTGCCTTCGAGGTAGGCACGGGCGTACATCCCCGGGGAGCCGTGCCCCTGGAAGTAGATCTGGTCGCCGGACTCGCCGTGATCCTTGCCGCGGAAGAAGTGGTTGAAGCCGACCTCGTACAGGCTCGCGGCACTGGCGTAGGTGGCGATGTGGCCACCGACGCCGAGCTCCGGCCGGTTCGCCCGGGACACCATGATCGCGGCGTTCCACCGGATGTACGCGCGGATCCGGCGCTCGATGTGCTCGTCGCCGGGGAACCACGGCTCCCGCTCGGGCGGAATCGTGTTGATGTAGTCGGTGCTGCGTAGCGCCGGCACGCCGATCTGATGCTGCCGGGCCCGCTCGAGCAGCTTGAGCATCAGATAGCGGGCCCGGCCCCGGCCGGCCACGTCCACCACGGTGTCGAGGGATTCGAGCCACTCGTTGGTCTCGTCCGGATCGACGTCCGGCAACTGGCTGGGTAGGCCGTCGCTGATGACGCTGTACCGGTCGGTGGTGACGTCCTTGCCGGCCATGGATCTCCTCGGGCGTGGGCGGCTCGGGTGCCGCGGGTTGCGATTCCCCATCCTCGCGGGTGCAGCGGGCCGCGTCACCCCTACCTGCGGGTAACCGGGACACTGCAGGGCATGCGCAGCGAGATCTTCACCGTCAGCACGGGCTCCCGCGAGGTCGTGCTCGACATTACCCAACGCTGCGCGGACTTCGTTTCTGGGGCCGGCGACGGGCTGCTCCAGGTCTTCGTCCCGCACGCCACCGCCGGCCTGGCCGTGATCGAGACCGGCGCCGGCAGCGACCACGATCTGCTCGCGGCACTGGCCGACCTGCTGCCCGCCGACGGTCGGTGGCGCCACGCCCATGGATCCGCCGGCCACGGCCGGTCGCACGTGCTGCCGGCGCTGGTCCCGCCCTACGCGACCGTGCCGGTGCTGGGCGGGCGGCTCGGCCTGGGCAGGTGGCAATCGATCGTGCTGGTCGACCTCAACCTGGATAACCCGCAGCGCCAGGTTCGGCTGTCGTTCCTGCCCGGCTGACGTTCCGCATCGATAGCGAATGGGTAGCCCTCGGGCATGCGGGTGGCCGCGGTGGGCGACGTACACGTCGGCGTAGACGGTCGCGGCGCCCTGCGCCAGGAGCTGGTCGACGTTTCCGGGGATGCCGATGTGCTGCTGGTCGCCGGCGACTTCACCCGCCATGGCAGTGTGGCCGAGGCGGAGGTGGCGGCCCAGGAGTTTGCCGACCTCGGGCTTCCCGTACTGGCCGTGCTCGGCAATCACGACTACCACGCCGGCGCCTCAGCGGCGGTGGCCGGCGCGCTGGCCGCGGCAGGCATCTGGGTCCTGGACGGGAGCGCCGAAGTCGTGCAGGTCGGCGCCACCCGGGTGGGCGTTGCCGGCGTGAAGGGCTTCGGGGGCGGTTTCGCCGGCGCGTCCGGGTCCGACTTCGGCGAGCAGGAGATGAAGGACTTCGTCTCCTACTCGCGGTCAGAGGCGCAGCGGCTCGACCGCGCGCTGAGCACGCTCGAGGCCGACGTCCGGCTGGTCCTGACGCACTACGCACCGGTGCCCGACACCCTGGTCGGCGAGCGGCTGGAGATCTACCCCTTCCTCGGCTCGTACCTGTTGGAGCAGGTGATCGACCGGCACCAGATCAGCTTGGCGGTGCACGGCCACGCGCATCTGGGTTGCGAGGCCGGGATGACCGCGGGGGGAGTGCCGGTCCGTAATGTTGCCCGCGCGGTGCTCGACCGGCCGTACGCGGTGTATTCGGTGGACCCTTAACAGCCGAACCGCTTGCATCCCGCCGCCGGGATGTGTGCACTAATTGGGAACGTCCTGTCAGCTACTGGAGGAGGCACCCGCAGGTGAGCGCGACGGCCGGCCACGCGGAGGGAACGCGGACCCAGGCAGGGCGACTGGGCATCGACTCGGGGACGGTCGTGATGGAGGTCGGCAACGACGAGGATTGCGACGAGGGCCTGCGCAGGGCAGTCGTCGAAAGGATTGGTGCCGACTTCGTGCGGGAGGGCTCCGACGACGTCGTCGACGTGGTCCTGCTGTGGTGGCGGGAGGGCGATGGCGACCTCGTCGACGCGTTGGTCGATGCCCTGGGACCCCTGGCCGACAGCGGAGTGATCTGGCTGCTGACACCCAAGGTCGGACGCCCTGGGCACGTCGAGCCCAGTGACATCAACGATGCGGCTCCGACGGCCGGCCTTCAGCAGACCTCCAGCATCAGCGCCGGCAGCGACTGGTCCGGCACCCGCCTGGTGGCGCCGCGCAGCGGGCGGGGCCGGCGCTAAGACCCCCGTAGGGTGGGCAATCTTGCGTCGTCCCAACTCGTCAGGAGCATCGATGGCAGCGGTCGCGGTTGGCCAGCCGGCGCCGGACTTCACCCTGCTCGACCAGCAGGGGCAGCAGGTCAGCCTGTCCGACTACCGAGGCCGCAAGCACGTGGTGCTCGTCTTCTACCCGCTGGCCTTCACGGGCAGGTGCGAGGGTGAGCTGTGTTCCATCCGCGACGACCTGCCTCGCTTCGAAAACGATCAGGTGCAGGTGCTGACGGTCAGCGTCGACTCGGCGGCCAGCCACCGGGTCTGGGCCGAGCGGGAGGGATTCACCTTCCCCATGCTGTCGGATTTCTGGCCGCATGGTGCGGTGGCGAAGCGCTACGGCGTCCTCGAGGAAAGCCTTGGCTATGCGCTGCGGGCGACCTTTGTGATCGACCGAGAGGGCATCGTCCGGTGGAGCGTGGTCAACGGCGCCGGCGAGGTACGCGACCAATCCCACTGGACGGCGGCCCTGGCCGACCTCGGCGTGACCGCGTAGCCGGCCAGGTAGCCTCGGCCGCGGCGGGGCGCGTAGCTCAGCGGTAGAGCACTCGCCTTACAAGCGAGGGGTCGCAGGTTCGACACCTGCCGCGCCCACCCGGTCCTCGCCTTTGGAGCACGCAGCTCGGTCGCCTTTGCTCCCGCCTGGAAACGCCCTTGTAGCCCGGCGGTGACGAGACTACGTTTGCGCCGTTGACCCAACGGTTAGGTCACGCCTCGCGGGGCGGTGGGGCATATCCCGAGGGGCATGGTCCCCGATACCTGCCGCGAGGCCACGAGTGGACATCGACCGGGACGACCCGGCAGACGCCGACTTTCTGCTGGAATCCCACGAGTCGTTTGTGCGCCGCCACGCGCCACTGGTAGTTCTCGCCGGCGCCATCGCCATCGCCATCGCCATCGGCGCGAGCTGGGAGCTGCTTGCCGCGAACTCGGGCCGGTCGGCCCCCCTGTCGACCGGCCCCTCGACGCCGACGCCCTTGTCGACCGCCGTCGCTACGCAGCCCGCGGCTTCGACCCCGCCCTCGACCGCGCCTTCGGCGCCGCCGGTTGTCACACCCATCCCCCCTATCGTGACCGTCCGCGTTCCCGCGGTCACCGGTGTCGATGTGGCCGCAGCGAGCCGCGCCATCACCGCAGTGGGGCTAGTGAGCCGCCTGGTCAACCGCCCCGACGGATCCGTGGCAGCCGGCACGGTGCTCACCCAAAGTCCGGCAGCGGGGAGCAGCGTCAGGCCGGGGACGACCATCATCCTGACGATCGCGGGACCACCCGCAACGGTCACCGTGCCCAACCTGGTGGGCATGCGGCTGGACGCCGCGGAGCAGGCACTGACCCGGTTGGGCCTGTTCTGGATTCCGGCCCGGCCCGGCCCGGCTTCCTCGTTGGTCACCAAACAACTGCCGGATCCCGGCACTGTCGTCAGTGCCGGGGCGAAGGTGACCCTGCAGGTCGGGCCGTGAACGAATCCACCGATCCCACACGTCCGCCCAGGGAGCCCCCCGCCGCCGATCAACGCGACGGCTCCGATGTCTGGACCGGTCCGGCGGACGACCGACAGCCCGTAGCGGTCCGGCGTAGCGCCGCGTCGGTGGGTACCTCGCCCCCTGACGCCGGCAGATCGAGTGCCGCCCTGCCCCGCAGGGGCAATGTCCGCGCCGCTGGCACGGTGGCCAACCTCAAGCAGCGGATCGAGACCCACCGGCGGCTCCCCACCGCGCAGATCGTGAACTTCCGGTTGGAGCGCTACGACAAGCGCGGCAACCGTCTTCAGCCGATACCCGTCGAGATGCGCGGGATGACGATCACCGGCTACATCGCCGAGGGCGAGCGGGTGCAGGTCGGTGGGAAGTTCCACAACGGCACGCTGTACGCGAAGAAGGTCGAGAACGTCACGACCGGCGGGGGTATCTCGACGGGGGCGATGGGGGGGTTCGGCCGGCGCTACGGCCGGCGCGCCGAGGCTTTACTGGCCGTCGTCGTTCTACTCGCCCTGGGCCTGTCCGTGCGGTTCGTGCCGCAGGTCTACAACAACACCCCGATGGGCCTGAACGAGTATCAGCAGGAAGTCCACGGCACGTGCGAGCGTCTCGCCAAGATCTCCGCGTCGCGGCCGTCGTTGACCTTCGACGCCCAGAATCGGGTTGATCGAACACTGGTGTTGAATGCGTTCGACAGCGAGGTGCTGGCGACCCGAGACACGTATCAACTCCTGCTCTCGCACCCGACGCCGATCGTTCGCCAGTCGCGGCGCGACCGGGTGGCCGCCCTCATGCCCGCGCTGAACCAGTTCTTCACCGACGTGCGCCGAAGGCTGCTCACCCTGCCGCGCCTCGCGACCCTAGATCAGCTCACCCAGGCCGAGGCCGGGTTGCAACCGGAGAACGCCGACGTCTCGGCGCGCCTCAATGACGCAATGTCCCAACTCGCGGGCGGCACGTGCCATGTCACCTGACCGCCCGCGACCACGAGCCTTCGACGGGGCTCGGCATGCATCGTCCCCCACCGATGCCCGCAGCATCACCGGCGGGATGGACTACCTGGTTCGTGCTGCGCCACCGCAGTTTCCCCAGAAGTGCGAGGAGTTCCGGCCGTCTGCGGCGGGACGCCGGCTGTGGCGGGTAGCGGGCATCGGTCGCGACGAGAAGTTCGGGGCGGCGTTCGAGCGCATCGCGTCGCTGCCCCCCGATTCCTTCCAGCTCCCGACCGTCGGCCTGCTCGCCGGGTTGCATGGATACGGCAGCCCGATCGCCTTCACGCTCAGCGGGGCGGACGGCCGCGTCTCGGTCGAGATCGGGGTGTGGACCTCGCAGCCGGACCTGCGCCCAGGCGAGCTTGACGACCGAGCGGGCGTGCTAGCTGCAGTGCTCGCCAGTCTCTACCCCGTCGTCCACCTCGAGCCGACCGAGGGGGCCACGGTGCCCGCCACAGCCGCCGATCTCGTTCTCGGTGTGCCGTCAGTTAAGGCACCGGGAGCCGACGACGGGGTCGTTGCGTACGACCGCATCATCCGAAGCCTGCCCGGTGAGGCCTTCCAGGTCGTCGTGCTCGCCCAACCACTAGCCGATCAACGCGTCGAACGGTTGCGCGACGAAGCGATCTCGGAGATGCGGTGGGTCCAGGAGGCGGCGCACGCCGAGAGCCTGCCGTCGCCGCTGTGTGCGGACTACCTGGAGATGCTGAAAAAGTACCTGCAGGTTCTGGCCACCGCCTCAACGATCGGCGCGTGGCGTACGGCGGTCTATTTGTGCGGGGACGGCCGGAGCCTGCCGAGGCTGGAGAGCGTGTGGCGCAGCACGTTCTCGGGCAAGGAGTCGATTCCCGATCCGGTGCGCACCCACCGCACGGCCGCCGCCCTGCTATGGGCGCAGCGATGGGCGCTCCCGCAGGTGCCGGGCGTCGCCGGGAGTACCTACCTGTCGCGGCCCTTCGAGCTGCAGACGATCCTGACGTCGGATCGTCTCGCGGCCTACATTCATCTGCCCGAGCAGGAGGCGCCCGGATTCGCCGTCGACGCGGTCGCACGGTTCGACAGCGTCGCCACCCTGCAGGTGGCGGCCGGCGGGGACACGATCGGGCTCGGCACGGTTGTGCACGCCGGCAGGCCCACGTCGGAGAGGGTCGAGGTTCCCGTCGACTCCCTGACCAAGCACGTCCTGGTGTGCGGGGTGACCGGGTCCGGCAAGAGCACCACAATCCGGCACGTGCTCGCCGAGCTCGCCGAGCGCGATGTGCCATTCATGGTCATCGAGCCGGCGAAGGCCGAGTATCGGGCCCTGGCGTCGCTTCCGGCTCTGGCCGGTCGGCTGCGCGTCTTTACTGCCGGGGATGAACAGGTCGCGCCGCTGCGGGTCAACCCCTTGGCGCCGAGCTCGGGAACGTCCGTCGCGATGCACCTGGACATGCTCAAGTCGCTCTTCAGCGCCAGTTTCGGCCTGTGGGCTCCGCTGCCCCAGATCCTCGAACGTTGCCTGCACGAGCTGTACGCCGACTACGGATGGGATCTGGGGCGCAACACCAACCGCCGACTCGAGGTCGGCGCCGACTGGGAGTCTGGATTCCCCACCATGTCGGAGCTCCACGACAAGGTCGAGGCGTATATCGACACTCTGGGCTACCGCGGCGAGGTTACGGCCAATATGCGAGCGGCGCTGGTCACGCGAATCAGCGGACTCACCGTCGGCGGCAAGGGCCGCATGCTCGACACCCGCCGGTCCACGCCCGCGGAGGAGCTGTTCGACCGTCCCGTCGTGCTCGAGCTGGAGCGGCTGGCTGACGAGGAGGATCAAGCATTCCTCATGGGGCTGCTGCTCGTCCGACTGGCCGAGCACCGCCGGGCCCAGGGACCCAGCCGGCGGCTGCGGCACCTTCTCGTCGTCGAAGAAGCGCACCGGCTGTTGACCCGCGCCCAGTCACCGGGGACGGCGGACGCGGCAAACCCCAGGGCGAAGGCCGTCGAATCATTCGCAAACCTGCTCGCCGAAACCCGCAGCTACGGCCAGGGCGTTCTCGTCGCGGATCAGGTGCCGGTGAAGCTCGCTACGGAAGTGATCAAGAACTCCAACCTCAAGATCGCGCACCGGCTTGTGGCGGACGACGACCGGATGGCGCTCGGCAGCGCCATGGTGATGGACGACCGACAGCGGCGGGCGTTGGCCACGCTGAGCGCAGGCCAGGCCGCCGTGTTCGCGGAGGGCCAGGATGCTCCCATCCTGGTGCAGATGTCTGCCGGCGCGGACCTCGGCATGCTGACCGACCCTGAGATCGCAGTTGACGACGGCCCGTCGAGTTGCCGCATGGAGTGCCGCGGGCTGGACAGTTGCCAGGACGCCAGAGTGGCCCTCACCGCGAACGTGACGGAACTGTTCTCGCGGGTGGCGCAGACCCTCATGTTCGACGCGGGGTCGGCGACCCGCCTCTGGCCGGAGATCGAAATGGCTGCCCGGGCGGCGGTGACCCGCGCCGATGCGGCGGACCGCATGCTCGAGTGCCTTGTCTATCGTGCCGCCGAGGTCTGGGCACGGACGCGCGGTGCGCAGTGTTCATGGCCATTCGACGCCATGCTGCGGATTGCCTATGCGCTCGGCGATGCTGTGTTGTCTCGGGACAGCGAGCCTGAGTTCGCCCGCGCGTACGCCCGGGAGGTCGAGGCCGCGAGCGTGCGGTCAGGGGACGCCTTCCCCCGGTGCGGCGCCGTCTGTCCCGACGGAACCTGCCGACATCGGCACGCCGCGGCGTCCCGGCTCACCGACGAGGTTCTGGTGACCATGGCCGACATTGCCTTCCATCCCGCGGAGTCGGGCGTCGATCCAGCCCAGCAAGTCTGGGTCCAAGCCGCCGATGTCGCCGTACACGCGATCGAGTTCCCCACTCCCGACCTACCGGCAGAAACCTGGCGACGACTACAGAAGGCCGCTGTTGCCATGTCGCTGTGCACGGCTCAGCAGGCGCTGATGCGTCAGACCCAACCGCCGGCGAATGCCCGGCTCGCAGTTCTCGACCGGGTGCTGGCCGTTGCGCCGCGAGATGACGTCGTCCCCCCGGCGGAGACGCTCGAGGGCGTGTCATGACACCCCCGCCGGGTGATGACGCACCCGTCGGCGAATCAAGCCCCGCCCTGCCGGTAAATCCACCACCGGAGGCGTCCCCCCAGGCACCGATGTCCTCCGAGGCCACCGCGGCGCTCGAGCCATCCAAGGACGGCACGGACGGCAATGACAAGGCCGCTGCGCCGGGCCATGCGGATGGAGGCGCGCCCGAGACCGAGCGTCCCGGCTCGGGCGACACCGGTGCGCCCGTCGCGCTCTCCGGCCGGGTGGGTGCCAGTGGCGACGTCGACGCCCTCGGCAAACAGGGCTCGGGCGACAAGTCCCAGTACGCCGACGTGCCCCGGCCCGACAATGCTTCAGGTGGCACGGATTCGACGGCCCCTCGGGGCAGCGGCCCGACCGACCCGGCCATCCCCTCCAGCGACAGACAGGGGCCTGCGCCAGCGGCCGCCCGATCGCTCGAGAGCGAGCACGTCGGGGATACCCGTTCGCAGGCACAACCCGTGGTGGCCGTTGGCCAGCCCGGGGCGGCTGGCCTCGTCGCGGGTGAGTCCAGGCTTGCCGCACCTACCGCGGGCGAGCACAGTACGGCCGGCGCTCAAAAGGGAGAGCAGGACGCTGGCGAAAAAGCGGCCGCCGACCACGGCGCGCCCCAGACGGCCGCCCACGGCTCCGGCCGTGATCCGGAGTTCTCGCAACGCGTCAACCAAAACATCGCGGACAGCTTGGAAGGTCGGACGGCTGAAAGAGATGGCGGCGACGAACACGAGGACGGCGAACCAGCGTCGCACGGCAGCGGCCAACCCGTAACTCCGGTTGCGTTGCTGACCCCTCATGCCGGTGCCGTCGCGCACGCCGAGCAGTCGCCGTCCAACGCGGATTCGAAAGCCGGGCTCGGGCAGGACATGTCGAAGGCCGCCTCGATCACCGAGCGTGCCGCCGTCGCGGCCGAGTTGCTCGCCGGGAACAGGGACCAATCAACAACACCTCGTGACACGGAACGGCCCATTGACGTCCGTGTCCCCACCCCCGAGGAGGCGCGGGCCCTCGCAGCCCACGTGATCTCGCTGCTCGGCGAACCATCCGTCAGATCGGCGCTGTTCGCGGGCCAAGTGGCTTTTGTCGTCGAGGCCGCCGGACCTCAGTCGCCCCTGCACACCGCACTGGCCGTTGCTGAGCGCGCACTGGACCAAGGCGGTTCGGCCGCCGTGCACGGGCTCACCGGGGTCAGTGTCGAGCGTGCTCGGACCCTCATAGCAGGCGGCAGGCAAGTCGCCGGCGAGGTCCATTCCACGGCCCGCCACCTGCAGACCCAGCTGGCGTCAATCCGCGCAGGCGTGGAGGCCCACATCCGGGCCAGTTACGCGGACATGGTGAGCGGCTACGTGCGGCAATTCGTCTCCAGCGAGTCCGGGGACCCGGTGCTGCTCACGACGGTCGCGCCCCCGATGTCACCGCTCATACTTGCGGGGCAGGTCATGCACACCGCTCATGTGCCGAGTGTCTGTGGCATCCCTGCTAGGGCTCTCGTTCGCGCGCCCGGCCCCCTCGGCGCCCTAGCCCGCGACGCGATTCGAAGTAGCGATGAAGAGCGGCGGCGATGGGCCGTCGAGACGCACGCTCTCGGGGGGGGTGCCCGTGGCGCGGCCCTCGCGTCGGTGCTCGAAGCAAATGCGATCAATCCGATCTACCAGGTCGTAGTCCACGGACATGCCATTGTCGATGCGGGTCGCGCGGGCGACTGGAACGCCGTCGCCGATCACCTCATACCCTTCGGCCTCAACGTATACAGCACCGTCGATCTCCTGCGCAGTGCCACGGGAGGACACGCATCGCCGGCACAGTCGGGTGAGCGCGCCCCCCGTCTGTCGGTGGAAGTACCGGCGAGAGACACGGGCTTGCGGCAGCCCGCGGTGCCCTCGTCTACCGAGCTTCCCCGGCCTCCCGGCACACCGCCTGCACACACGGCCTTGCAAGGGGGAGACCCCACTGCGCCTCCCCGCGCCGGCGGACTGCCGTCCCCGGCCGTCGAGCTCACGGGGGCACCACCACCCGCGCCGGTGGCAGCCCACTCGCCGCCGCCACCGGCCGCGCCGGCGCCCAGTCCACCGGGTGGCAC
>JALZAK010000084.1 GCA_030948385.1 Actinomycetota bacterium
AATCCTGGCTGGCCCGGATCCGCGACGAGGATTGGCCCAGCTCTCACCCGCTGCCATTGGTGGTGCAGGGCCTGGCAACCGATCTGGTGCGGCGCAGCGACGACGCCGCCACTGGCGTCCGGGAACCCGAGGTCCGGCTACGCACGTCCGCCGGTGAGTGGCTCGCGATCCGAGCCACCTGGCTGCGCGGGGAGCAGCGGCAGATCGCGATCATCCTCGAAGCGGCGAGCCCCGGCCGGCTCGAGTCGATGGTATTCGCAGCCCACGGACTCACCCCGTCCCAGGAGCGGGTCGCCGCGATGGTTCTTCAAGGTCGCGACACCCGTCAGATCTCGGCCGCCCTGCACATCTCGCAGCACACGGTCCAGGAGCATCTCAAAGGCGTATTCGACAAGTTTGACATACGCAGCCGACGCGAGCTCGTCGCTTCGCTCCTCGGTCGGTGATCCGTCCCCGGCATGGTCCCCGGCGGCGGTGGTGAACCGCTGCGTCGGCCCGCAATCGGTGAGAGCATCGGGGCGCGCGTGCACGGGGCACGGAGGACGATGGCCGACCAGCTGAGCACCCGTCGCCTGCCGCGACCGAGGACAACTTTCATCGGCCGCCAGGCCGAGCTCGCGCAGGCTCGGGATCTCCTCGCCGCCAACCGGCTGCTGACGGTGACCGGGCCTGGCGGCAGCGGCAAGACTCGATTCTCGATCGCGCTGGCCGGGCGCGTGGTCCAGGACTTTTCCGACGGCGTGCGCTTCGTAGCACTGGCAGCGATCAGAGATCCCGTGCTGGTCCCGGTGTCCATCGCGCAGGGCATCGGGATGAGGACTCGAGAGGCGGATCGCTGCTCGATGACCTCAGCGAGTACCTCGCAGACTTAGAGCTGCTTTTCGTGCTTGACAATTTCGAGCAGGTGATCGCGGCGGGCGGGTTCGTCCAAGGACTGCTCGCCGAGTGCCCTCGACTGCGATCGTGGTCACGAGCCGCACTCCGTTTGCACCTGGCGGGCGAGCAGCTCTTTCCCCTGCTGCCGCTACGCGTACCCGAACAGCAGGAAGCTTCATCTGCCCGGTCGGTCGCAGCGTGTGAGTCCGCGCAGTTGTTTGCCGCCCGCGCCGGTGCTCTGGCGCCCGGGTTTTCGATCGACGATCACAACGCCCGCGCGGTAGCCGGCATCGTCGCTCGCCTCGGCGGCCTGCCGTTGGCGATCGAACTGGCGGCCGCCCGTGTCACCGCGCTCTCGCCCGACGCTATCCACGCCCGCCTCGAGCACTCCTTGGGCCTGCTGGTGGCGCGCGATCGCGACGTGCCAGACCGGCAACGTACCTTGCGCGCAACGATCGCCGCGAGTCATGACCTGCTCTCCGAGCCGGCGCGACACGTGTTCGCGGCCTGCTCGGTCTTCCGAGGCGGGATCGGTTTGTCCGGCCTCGAAGCGGCATGCGCGGGCGCCCTTGACGTGCCGGTTATCGAGGCGGTGCAGGAACTCGTCGACCACGGCCTGCTGCGGCTGGCGGTCCCCACCGTACCGGTAGCGGCGCCGGCCGAGCCGCGATACGCGATGCTCGAGACCGTCCGAGAATTCGTGACTGAGCAGCTGAGCAGTACGCGTGAGGCGCGCGCTGTCCATGCAGCGCACGCCGAGCACTTCCTGCACATGGCCGCGGGCCTGGACCGTCCTCCGCTCTGGCCGGGCGGGCAGGGCCTGGACCTGCTGGAGCTCGATTCCGACAACTTCCGCGCCGCCCTGGACTGGTTTGCCCGGGAGGATCCTGGTGCTGGCCTGCTACTGGCCAACCGGCTCACCGCCTTCTGGTCGGCGCGCGGGCACTTCTCCGAGGGCAGGCAACGGCTCACGGCACTGCTGGACCTGGCCGGCGAGGACGACCCAGAGTGGGTACAAGGTATGAACGGCCTCGCCTGGCTCGCGGCCGACCAAGGCGACTACCGGCTGGCCAATGCATTGCTGGAGCGCAGCATGGCCCGCGCGCAGAGCATCGGCGACCTGGTCGGCGAGGGCACCGCGCTGTTCTACCGCGGCCGCAGCAGGGGAGGAAGTGGCGAGTACGCCGGACAGACGGCCGACATCGCCCGGGCCCTGGAGCTGCAGACCGCGGCGGGGAACGAGCCGGGCGTTGCGGCTGCGCTGTGGTTTTCCGGCCTTCCCCTGATGGCAAGCGGTGACCCGGCGCAGGCCGCAGAGCGCTTCGAGCAATGCGCCGAGATCTCCGCCGCGCTCGGCCTCCGGGCCCTGGGCGCGCGGGCGTTGCAGCTGCTCGGTGTCTGCCGCATCGAGACGGGTCAGCTGGACGCGGCGCGAGCCGCCCTGGCCGCGGGCGTTCCCGGCATCGTCGACATCGGTGAAGTGTTCGCGATCCCGGTCGGGCTCGGGGCATTGGCTGGCCTCGCGGCGAAGGCTGGCCGGCCGAGGGTCGCGCTGATGCTGGCCGGCGCCGCCGACGAGTACGAGCGGGTCAACCACACCGATCGGCCGCGGCCGATGCGCACCATGCTGGACGGGTGGCTCGCCCCGGCCTACGAAACACTCGGAGCTAACGCTGCCGAGTTGCTCCGGCAGGGAAGCCAGCTCTCGCTCGCCGAGGCAGTCGAGCTCGGACTGGCTGATCAACCCGAAGACCGTCCGCCGGGCGCGTCGGTGCCCGGGCTGACCCGCCGCGAGGCTGAGGTGGCTGTCCTGGTAGCGCGCGGACTGAGCAACCGCGAGGTTGCGGTGAAGCTGTACGTCTCGGTCCGGACGGTGGAGGGACACGTCGACCACATCCTGACGAAGCTGGGCTTCCGCAGCCGCACCCAACTCGCTGCCTGGGCGCACCAGGAGGGCCTGCTGCCGCGAAATACGTAGCAGGCTACGTAATTTTTCCGACGATCCCGTGGCCGGTATCGCCCACCGTGGCGTCATGACAACCCAGACATCCCGATTCCAGGTGCTGATCGTCGGCGCAGGTCCCACCGGCCTGGTCCTGGCCGCGCAGCTCCTGGCCCGCGGCGTCCCGACCCGGATCATCGACAAGGCCGAGGGGCCGACGCCGCAGAGCCGTGCCGTCAGCGTCCACGCCCGCACCCTCGAACTGTTGGACACGATGGACCTGGCCGACACGTTCGTGGCGCATGGCCATCAGGTCTCTCACTTCCGTATGTACGCTGGGCAGCGCAGCCTGCTGAACCTCGACATGCGGCGGAACGGCTCGCGCTACGGATTCATCCTCAACCTGCCCCAGTGCACGACGGAACAACTTCTGCGGGCCCGCGTAAACGAGCTCGGCGGAACCATCGAGCAGGGCGTGGAACTGGTGCGGCTCGCCCAACGAGGCGGCGGCGTCGACGCGACGGTGCGCGACGGCACCGGCTGCGAGACGGAGCTGAGCGCGACGTATGTCGTCGGTTGCGACGGTGCGCACAGCCGGGTACGGGACGAGCTGGGGATCGCGTTCGAGGGCCGGTCCTACGAGCAGGAATTCCTGCTGGCCGACCTCGCGCTCGACGGGGTCGGCAGCGAGGACTCGTCGCACATCTTCTACCGTCCGAACGCTCTGCCGCTGGTCTGCCTGCCGTTCGGCCGGGGCCGCTGGCGCGTCGTTCTGCCCAACGCGGGTGATCGAGGCGGACGGCCGGCGACTTTCGACGAGATTCAGGAAGCCGTCGAGCAGCGGGCGCCGCGGTCCATGACCGTCTCCGACCCGGGATGGATGGCCTGCTTCCGCAGTCACCTCAGATCGATCACCGCCTACCGGCGCGGCCGGGTGCTGCTTGCCGGCGACGCGGCACACATCCACTCCCCGGCCGGCGGGCAGGGCATGAACACCGGAATGATGGACGCGAACAACCTGGCCTGGAAGCTGGCCCTGGTGGCCGCCGGCGCCCCCGACGGCCTGCTCGACAGTTACGAGCGGGAGCGGCTGCCGGTGGCCGCGAACACCCTCGGGTTCACCGACAGGATCTTGGGCTGGGGGCTTCTGCGCAACCCGGTCAAGCGTGCCGTACGGGACGCCGCCATGCCGGCTGCGACCAGCCTGCCGATCGTGCAGAAGCGGGCCGCGCGCCGACTGTCGCAAGTATCCATCGGGTACCCCGACAGCCCGCTCATCCGGCCGGACGGCATCCGGCGCCGGCCCAAGCCGGGCGATCGGGTCCCTGACATCGAGGTGCGCGGGTCCGCCGGAGACACCACGCTGTACCGCGTGCTCCGGCTCGGTCGCCACGTCCTCGTCGTGTCGGACGACAGGACCCGCGCCGCGTTCACGGCAGGTGGCCTTGACGCCTTCGCCGAACTTGTCGAGATCGTCGGCGGAGACGCAGGCGCTTCGTTCGCGCTCGTCAGGCCGGACGGCATCGTTGCCGCCCGCGGATCGGCACTCGACACGAACCGCGTTATCGATTACCTCCAGCACCTCGCCGCGGGATCGCCGTCGTCGTCACGCGCCGATCAGCAGCGGCACGCCGGCGCCGCGACTCGCGGAGCGGAGCCCGTCGTCAAGAGTGGCCAAGGCGGCCGCCAACTTCTCCGCGAGGACCAGGTACGCGGCGTCGTAGGAACTTAGGTTGTGACGTCGCCCGGCCGCGAGTACCGCAGTCGTGTCAGTTGGTGATTCATCGACCAGGATCGGTAGGTGGAGGAGCAGGTCGAGGAACCGGGCGGCTTTAGCCTCGGTGATCCGCCGGCGCCGTTCGGCGACGAGGAGCACGTTGATGACTTCCAGCTGCCAGACAGCCGGCACTACGGCTCGGTCGGTTCGCAACTTGTCGAGCACGGCCTCTGTCTCCTCGGTGGCTTCGTCCTCGAAACACCAGGCCATGGTGACCGACGTATCGATCACGAACGGCATCAGCGGCGACCCTCATCGATCATCCTCCGGACCGAACTCCGTCCCCGGTGGGCGCCTTGGCGGGCCGCGCGAAGCGCAGCGATGACCCCGTCGGGGGGAGCGGACCTGGGGGTGACGGGCACCAACCTTGCGACGTCCCGGCCGTGCTTGGTGATGGTGATGGTCTCCCCGGCTTCCACCTGTTCGAGTAGGCGAGAGAGGTGTGTCTTGGCCTCATAGGCGCCGACGGTCGTCATCAATTCAGACTAGTCGGAAGCTGGTCGAAGGGCCAGGAGCGCCGCCTCTGCCACGGAGAGTCTGCGCGAGGCGGGCGATCTAGTGGGCGGGCGTCTCTGCCGGCGGCCCGGTCGGCGCCTGCGGCTGGGCGAACTGCTGCCCGTGTGCGGGCTGCGCATACACCGACTTCTCGCGGGCATCCTTCGCGGCCTTGCGCGCCTTGAACGTGTTGACGAGCAACAGGACCGGCACCACGAAGGCGTACAGGAAGATGCGGTAGGTGCCGCCCTTGAACAAGAACTCCAGGTAGAAGCCATAGCCCAGGAAGCCCAGGCCGAACAGGATGTTCAGGACCCGGGAGAGCTTGCTCTGCCCGCCCAGGCCGCCGCCGACAGCCAGGAGTAGCGCGCCACTGACCATGAGCAGCAGGGAATAGAGACCGAACATTGGAATTCCCCCCGAAGAGTGACTTATGGGTGCTGACTCTACCCCTGGCTGGCTGCCTCACCCGCGGCGGTCCTCGATCTCCCACGCATGATCCAGAACGTGCCAGGCACAGCGCCGGATGAGGTATCGCGCCGGCCAGGTGCCGCCGGGCGGGCCGGCGCGCAGCGCCCCGAGGAGGGCCGCGCGTTGCTCCGGCCACGGGGTTCGCGGCGGCACCCGCACACTCACCTTGCGGCCGTAACTGCGCTCGGCCTCCCGTACGTGGTCAGCGATGCCGTCGCGGTCGCGGCCGCCGCCGCGCGGGCCCTTACGCAACTCCGCCGGCGCATCGCGGACGACCTGGTCGAAGTAGCGCCACGACGCGTCGAGCAGGCCGGCCTGGCGGCCCGCCTCGGCCGGCGAGAGCGGCTCGTCGTCCCAGGGGCCATGCGCGTCGGGGGCGCCGAAGTCCGTGCTCATCGTGCCGGTCACCCGCCCGGCGACGCGCACCTCACCGGGGGCGAAACCGCTGCCGGCGACCACTGCGTAGCGGTCGGTGTAGTCCAGCAGGGCGTCGATTGCGGCCTCCTCGCCGCGGCCGCGCCGGCACCAGCCGGGCCAGTCCAGCGCGGCGGCGAACACCCACGTCTTGCCCACCTCGAGGTAGACCCGGACCCCCCTGCCCGTCAAAAGGTGCGCCGGCGCCGGAGGTCGGACGGTCGGCCGTCGGGGTCGTACAGCACCCGATACAGCGGCGTCGCCCACGTCCGCGTGGCCAGCGACAGGCGGGGCACCGGATACTTGCGCAACCGGCCGGGCGGCCGGTCGCCGGCGCGGCCGCCGGCATGCCAGGCCTCGAGGCGGTCGGCCGAGCTGGCGAACGCTTCGAAGACGCGTTCGGTGCTGAGCAGGTCCTCGTCGCCGGCGTCGTCAGCCCGGTCGAGGTGCTCACGGGCCAACTGGAGCCGAAGATCGCGGGCGTAGCGGCGAGCGTCGTCACCGAGGCCGCCCGGGTCGGTCGGCGCGCGACCGTCGGGCGTCTCGTCGAGAACGGCGACGCTGAGCTCGGAGTCGTGGGTCCACGACCGGCGGTTGAGGTTGTCCGAACCCACCGCGGCCCAGACGTCGTCGATGACGCACGTCTTGGCGTGGACATAGACCGGGATGCCGGCGCGGTTCTCCAACCCGTACACAGCCACCCGGTCGCCGCCGGCGCGCTGCACGGCATGCAGGGCGGACTCCCGGCTGACCAGGTTGGGCGGCATCGACACCTTCCCGTCCTGGTCGGGAAAGCGGGGAAGCACGGCGATCAGGTGCAACCGCTTGTTGGCCCGCAGCCCCCCGGCGAACAGGTCGGCCACCTCGTCGGACCACAGGTACTGATCCTCCAGATAGATCAGTGATCGGGCTCGCTGCACCGCCTTCAGGTAGCCGCGGGCGACACTGCGCTCGCCCTGTGGTGCGAACGGATAACCCCGCCGCCGATAGCCGTACGTCCGGAGCACTTGGACTGCCTGGGTCCCGACCGGTGCCGGGTCGGGCAGCTGCGCCGGGAGCCGGCCGGCGCTGGTGTCGGTGTGTTGCATGCGGTCGCGCAGGATGTGCAGCGGATTGCGGCTGAGCGGGGTCGGATCGTCCCACCGCTCGCGGAACACCGCCTCGACGTCGCCGACCGCCGGCCCGCGGATCGCCACCTGGATGTCGTGCCAGGGCGGTCGCTGGCCGTACACCTTCGCCATCGACTGCCGCTGCGGGTCGCCGCCGTGCTCGGCGTCATCGCGCCGGCCGTGACACAGATCGATACCGCCGACGAAGGCGACGTCGCGCTCCGGCCGCCCCGGATGCCGCAGCACCACGAACTTCTGATGGTGCGACCCGCCGGTACGCACCCGCATGTCGAGCAGGCACTCGCCGCCGGCCGCCTCGATCTCGGTACCGAGGTGCCGATTCTCGCTGGCCGAGAACTGGAAGCGGTCCAGGTGCGACCGCCAGATCAACCCGCGAACGACCACCCCGCGGGCGGCGGCCTGGCAGAACACGGCGCCCACCTCGGTCCCGATCCCGGCCAGCCGCTCGTCGGGGTCGCCCCGCCAGTCTGCGAACATCAGCAGGTCGCCGGCCTCGAGCGCACGCACCGACGCCAGCAGTTCGCCGAAATAGGTGGCACCGTGCACGAGTGGCGTGACCTGGTTGCCGGCCGTCCACGCCTCCCCGCCGGCATGCCGGCTGTCGAGCACGGTTGCCGGGTTGCCCCGCTGCGCGGCGGTGAGATACCAGTCGGTTACATCCATGTCAGATCCATTCGCTGAACCACATCCGTTGATGCCATTGCTCGTACGAAAGGGTGTCGCCGGCCAGGACCGGATGCAGGAACGCGAAGTTCGCCGCCACCAGCAGCACATACGCGCCCACAGCGAGCGCACCGGTGACCCGGCGCCAGTAGCCGGCCAGCGGCCCCCCAAGAGCGAGGCCGGCGCACACAGTGGTCGCCAGGACCAGGAACGGCAGCGCCGGCAGCGCGTAGAACAAGAACATGGTGCGGTGCGGGTAGGGCAGCCACGGCAGGAAGCCGGCGCCGACCCCGGCAAGTATGGCCGCCCCCCGCCAGTCTCTCCGGGCTAGCCACCGCCAGGCGACGCCGACCAGGGCAGCGGCGAAGGGCCACCACAGCGCCGGGGTCCCGATGGCCAGCACCTCGCGCGAGCACGACGGCGCGCCGCAATCGCGCGGTGCGCTGTAGAAGTAGGCGACCGGCCGGCCCAGCAGCAGCCACGACCACGGCTGGGACGCGTATGTGTGGTGCGCCGTGAGGTGCGTGTGGAACCGCAGGATCTCCTGCTGGTAGTGGATCCAGCCGGCCAGTGCGCTCCCGCCGTAGTGCCGGTCGTAGCCGCCGTCGCTGAGGAACCAGCCGGCCCACGACACCGTGTAGGCGCCGGCCACCAGCGCCAGGCAGACCAGCGCCCAAAGCGCGTCGGCCGCCAGTGTGGCGCGGACCGGCCGGCGAACACCGGCAGACCGGCGCGCCCCGCAGTCCCAGGCGAACCAGAGCAGTCCGAAGGCCACGACATACCAGATCGCACTCCACTTGGTGGCCAGCGCGAGGCCGAGGCAGCCGGCGGCGGCGACCAGCCAGAGCCGGAGGCCGGCCCGGTCCCCGGCCGCCAATCGCCGGCGCAGCGCGTCGCGGTCCACCAGCAGGCAGCCGAATGCGGCCAGCACCCAGAACATCAGGAAGATGTCGAGCATCGAGGTGCGACTCTGTACGAAGTGCAAGCCGTCCAAGGAGATCAGCAGGCCGGCGAGGCACCCGAGCAGCGTGGAGCGGGTCATCCGGCGGCCGACCCGCACCAGCAGCAACACCGACAGGGTGCCCACCACGGCGGCCGACACCCGCCAGCCGAACGCGTTGTAGCCGAACAGCTGCTCGCCGGCCGCGATCAGCCACTTGCCGGCGGGGGGGTGGACGACGAAGCCCGGACCGCTCCCCGTGCCGTTGCGCTCCACCCCGTGCAGCAGCAGGTCGTGGGCGTCCTTGGCGTAGTACACCTCGTCGAAGATCTTCGAATCCGGCTGGCCGAGGGCGGTGAACCGCAGCGCGCCGGCAACGCCGGTGACGGCCAGCGCCCACAGCCAGGATGACCCCCGGTCGCCCGGCATCGGCACAACCAGCGGGCGGCCGCGGACCGGGGCCGGTGCGGCGACCGCTTCGACCCGCTCGACGGAGGTTGCGGCCACCCGGTGATCGTAGGCGGCGCGGTCCATGGCCGGCGGTGCGAAGGTAGCCTCGGAGCGTGCTCAGGCTGATGCTGTCGCGGCGCTGGTGGCTGCGCCACGCGGTCCTGCTGCTGGTCGTCGGCACTTTCCTGGCGCTGGGTCGCTGGCAGTTGAGCCGGGCCGACCAGGGCAATGCCCGCAGCTTTGGCTATGCGTTCGAGTGGCCGCTCTTCGCCGGCTTCGCGATTTTCTGGTGGTGGCGGACCCTGCGCCTGGAGCTGCATCCGCCGGCCGCCCTTCCCCCGATCGAGCCTGCGTACGGGCCGGGCCGCGCCGAAACAGCGGACCAGCCGGCCGAGGAGCCCGACGACGAGCTGGCGGCCTACAACCGCTACCTCGCCTGGCTGCACGAGCAGGACCAGCGGCAGGCGCGGTGAACGCGGCGCTGATGCGCTACCGCGTGATGGCGTGGGTGGTCGGCGTCGGGCTGCTGATCCTGGTGCTGGTCGGGGTGCCGCTCAATCACCTGGCGCACCAGCCGATCGTGTCCGCCATCGTCGGCCCGCTGCACGGCTTCCTCTACATCATCTACCTGGTCGTCGCGCTCGACCTGGCGATTCGCCGGCGGTGGCCGTTGCCGCGCACCGCAGTGGTCCTGCTCGCCGGGACGGTCCCGTTCATGTCCTTTGTGGTCGAACGCAGAGTCACCCGCGAGGTGCGCGGCACGCCGGCCGGACGGCCCGGGTGACCGCCACGCCAGGGACCCTCACTCTCGCCGGCACGCCGATCGGACAGGCCGGCGACGCACCGGCCCGGCTCCGCGACGCCCTCGGCAGCGCCGGTCTGGTGGCGGCCGAGGACACCCGGCGGCTGCAGCGATTGGCGCGCGACCTCGGCGTCGAGATCACCGGCCGGGTGCTGTCGTACTTCGAGGCGAACGAGACGACCCGAACCGCCGAACTGCTCGACCTCCTGGTGGCGGGCACCGACGTCCTACTCATCACCGACGCCGGCATGCCGTCGGTGTCCGATCCCGGCTACCGGCTGGTGGTCGCTGCCGCCGCACGCGGCATCGCGGTCACCGCGATTCCCGGCCCGTCCGCGGTGACGACGGCGCTGGCCGTCTCGGGACTGCCCTGTGACCGGTTCTGCTTCGAGGGCTTCCCGCCCCGGCGGTCCGCGGCCCGCCGGTCGGCCTACCAGCGCCTGATCGGCGAAGCGCGGACCATGGTGTTCTTCGAGGCGCCGCACCGCCTGGCCGAGTCGCTGGCCGACATGGCGGTCGTCTTCGGCACAAACCGGCCGGCCGTGGTCTGCCGGGAGCTGACCAAGACGCACGAGGAGGTGCGCCGGGGGCCACTCGGTGAGCTGGCAGCGTGGGCCGTCGGAGGGGTGAAGGGCGAGGTGACGGTCGTCCTCGCGGGCGCCATCGAGTCCACTGTGGACAGCGCGCCGGACCAGTTGGCTGCCGAGGTGGCTCGGCGCGAAGCCACCGGCGAGCCGCGCAAGCAGGCGATCGTGGACGTGGCCCGGGACGCCGGCGTGGCCAAGCGGGTCGTCTACGACGCAGTCGTGGCCGCTCGCCGGGGATAGTGTCCGTGCGATGAATCCCTATGTCGAAGGCGTGCCGTCATACATCGGCGACCTCGCGCGCGCCTTCGATGACTGCCCGCCGTACGACTTCGCCGAGATCCTGCTGCGCCACTTGCGCCAGGTGGCCGGCGCGACGGCCTGCACGATCTTGCTGGCCGACTACGAGGAGCGCACGCTGGCATCGGTGCCCGGCCGGGGTGAGTCCTCCACCACCGGCGACCAGCACATCGAGGGCAGCCCAGCCGGGCGGGCCTACCTGACCCAGGAGCCGATAGTCCTGCCGTCGGGAGCCGGCCAGGTCGGTTACTTCCCGCTGACCATGCGGGCCGAGCGGCTGGGCGTGCTGGAGGTCGAGCTGCCCGAGGACGATCCGGCCCTGCGCGTGGCTCTGACCGACATCGCGCGCTTCCTCGGTTACGCCCTGGTGGCCGCCCGGCGCTACACCGACCGGTTCGAGCGGATCCGCCGGCGCCGCGACCTCGAGCTGGCCGCCGAGATCCAGTGGGAGCTGCTGCCGGTACTTGCCTACGACGATGCTCAGTTCTCGGTGGCCGGCAGCCTGGAGCCGGCGTACGAGATCGGTGGCGACACGTTCGACTACGCGGTGGCCGCAGACACCGTCACCATGTCCGTCACCGATGCCATGGGCCACGGTCTGCGCGCGGCGATGCTGGGCAGCCTGGCGGTCACGGCGATGCGTAACCGCCGGCGCCGCGGTGACGGCGTCGTACAGCAGGTGGAGAAGGCTTCCGAGCACCTGCTGGAGCAGTTCGGCGGCGAGCAGTACGTGACCGGCCTCGTGCTGATGGTCGATGTCGCCAGCGGGGCGGCGGTCGCAGTCAATGCCGGTCACCCGCCGCCGATCCTGCTCCACGCCGGCCGCGTTTCCGTGGTGCCGGTCAACCCCAACCAGCCGATGGGCCTGTTCGCCGGCACCGTCTACCGTCCTGACCGGCTGCAGCTCGAGGTCGGCGACCGCTTGCTGCTGTTCAGCGACGGGGTCACCGAGGCGAGGCCGGTCGGCGGCGACGCGTTCGGCGCTCGCCAGCTGGGCCAGCTGCTGCGGGAGACCGCGCAGCGATCACCGGCCGAGGTGGTGCGGCTGCTGACCGACGCAGTGATCGACCACCGGGCTGGGCAGCTGGCCGACGACGCGACCGCAGTGTGCCTGGACTGGCACGGCCCCGAGTCTCAGCGGCGATAAGGCGCTCGCGTCGATCACTAGGCTGGACACATGCCTGCGCCGCGGCACGTACTCACGGCGGTGGCCTGGCCGTACGCCAGCGGGCCCCGGCACATCGGCCACGTCGCCGGCTTCGGCGTGCCCTCTGACGTGTTCAGCCGGTATCACCGGATGGCCGGCGACCGCGTGCTGATGGTCAGCGGCACCGACGAGCACGGGACCCCGATCCTGGTGGCGGCGGACCAGGAGGGGGTCAGCCCGCGGGAGTTGGCGGATCGCTACAACCGCAACATCGCCGAGGACCTGTGTGCGTTGGGCTTGTCTTACGACCTGTTCACCCGCACCACCACCCGCAACCATTACGCGGTCGTACAGGATCTCTTTCTCGGCCTGCTGGCCAACGGCTACGTGTTCCCGAAGACCACGATGGGCGCCATCTCGCCGTCGACCGGGCGCACCTTGCCTGACCGCTACATCGAGGGCACCTGCCCGATCTGCGGCTTCGACGGCGCCCGCGGGGACCAGTGCGACAACTGCGGCAACCAGCTGGATCCGACCGACCTGATCAACCCGCGGTCGCGGATCAACGGCGAGCTGCCGGCCTTTGTGGAGACCGAGCAGTACTTCCTCGACCTGCCGGCGTTTACCGAGACGCTCGGCTCGTGGCTGCAGACCCGGCAGAACTGGCGGCCCAACGTCCTGCGCTTCACCGAGAACCTGCTGCCCGACCTCAAGCCGCGGGCCATCACCCGCGACCTCGACTGGGGCGTCCCCGTTCCGCTCGACGGCTGGCGGGACCGGCCAGACAAGAAGCTGTACGTGTGGTTCGACGCGGTGATCGGCTACCTTTCGGCCTCGGTCGAGTGGGCCGCCCGCAGCGGCGACCCGGACGCGTGGCGGCCCTGGTGGCAGGGCCCGGACGCCGAGTCGTACTACTTCATGGGCAAGGACAACATCGTCTTCCACGCCGAGATCTGGCCCGCGCTGCTGATGGGCTACTCCGGGCGCGGCGATCGCGGTGGGCAGGCCGGCCCGCTCGGGGTGCTCGGCCTGCCGAACGAGGTCGTGTCCAGTGAGTTCCTCACCGTTGAGGCACGCAAGTTCTCCTCCTCACGGGGGGTCGGGATCCTGGTCCGGGACTTCCTGTCCCGCTACCAGCCCGATGCGTTGCGCTACTACCTGGCCGCGGCCGGCCCGGAGACCTCCGATGTCAACTTCACCTGGGAGGAGTTCCTCCGCCGTACCAACGACGAGCTGGTCGCCGGCTGGGGAAACCTGGTCAACCGCACCGTGTCCCTGGTGGCGAAGAATCTCGGCTCGATCCCGCCGGCCGGTGAGCTGGTGGCGGCCGACCGCGAGCTGCTGGCCGCCACCGGTCAGGCCTTTGTCACCGTCGGGGGCCTGCTCGGCCGGTCCCGGCAGAAGGCGGCAGTGGCCGAAGCGATGAAGGTGGTGGCGAGCACCAACAAGTACCTCTCCGATCAGGCGCCGTGGAAGCTGCGCACCGAGGACCCGGACCGGATGCGCACCGTCCTGCACGTGGCGCTGCAGGCCGTCGACGATTGCAAGGCGCTGCTGACCCCGTTCCTGCCGCACTCC
The DNA here is from genome assembly GCA_030948385.1 of Actinomycetota bacterium. Lineage (GTDB taxonomy): Bacteria > Actinomycetota > Actinomycetes > Mycobacteriales > QHCA01 > QHCA01. The sequence continues at coordinate 13,570 of JALZAK010000084.1, forward strand.
GCGCAGACCGTGCACGAACAACTCGGCGGCGCCGGCCGGTGGTCGTCGATGCCCGAGCTGTGCGACGTGCCGGAGGAGACCGCGGTGGGATCGCCGGGTTACACCGTCCTGACCGGGGACTACGACACCGGTGCGCGGTGGGAGTCGGTGCCGATCGTCGCCGGCACCCCGCTGGCGCCGCCGGCGCCGGTGTTCACCAAGCTCGATCCCTCCATCGTCGACGACGAGCTGGCCCGGCTCGAGGGCGGCGGGTGAGCGCCGAGTGGTGAGTGACCAGAGCCCCCCGCCGGCGCCGGAACCGTTGCGGGTGCCGGCGCTGGACTCGCACTGCCACCTGGACCTGATGGGTGTTCCGGTCGCCGACGCGCTCGCCGCAGCATCGGCCGTCGGGATCACCCGGGTGCTCACCATCGGTGTGGACGTGCCGTCCTCACTTTGGTGTGCCGACACTGCGGCGCAGCATGCCGGCCTGGGCGCCGGCGTGGCGATCCACCCCAACGAGGCGCCGGCGAAGGCCGACGACGCGGCCCTGGCCGAGATCGAGCGGCTGGCCGCCCTGCCGCAAGTGCGGGCGGTCGGGGAGACCGGACTGGACTACTACCGCACCGGACCGGCCGACCGGCCGGCGCAGCAGCGCTCGTTCCGGGCCCACATCGACATTGCCAAGCGGACCGGGACCGCGGTGATGATCCACGACCGCGAGGCGCACGCCGATGTGCTGCGGATACTGGCAGAGGAGGGCCCCCCAGAGCAGGTGGTGTTCCACTGCTTCTCCGGCGACGCGGCGATGGCCCGCACCTGCGCCGACCGCGGCCACTTGATGAGCTTCGCCGGCAACGTGACCTTCAAGAACGCCGGCACCCTGCGCGAGGCAGCCCTGGCGGCACCGCTGGAGATGTTACTGGTGGAGACCGACGCCCCGTTCCTGGCACCGATGCCCTACCGTGGCCGGCCGAACGCGCCCCATCTCGTGCCGTTCACGCTGCGCTTCCTTGCGCAGCTCAAGGGAGTCGACCTCGACGATCTCTGCCAGGCGGTGACGGCCAATGCCGAGCGGGCCTTCGGCCCGGCATAGGCCGCGCCGTCCAGCTGCGCGTCAGATCCGTGGTTCCCAGCGGAAGAGCCGAACCGCCAGCAGCGCCGCGCCGGCGCCCCAGGCAAGCAGCACCAGCAGGTCCCTGAGGTCGAGCGGCGGGCCGCCGCGCGGGTCGAAGACCCGGAACATCGAGAGGGTGAAGGGCCGCAGTGGCAACCACTCCATGATCCGCGAAATCGCCGAGGTGGACTTGATCGGATAGAAGGTGCCGGAGAGGAACACGATCGGGAAGAAGACGAAGTTCACGATGCCCGGCGCGGAGTCCATATTCGGCACCAGCGAGCCCACCAGCATCCCCAGGGCGGACAGCGATAACCCGCCGAGCAGGAGGACGAGCAACAACACCGGCAGCCGCCCCCAGTACACGTGGAAGCCGTAGAACGTGACGCCGATGACGGCGACCAGCACGCTGACCATCAAGCCCACCAGCACCGAGTTCAGAATCTGGCTCGCGATCACCGCGCGGGCCGGCAGTGGGGTTGCGCGTACCCGCTTGAGAATCCCGGTCTCCCGCCGGTTCACCAGCTGCATGGCCAGGGCGGTGTAGCAGGCACTCATCATCGAAAAGGAGATGATCGCCGGTACGTAGTACTGGGTGAACTTGACGCCACCGTAGAAGCCGATCCGCGACCCCTTGTTCAGCGATCCGAAGATGACCAGGAACATCACCGGGAACGCGCCGGTGAAGATCGCCGCCGCCGGGTTGCGCCAGAACGTCACCTGCTCCCAGCGGATCTCGCGCAGGACCAGCGCTGCCGTGCTGCGCCGAGAGGGCGCCGGCGCTGTGCCGGCTGTGCCGGCGGCCACGGCGCTCACCCGGTCTCCTCAGTCAGCTCGAGATAGACGTCCTCCAGGCTGGGCCGCGCGACGGTCAGCGCCTCGATAGTCACGTCGTGGCGGATAGCCCATGCGGTCAGCGTGTAGAGGAATCGAACCGGCTCGGTCGTCCGCACGGTTACCGCACCGTCCACATGCGACGCGCCGTCGGGCAGCGGCATCGCGGAGCGCTGCACCTCGTCGGCCACGGTGAATGCCACCACCGACTCGGCCGTGTCACGACCGCCGATGGTGTGCGGAGTGCCCTGGGCCACGAGTTCGCCGCGGGCGATCACCGCGATCCGGTCGGCCAGGGCCTGTGCCTCGTCCATGTAGTGCGTGGTCAGCAGGATCGTCGTACCGAGGTCGCGTAGGTCACGGACCAGAGACCAGGCCTCTCGCCGGGCGGACGGGTCGAAACCGGTGGTGGGCTCGTCCAGGAACAGCAGGTCAGGCCGTCCCACCACGGCAAGCGCCAGGTCCAGCCGCCGCTGCTGGCCGCCGGAGAGCCGGCGAACCCGGGTGCCGGCCTGCGGACCGAGGCCGACGAGCGCGATCACCTCGTCGATCGGGCGCGGCCGCGGGTAGTAGCCGGCGGTCCGGCGCAGCGCCTCGCGAACGGTCAGGTAGGGCTGGACGGCGATGTCCTGCAACACGATGCCGACACGTTCGCGCAGCGCCCGGCCGCCGGCGGCGGGGTCGGTGCCGAGGACCTCCACCCGGCCAGCGTCGCGCTCCTGGTAGCCCTCGAGAACGCCCAGCGTGGTGGTCTTGCCGGCACCGTTGGGCCCCAGCAAGGCGAAGACCTCACCCGGCTCGACCGTGAAGCTGACCCCGCGGACGGCTTCGACGTCCCCGTAGGACTTGCGCAACCCCTCCACGACGACGGCGCTCACCCGCCCGACGCTAGCCGACCGACTCTCGGTGACGGCCGCGCTGCCGGCTCGCCACGCTGGGTAGCCAGGCGGCCGGGAGTGGTACGCGGACTTGATCTGGCTCGGCCGCACCGCCTAGCCTTCAGGCGCCCCGTTCCCGACCGGCACCACTCTGAGGTCCAGTGGCAGTACGTCGCAACGGCATGGCCCCCCGGTGAGTCGTCACCGATCGCCAGACCCCGGGAGGATCTCGCGCTATCGCGTAGTCGCGGTGGCGCTGCAGGCGTCGGTCCTGCTCTCCCTGGTCGCCGGCACCGCTGCCTGGGCGGCCACCGAGAAGCGGGTGACGGTCCTGCTTGACGGCGTGCCGCAGGCGGTCAGCACCCACGCTCGGACGGTGGGCGGCGTGCTGACCAGCGCCGGCCTGAGCGTCGGTGCGCATGACCTGCTCGCTCCCGACCGGGGAGTCTCGGTGCAGGACGGCTCGTATGTCGTCCTGCGGCGTGGCCGGCCGGTCACCGTCACCATCGACGGCCACCCGCGGCATCTGTGGGTGACCGCCCGCTCGGTCGGTGAACTCTTGGATCAGGTGGGCTTGCGCGACGCCGGCCTGTGGCTGTCCGCCTCCCGGTCGCGGCCGATCCCCCTCGGGGGGTTGACCGTGCAGTTGCGGCTGGCCAAGCAGGCCACCGTAGTGGCGGACGGCCGGCCGGCGGTGCTGGACACCACCGTGCCCACGGTCCGCGGGCTGTTGGAGGCCGCCCAGGTCATGCTGGCCGCGACCGATCGCACGTCGGTTCCCCTCGACGCTCCCGTCACCGACGGGTTGATCGTCACGGTCACCCGGATCCGCGGCACAGTGGGGGTGATGAACGTCGCCGTACGGCAGCCGGTCGTCCGCGAGCCCGATCCGGCGATGCCGGTCGGGCAGACGAAGGTGCTCCAACCGGGTGCGCCCGGGGTGACGGTACAGACGTGGGCCTACACCCTGACCGACGGCAAGGTGACGGCCCGTCGACTGGTCTCTTCGGTGCTGCGAGCAGCGCCTCGTCCAACGGTGCTGGCCGTCGGGACTGCGCAGCCCGCGCCGCAGAACAACCCCTCCCCGGACGGGCTCAATTGGGCGGCGCTGGCCAAGTGCGAGTCCGGCGGCAACCCGAAGGCGTACAACCCGGCCGGGCCGTACTACGGGCTTTACCAGTTCAGTGCCGGCACCTGGCACGCGGTCGGCGGCGCCGGCCTTCCCTCCGACGCCTCGTCCTCGGAGCAGACCTACCGGGCCCAACTGCTGTACAAGCGATCGGGCGCCGGCCAGTGGCCGGTGTGCGGGCACAACCTGTTCACGTGAGCGACGGGCTGCTCGGGCCCGCTGATCTGCGCCGCATCGCCGCCGACCTCGGTGTCCGGCCGGTCAAGTCCCTTGGCCAGAACTTCCTGCACGACCCCAACATGATTCGCCGGATCGTGCGGGCCGCGGCGCTGGAACCCGACGACGTGGTCCTGGAGGTGGGGCCCGGCCTCGGCTCGCTCACCCTGGGGCTGCTGCCGGTCTGCCGGCGGGTGGTCGCCGTCGAGGTCGACCCGGTGCTCGCCGGCGCGCTGCCGGCCATCGTGCAGGCGCGGCTGCCGGACCACGCGGCGGGGCTCGAGGTCGTCGCGGCGGACGCGCTGCGCCTCGGCGGCGTGCCCGGGCCGGCACCGACCGCCCTGGTGGCCAACCTTCCGTACAACGTGGCCGTGCCGGTCCTGCTGCACCTGCTCGCGCTCGTCCCCTCGCTGCGCCAGGCGCTGGTCATGGTGCAGGCCGAGGTGGCCGCCCGGCTGGCCGCCCCGCCCGGCTCGCGGGTGTACGGGGTGCCGTCGGTCAAGGCGGCTTGGTACGGCGACGTCCGGCCGGCCGGTGCGATCAGCCGGACGGTGTTCTGGCCGGAGCCGAACGTCGACTCCGGATTGGTGCGGCTGGTCCGCCGGCCGGCGCCGGCCGGAGTCGCCCGGGAGACGGTGTTCGCCGTGGTGGATGCGGCCTTCTCCCAGCGGCGCAAGACGCTGCGGTCCGCCCTGGCCGGGCTGGTCGGGTCACCGGCCGGCGCCGAGCGGGCACTCCGGGCCGCCGGCATCGATCCCGGTGTTCGCGGAGAGGCTGTCGACCTGGGCCGCTACGTGCGGATCGCCACGGTCCTCACGGCCGGCGGGCAGGCCACCGAAGGCAACTAGCATCGGGGGACTGTCGATGAGCCGAGGAGCGAGGTTCTGATCCGACGCAGGCCCCAGGTGGCCCGGATGACCGACCCGGTGCAGGTCCGGGCGCCGGCGAAGCTGAACCTGCACCTGGCGGTGGGTCCGCGCCGCGCCGACGGTTTTCACGAGTTGGTGACCGTCTACCAGGCCGTCTCGCTCTACGACGAGGTCACCGCCAGCCCCAGCACCGAGTTGTCCGTCCGGGTCCGCGGCGAGGGCGCGGCCGACGTACCAGCCGGCGAGGACAATCTGGCCGCGCGCGCGGCGCTGGCACTGGCGGAGCTGGCCGGAATCGAGCCGATGGTCGCCTTGGACGTCTCCAAAGCGATTCCGGTGGCCGGCGGGATGGCCGGCGGCAGCGCGGATGCCGCGGCCGCACTGGTGGCCTGCGACGCGCTGTGGCAGGTCGGCCTGAGCCGGCCGGCGCTGTTCGATCTGGCGGCCGGCCTGGGCAGCGATGTGCCTTTCGCGCTGACCGGGGGAACGGCGCTGGGCACGGGCCGCGGCGACCGGCTGTCACCGGTGCTGGCTGCCGGCCGGTGGCACTGGGTGCTCGCCCTGTCCGAGACCGGCCTGGCGACGCCGCAGGTCTACCGCGAGCTGGATCGACGGCGCCGGCAGAGCCCCGGGCCGGCTGCCGGGCGGCCCGACCGGCTGATCAACGCCCTGCGCTCCGGCCAGCCCGGCGCACTCGGCCAGGAGCTGGCCAACGACCTGCAGACCGCGGCGGTCGCCCTGCGGCCCGACCTGGCGCGCACCCTGGAAGCCGGAGCGGAGCTGGGTGCCGCCGGCGCCGTCGTGAGCGGCTCCGGCCCGACCTGTGCCTTCCTGGCCGGCTCGGCCGAGGACGCGGTACGGCTGGCCGCGGCGCTGGCCGGCGCCGGCGTCTGCCGCACCACCCGGGTGGCCGCCGGACCCGTCCCGGGTGCCCGGCTGATCACGCCAGGGGGCCCGGCCGAATGAACCTGGTGAATCTGTCGCGAGTGGCGGTGTCCCACACCGAGTCGCCGCTGCTGGACGGCGTGTCCCTCGGCGTTGCCGACACCGACCGGATCGGCGTCGTAGGGACCAACGGGGCGGGCAAGACAACCCTGCTGGAGGTGCTCGCTCGGCGCCGGCCCACCCACGCCGGCCGGGTCACCCACGCCACTGGCCTGCGGATCGGCTTCCTCAGTCAGCACGACCAGATGCCGACCGGTCCGGTCGGCCGGATCGTCCTGGGCGAAGCGTTCGGTGTGCAGCACCAGTGGGCCGGCGACGCCGGCGTACGTGCGGTGCTCGATGGGCTGGGCCTACACGAGGTGGGTCTGGACTCGCCGGTCGAACGGCTGTCCGGCGGGGAGCGCCGGCGCGTGGCGCTGGCCGCCCTGCTGGTGTCGGAGAACTCCCTGCTGGTGCTCGACGAGCCGACCAACCACCTCGATGCGGCCGGCATCGCGTGGCTGGCCGCCCACCTGTCCGGCCGCACCGGCGGGCTGGTCGTCGTGACCCACGACCGGTGGTTTCTCGACGCGGTCTGCCTCAGCACCTTGGAGGTGACCGGCGGGCAGGTGCTCGCCTACGAGGGCGGCTACTCAGCCTACGTTCTGGCCCGGGCCGAGCGCGCTCGGCGGGCCGGTGCTGCGGACGCCCGGCGAGCCAACCTGCTCCGCAAGGAGCTGGCCTGGCTGCAGCGGGGGGCGCCGGCCCGCACCTCCAAGCCGCGGTTCCGGCTCGACGCCGCGGCAGCGTTGGTGGCAGATGAGCCGGCGCCCCGCGACCCCCTCGCGCTGCGCGCCCTGGCAACGGTCCGGCTGGGTCGGAGCGTCTACGACGTCGAGAGCGTGACGGCGGTGGCCGGCGACAAGGTGCTGCTGCGCGACGCGACCCTGCGGGTCGGGCCCGCCGAGCGGGTCGCCATTGTGGGTGCGAACGGCTCGGGCAAGACGACCCTGCTGCGGCTGCTGATCGGCGCCGTCACCCCCCAGGCCGGCCGGGTCAAGGTCGGTCGCACGGTACGGCCGGCGTACCTGTCCCAGCATCTGGTCGAGTTGCCCGCGACACTGCGGGTGTTGGAGGCCGTGGAGGAGGTGGCGCGGTACACGAGGGTCGAAGATGTTGCGCTGTCCGCGACGCGGTTGCTCGATCAGTTCGGCTTTGCTGCCGAGCGCCAGTGGACCCCGGTCGGGGAGCTGTCCGGTGGGGAGCGCCGGCGGCTGCAGTTGCTCCGCCTGCTGGTCGCGGAGCCGAACGTCCTGCTGCTCGACGAGCCTACGAACGATCTCGACATTGACACCCTGACCGCGCTGGAGGACCTGCTGGACTCCTGGCCCGGCACGGTCATCGTGGTCAGTCACGACCGCTACCTCGTCGAGCGGGTGTGCGACCGGGTCGTCGCCCTGCTCGGCGACGGCGCGCTGCTGGATCTGCCCGGTGGCATCGAGGAATACCTGCGGCGGCAAGTGGCCCATCCGCCGATGCCCTCCTCGCCGGCCCGCGAGCGCAAGGGCGATTCACGGACTCCCCGCAAGCACCTCGATCGTCTGGAGCGGCTGGTGGCCCGCCTCAGCGCGCGTGAGCTCGCGCTACACGAGCAGATGGCGCAGGTCGCTGCCGACCATGCGCAGCTGTCCACTCTGGACACTGAGCTGAGAAGCGTTGTGGCACAGCGGTTGGCCGCCGAACACTCCTGGCTGGAGGCGGCCCAGTGACCGTGTTCATCGTCGCCTCGGGCCAGGTCGAGGGTGGGCCGCGGCTCGCGGTGAAGGACTGCATTGACGTGCGGGGCTACGCCACCACGGTCGGCTGCCGCGCCGTCGCGCTCGACGCGGCGGTCGCGACGCAGGACGCTGCCTGCCTGGCCGGGTTCCGCGCAGCGGGTGCGCAGGTGGTCGGTAAGACGACGTTGCACGAACTGTGCCAGGGCGGCACCGGGGTCAACCCGGACTTCGGCACGCCGGTCAACCCGCTGGACGCGCGCCGGGTGCCCGGCGGCTCCTCCTCGGGCAGCGCCGTCGCGGTGGCCACCGGCCTGGCCGACGTGGCCCTTGGCACCGACACCGGCGGCTCGGTCCGGCTGCCGGCGGCCTGCTGCGGCGTCGCCGGTCTGAAGACGACACATGGGCTGGTGCCGACCCGCGGTGTCTACCCGCTGGCGCCCAGCCTGGACACGGTGGGCCTGCTGGCCCCCGACGTTGCCGGACTACTCGCCGGCGCCCCGTGGCTGATGCCGGCTTTCGCGCCGGCCGCGCCGGCGAGCGGTCTGCTGCGGCTGCGTCCCGACGTAGAGGTGCGGCCCGAGGTGGACCGCGCTGTCGACCGGGCCCTGGCCGCGGCCGGCCTGTCGTTGCGCGACGAGACGCTGACCGGATGGCCGCGCGCGACGGAGATCTGCCTGGCCCTGATCCGGGCCGAGGCCTGGCGGGTGCAGGGGCACCTGCTCGCCCGGTCGGATCTGCTCAGCGAGGCGGCGGTGCGGTTGCTCACCGCCGGCGCCCGGGTCAGCGATGCCGATCACGCCGGACTGCTCAAAAGGGCAGCGGCCTGGCGGGACCGGCTTCAGCCGCTGCTGGCCGGCGGCACACTGCTTGCGCTGCCGACCCTGGGCGACGAGCCGCCGCTGCTGGAGAACGCCGCGAGCGCGTCGATCAGCCAACTCACCGCAGCGGTCAACGTCGCCGGCCTGCCGGCGGTGAGCATCCCGGTGCCGGGGCCGATCATCGCCGCGGTGCAGTTGGTCGGACCCGCCGGCTCGGAGGCCGTTCTGCTCGCCACCGCGGCGGTGATCGAAGCGTCCATCAGGTAGTTTCGCCGGCATGGAGGAACGCCTGCCGCTGGACAGCCCACTGAACGCCGTCTATCGCAGCGGCGGTGCCTTCGGCGGGGTGGTGCTGCTGGTCTTCGGCGTGCTCGGCTTCATCCGCGGACTGCCGTTTTTCACCACCCACGGCGAGAAGGTGATCGGCCTGTACAGCAATGGCCTGCTCAGCGCCCTCTCGGTGCTGTTCGGCCTGGTGCTGCTCGGCGCCGCGGTGATCGGCGGCAACGTGGCCGCCTCGGTGAATGCCGGCGGCGGTGTGCTGCTGCTTTTCTCCGGGCTGGCCAACCTGGCCCTGATCCGTACCGACGCCAACTTCCTGGCGTTCCGGATGAACAACATCTTCTTCAGCTTCGTGCTCGGGCTGATCCTGCTCGTCTGCGGCCTGTACGGCCGGGTGGGGACCGGGGATCCCGCCGGCGACCGCGCCGGGCACCGGACCGCGGGCAGTCCTTCGCCCCACGCCTGAGGACGCCTTCGCACCGGTGGGCGGGAGTCAGCGCAACGAGGCGGATCCGGCGAGCCTGTACCGGGGGCTTCGCAGCCAGCTTCTCGGGCTCGCCCCGGGGGGCGGGGCTCTTCCCGACGCCAGGCCTGCCGCGGGTGTGGGGCGCGCCACCCGGCAATTCCTGCTGAGCGTGGAAGCACGCTACGACGAGTTCGAGCCCGACCTCGGCGCGTCGATTCCTAGGGATGGGCAGATCAAATTGTGGGCGCTGGGCTACGAGGGCCGGCGGTCCCGGCAGTCGCCGGCGGGCGAACCGGGCCCGGCCGGCATCCCTGTTGCGGGTGATCCGCGCCGGAAACGCTGTGGTCACCCAGCTTCGTCTCATCGACGAAGGGCGCACCCTCGGCACCGACCACCCATAACTGCTCAGAAGAGGAAGCCGAGATGGTGGCCGGCGGCGGCACCGGCCAGCACCCGCTGCGGGTCGCTGTCGAGCACTTTGGACAGTAACTCGCCGTACACCGAGCGGAAGTCGGTCGTCACGTGCAGGTCGCCCTTGTCCAGCCGGGCCAGGCTGGGCTGGTCGCCGTAGAAGCCGCCGCGGACCGGCTGGCCGGCGACGAACATCACCCCGGCAGTCCCGTGGTCGGTGCCGTCGCTGGCGTTGGCTCCCACCCGGCGGCCGAACTCGGAATACACCGCCACGACGACGGACCGGCCGGCTGGGTGCTTGCCCACCGTCGAGAGGAAGCCGGCGACCGCCGAGTCCAACTCACCGAGCAGTCGCGACTGGGTGTCCTTTTCGTTGGAGTGGGTGTCGAAGCCACCAAGGCTGACCGAGTACGCCCGGGTCGGAGCGTTGGCCAGCACGCACCGGGCCACGATGTCGAGTTGGGTCGCCAACTCGCTCTGGCCGCCGGCCGAGGCGCCCGCCGTCTTGGCATCGTCGGTGGACGGGTCGGCGGGAGCCTGGGCGGCTCCATTCACGGCCGGCGTGAGCCGGTCGGCAACGGTGAACAGGTCGGCGGTCGAAACGGCTGCGGCTGCCTGCATCGGGGGCTCCCCGTGCTCGGGGCGGGATAGCTGGACCAGGCCGGTGCGCAGTGGCCCGCGGGGCGCGGCCAGCCGGCCGATGGGCAGCGCCGAGCCGGCGCCCTTCTCGCCGGCCAGCAGCGGCGGCAACACCGGGCCGAGCGACACCGCACGCAGCGGGTCGTGCGGCTGCGTGTCGAGCCACCGGCCCAACCATCCGGTGTGCACCGGGCGATCCGGCGACGCGGTCTGCCAGATGTCCATCGAGCGGAAGTGGCTGTGGTCGGGCTTGGGATAGCCGACGCCGCGGATGATCGCCAGGCGCTTGTCCTGCCAGAGCGCGTGCAGGCCCTTCATCGCAGGGTTGAGCCCGAGATTCTGACCGATGCCGAGCACCTCGTGCTCGGCATACGCCAGGTGCGGCCGCGCGCTGCGGTAGGCAGGGTCGGCATACGGGATGACCGTGCCCAGGCCGTCATTGCCTCCGTACAGCGTGACGAGCACAAGGACGCGCGCATCTGCCGGTCGGGGGTCGCGGCCACCGGCGGACAGCAGGTCGATCCAGGAGCGCGAGGTGGCTCCCGCCGCGATGGCGCCGGCGGCGACCACCCCGGAGGCGCCGAGGAAGCGCCGGCGGGTCAGCTTGTCCACAACGGTCCCCCGCTCTAGTTGACGATGTATTCGGGCGAGGACAGCGCAAGGGTGACGAGCCGTTTGGAGTCCGTGCTTGCCGCGGCCAGGGCCGTACGGGTCCGCGGCGTCCACGGGCCGACCGACAGCAGGCGCGCGACGGCGTCGATCCGCGCGGCCGGCGGCTGCTTGTCCACAGTGGACAGATCGGCCTTGCTGACGGCCCATTCGGCAAACTGCACCCGGGCCTGTGCCGCGGAGCTGGTCAGCCAAGCCGCGCCGGCCGGCCAGCCGCCGACGCTCGGTGGCGCGAAGGGCATCTGACCGAGCCCGCGCAGCGCCCCCCGGGCCTGCGGCGCCGGCGCCAGACGCAGCGCCCGCAGGACTCCCACCACGTACTCGATCGGCTGTTTTACCAGCGCATGGCGGGCGGCCGGCGAGCGGAAGGCCGGATCCAGCAGCATCGCCTGCAGAAGGGCGCGCACGTCGCGGCCCGGCCCGTACGCGGCGAGCATGCGGCCCATCGCGTCGGCCGGCGGGTCCTGCGGCTGCACCAGCCGGTGCCAGAAGCGGGAGACGACGAACCTCGCGCACGCGGGTTGGCTCACCAGCAGATCTACCAGCGACCGGTCGTCGAAATCGGCGGTCTGCTTGAGCACCGTCTTCGGCCCGTCGTCATGCTGTGCGGCGACCAGCCGTGCGGCCCCGGTGTGTTTGTCCACCCGCCACCCGGTGAGCGCTCTGGCGCCCTCACGCACGTCGTCCTCGGAGTAGTTGCCGATGCCCAGGACGAACAGTTCCATCAGCTCTCGGGAGAGATTCTCGTTCGGCAGCGTCTTCTTGTTCTTGGGTGCGTCGAGCCAGACCAGCAGCGCCGGGTCCTGCACCATCGAGCGGGCCAGCTCGCGGAAGTCGCCGGCGCCGGTGGAGCGCAACGTCTGGTTCTGGTCGAGCATCAGCGGGGCGCTCTTGACCTTCTGGATCGACGTGGCCCAATGGCCGTGCCAGAGCAGCGTGAGTTTTTCCGGGAAGGGATGATCCGCACGAACCATCCGTTCCAGCCACCACCCGACGATCGTCTCGCCCTGCCGGCGCCTGGCATTCCGGTAGCTCCGCTTGTCCGCGTTACCGGCGTCCTTGGCCGGCTTGCGGGGCGCGGCGCCGAGTTGGGGGAGCGGGGTCGCGGCTACCCCGGGGTCAGCGGCCGGCGGCCGGACCAGCAGCCGAACCGTAGCCTCGTAGCCGCGAGCGACCGCCGCATCGAGCTCGGCAGCCTGCGCCCCGAAGCCGGCCCGGCGGTACAGGTGCGCGAGTTCGGCCCGGCCAGCCTGCGTCCCCGACATGGCAGCCAGTGTGGACTCGCGACGTTCGGACCGGGTAAACCGCCGGACTCGGCCCGGTCAGCACTGCCTGCTCAGCGCGGGGGCAACCCGCTCAGCGCGGGCTTGGGTTCGAGGTGGGACAGCCCGTTCCAGGCCAGGTTGACCAGGTGGGCGGCAACCTCGTTGCGCTTGGGCTTGCGGGCTTCGAGCCACCACTGACCGGTGAGCGCCACCATGCCGACCAGCGCCCGGGAGTACAGGCCGGCGAGCTTGGTCTCGAAGCCGCGCGCCTTGAACTCGCCGGCCAGGATGTACTCGACCTCGCTGGCGATGTCGTTGAGCAGGCTGGAGAAGTTGCCCCCGCTGCTCACCACCGGGGAGTCGCGGACCAGGATCCGGAACCCGTCGGTCTGCTCTTCGATGTAGGTCAGGAGGGCCAGCGCCGCCTGCTCCAGCAACAGCCGCGGGTGCCCGCCGGTGAGCGCGCTGGTGACCCGATCGAGCAGGGCGCGCATCTCGCGGTCCACCACGACCGCGTACAGGCCCTCCTTGCCGCCGAAGTGCTCGTACACCACCGGCTTGGACACGCCGGCACGGGCGGCGATCTCCTCGATCGAGGTGGCCTCGAAGCCGCGCTCGGCCAGCAGCGTGCGGCCGACGTCGAGGAGCTGCTCGCGGCGTTCTTTGCCCGTCATCCGCACCCGCGGCCCGCTCCCAGCGGGCGAGTCGGTCGCCCGCGCTATCAGGTCACCGACCGGCCGGCGACGAGCTTGCTCTCGATCCGCTCGCGTGACGGCCAGCGCGCCTCGCTGGCCCAGCCGGCCTGCTCGAACCAGCGGATCACCCGGGCAGAGGGGTCGAGCTGGCCGCGCAGCACGCCGTGCCGGGCCGACGTCGGGTCGGCGTGGTGCAGGTTGTGCCAGGACTCGCCGAAGCTGATGATCGCCAGCGGCCAGAAGTTCGCGGACTTGTCGCGGGCGACGAACGGCCGCTCGCCGATGGTGTGGCAGACCGAGTTGATCGACCAGGTGACGTGGTGCAGGACCGCGATGCGGACCAGGCTGGCCCAGAAGTACGCGGTCAGCGCGCCGGTCCACGACATCGACCACAGGCCGCCGACCACGGCCGGGCCGAGCAGGCTGAAGGCGACGATCCAGGGAAACGCGCGGTCGACCTTCTTCAGGTCCGGGTCGGCCAGCAGGTCGGGGGCGAAGCGCTCCTGGTTCGTCTGCTCGATATCGAAGAGCCAGCCGACATGGGCGTAGAAAAAGCCCTTGGCCAGGGCGGGGATGTTCTCCCCATAGCGCCACGGCGAGTGGGGGTCGCCCTCCTTGTCGCTGAAGGCGTGGTGCCGGCGGTGGTCGGAGACCCAGCGGATGACCGGTCCCTCGATGGCCAGCGTGCCGGCGACAGCCAAGGCGATGCGCAACCACCGCTTGGCCTTGAACGAGCCGTGCGTGAAGTAGCGGTGGAAGCCGACCGTCACGCCGAGACCGGAGACGATGTAGAAGACCGCGGCGATGACGACGTCCCGCCACCGGAGCCCCCAGCCCCAGGCGACCGGCACTGCGGCGAGCACGGCCAGGAACGGGATGATCACGAACGCGTAGAGGGCGAGTTGCTCCCAGCCGGCTTTTACGTCCGCGGTGAGCGGCTTCTTGCCGGTTGCGGCCGGCGGTGGGGACTGTTCGAGCAGGGCGGCGCTTCGCTGAGGGGTCATTGACGGCGTCCTCGTGGTTTCGGGTCCTCGCCTGGCTACGCAAGCGTAACCTACGGCAGCGTAACCTGCCACTCACGTCGATGTGGACATA
>JALZAK010000085.1 GCA_030948385.1 Actinomycetota bacterium
GTGTGCTTGAGAATGTACGTGGCTCCCGGGCGCAGCGGCTGGTCGGCCATCCAGCACACCGTCGCCTCGATGTCCTGGCTGACGGTGGGGCTGTTGTGCGGCCGGCAGATCATGTCGCCACGGGAGATGTCCACGTCGTCCTCGAGCCGCAGCGTCACCGACATCGGGGCGTAGGCCTCCGCGACCGGCCGGCCGGCGACGTCGATGCCGGCGACCCGCGACGTCAGGCCGGAGGGCAGGACCATGACCTCGTCACCGGGCTTGATCACCCCGCCGGCGACCTGGCCGGCATAGCCCCGGTAGTCGCGGCTGCTGCGCGACTGCGGCCGGATGACGTACTGCACCGGGAAGCGGACGTCGACGAGATTGCGGTCGGATGCAACGTGAACGTTCTCCAGGTGGTGCAGCAGCGACGTGCCGTCGTACCACGGCATGTTCTCCGACCGGGTGACCACGTTGTCGCCGTGCAGCGCGGAGACCGGGATGACGGCGAGGTCGGGGACCTCGAGTTTGGTGGCGAACGCGGTGAACTCGGCCCTGGTGCGTTCGAAGACCTCCTGGTCGTAGTCGACCAGGTCCATCTTGTTGACGCACAGCACGAGGTGGGGGACGCGCAGCAGGGAGACGAGAAAAGCGTGCCGGCGGCTCTGCTCGAGCAGTCCCTTACGCGCGTCGACGAGGACCAGCGCCAGGTCGGCCGTGGAGGCGCCGGTGACCATGTTGCGGGTGTACTGGATGTGGCCGGGGGTGTCGGCGATGACGAACTTGCGACGCGGGGTGGCGAAGTACCGGTAGGCGACGTCGATGGTGATGCCCTGCTCGCGCTCGGCCCGCAACCCATCGGTCAGCAGGGCCAGGTCGGTGTAGTCGTCACCCCGGTCGCGGCTGGTCTGCTCCACCGCCTCGAGCTGGTCTTCAAAGATCGACTTCGTGTCGTAGAGCAGCCGGCCGATCAGCGTGCTCTTGCCGTCATCGACCGAGCCTGCGGTGGCGAACCTCAGCATGTCTGTGGACGGCATGTCAGAAGTACCCCTCACGCTTGCGATCTTCCATCGCCGCCTCGGTGGCCCGGTCGTCGGCCCGGGTGGCACCGCGCTCGGTGATCCGGGAACCGGCCACCTCGGCGATGATCTCCTCCAGCGTGCTCGCCGCGGACGTGACCGCACCTGTGCAGGACATGTCGCCGACGGTGCGGTATCGCACAGTGGCCTCGAAGACCGGCTCGTCGTCGCCGCGCCGGGAGTACGGGCTGTCCGCGAGCAACATCCCGTCGCGCTCGAAGACGGTACGGCGGTGCGCGAAGTAGATGGAGGGCACTTCGAGTTGCTCCGCGGCGATGTAGTTCCAGACGTCAAGCTCGGTCCAGTTCGACAGCGGGAACACCCGGATGCTCTCGCCCCGATGGACGCGGGTGTTGTAGAGGCTCCACAGCTCCGGTCGTTGGTTCTTGGGATCCCACTGGCCGAACTCGTCGCGGAAGGAGAACACCCGCTCCTTGGCCCGGGCCTTCTCCTCGTCGCGGCGGGCGCCACCGAAGAGCGCCTCGAACTGGTACTTGTCTACCGCGTCGAGCAGGGTGCGGGTCTGCAGCCGGTTACGGCTCCCGCGCCGACCGCGCTCCTCGACCACCCGGCCGGCGTCGATGCTCTCCTGCACCGAGGCGACGATCAGCTGCACGCCCAGCTCCGCGACCCGGCGGTCGCGGAACTCCAGGGTCTCCGGAAAGTTGTGGCCGGTATCGACGTGCATCACCGGGAACGGGATGCGCGCCGGCGCGAATGCCTTCTCGGCCAGCCGCAGCATCACGATCGAGTCCTTGCCGCCGGAGAAGAGCAGCGCCGGCCGCCGGCACTCCGCGGCGACCTCCCGGAAGATGTGCACCGACTCCGCCTCCAGCGCGTCGAGCTGGCTCAGGCGGTAGTCGGTGAACCCGGCGACGCTCACGTCTGCTCCCTCGATGTGCCGGCTGCTGCAACGGTCAGCTCCAGGATGCGGGAGGCCAGGTGCGGGAGACAAACCAGGAGGTCGGGGAGGTAGGGATCGGGTTGGTTGTAGACCAGCGCCGAACCATCGAGGCGGGAGGCGTGCAGGCCGGCCGCCATCGCCACCGCCACCGGCGCCGCGGAGTCCCACTCGTACTGGCCGCCGGCGTGCACGTAGGCGTCCACCTGGCCCAGGACGACGGCGGCCACCTTGGCCCCACAGGAGCCCATCGGCACCAACTCGGCAGATAGGTGACCGGCCACCTCGGCCGCTATCGCCGGCGCACGGGTGCGGCTGACCGCCACCCGCAGCGGCCGGCTCTGATCCGACGTCGGGCCCCCGGCGGCTGCGCTGGAAAGGGTCACGCCGAGGGCCGGCAGGGCAACCGCGCCGGCAGCCAGGCTTCCGTTCTGCCATAGCGCGACATGCACCGCCCAGTCCGTGCGGCCGTGCTCGGAGAACTCCCGGGTGCCGTCGAGCGGATCGATGATCCAGACCCGCGACGCCGCCAGCCGAGCCGGGTCGTCCAGCGCCTCCTCGGACAGCACCGCGTCGTGCGGGCGGGCCCGCGCCAGTGCCGCCGCCAGCACGTCCTGCGCGCGACGGTCGCCGGCGCCCTTCAGTGCCGCGGGGTCGCCGAAGCCCATCTCGGCGCGCAGCGCCAGCAAGGTCGCTCCGGCCGCGTCGGCGAGCGAAACCGCGAGGGCACGGTCGTCAGAGCCCGGGTCGACCGGTGGCCCTTCGCCTGCTGGACGCCCCGAACGCCCGCCGGCCAGCACCCGTTCGCTCACCCGCCGTGCCGGCGCCGCGGCGGCACCGCGCATCGAGCGAGCAGGAGGATCGCGAACGGGAGGTCGTGCACGATGTATCGACGGAACAACCGCCGCGGCTCGAGCACCAGCCGGTGCACCCACTCCAGGCCGGAACGCTGCATCCACCGCGGCGCCCGAGGCACCTGGCCGGCGGCGAAGGCCAGCGCAGCACCACACCCGATGAACCACGCGCCGGGTAGTGCGTCGCGCAGGGAACCGGCCAGCAGTTCCTGCTTGGGAAAGCCGAGGCCGCAGAACACGACGTCGGGCTGGGCAGCTTCGAGTTCGGCCTGCAGTGTCGCCAGCGCGGCCGGGTCGCGGTCGAAGCCCAGTGGCGGGCAACTCGAACCGGCGACCTGCAGGCCGGGGAAGCGGGCTCGCAGCGACTCGCCGGCTCGGGCCGCAACGCCCGGCGCACCGCCGAGCAGAAAGATCGACGCACCCTCGCGGGCCGCCGCGGCACTCACCGAATAGATCAAGCTCGAGCCGGCAACCCGGGCGACCAGCGGCTGCGCACGCAGTCGGGCCGCCCACAGCAGCGGCATCCCATCGGCGACGACGAGGCTGGCCGAACGCAGCAGCTCGTGCAGATCGGCGCGCCGGCTGACTGCCCGCATGATGTCGACGTTGGGGGTCACCACCGAGCCACCCGTGCCGGCAGCGATCCCACTGAGAATGCGCTGCACGACCTCGTCCTCGGTCAGGTTGTCAAAGCGCACCCCGAGGAGGTCTACCTCAGCCAGCCGCGGGGCGGGTCGGCCCACCTGAACGGTCATCATCTCCCCTGTCGGAAGCCGAAAGATACAGCGCCGCAAGGGTCTATCGGCTACGAACGCAGAAGCCTCCTCGACGCAGCTACGCAACGTTGCGACACGCCTTCGTACGGTGAAAAAAGCGACGCCAAACGCCGCTCACTTGGGCAGGAAGCAGATCCCCTCGTGCCCGCTCTCGCCGGCGCAATCTTGCGCATCCAGATAGTTGTCGCTGGCGATCCACAGGCCGTAGAAGGTGACCACCATGTCGTCGGCGCCGTAGCCGCGGGAGCGGGTGGGGTTAAAGACCACGCCGCCATTGGTCGGGCTCAGACCGGCCATGCCCGGGGCAGCGATCGCCCCGGGCCCGGCGGAGTCGCAGCCCCGGCCGTTACTCGCCCATCGCTCGTGACCACCGATGTAGGCGGTCGTGCTGTCCGCCGCGGTGGCGTACAGCGAGTCGCAACCGGTCCAGTTGATCCATCTGTGTGATACCGGGCCGGGCGTGGCCGGAAAGGCCGCCGCCGCGTCGCACAGTCCGGCCCGTGGGTCGGTCGTGCTGTACCCCAAGCCGCTGGCCGGCCGGAAGCCGGTGCCGACGACGTAGATGGTCTGGTCGTCCGGTGACCACGAAGCGTCCTGCAGCCAGAAGGGCTCGGTGACGGCGCAGTTGGTCAGGAATTCGCTGGAATACCACGTGTCCACCCAGGTGGTGGACGCGCCGAGGTCGAGCATGAAGATCTGCCGCCGGCCCAGGTTGCCAGCGGTGGTGAAGTCCCCCATCACCAGCAGTTTGGTGAAATTGGGGCTTCGCGAGAAGTTGAACACCCGCGTCGGGTTCGCCGCAGCAGGGCGGCCGGCGGCGTTGGTGTAGACGTAGTGACCGGACAAATTCGCGTGGACGTAGCCGTCGTCCTGGCCGGTGATGGGGTTGAGGCTGGCCAGGTAACTGCGGGCGGACCCGCTGATGGCCGTGAAGTAACCGCCCACCAGCAGGTGGTTGCCATGGATGAGCAGCGCCTCGATCTGGCCGTTCGCGCTGTGGGTGAAGGTGCTTATCAGCGCTCCGGTCGAGGCACTCACCGCGGCAACGTCGCTGGCCCGGACCCCGCCGACCGTGGTGAACAGACCGCCGAGGTAAGCCGTGCCGCAGTTGGCGCTCAGGGCGATCGAGTTCACGTACCCGTTCGGGGTCGGCACAAAGGACGCCGACACCGCGCCGGTAGTGGCGTTGAACGAGAAGACGTTGAATCGGGTATACCGAATACCCAGCTGGCTGATCGAGTTGAAGCGGCCGACCGCGTACATCATCCCGCCGCACGGCACCAGTTGGCGGACGACTTCGACGGTGCCGTCACTTCCGCTGCTGGCCAGCACTGGCATGACGTTCGAGGGGACGGCACGGACCGTAGCCGGGACCGCGGCCGAAGCAGTAGACGGGACTCCGATCAGCCCGGCGGCGAGCACCAGCGCAACGGCGCCGGTTAACCAGAACCTGGAAATACGCATGTGCAACCCGTCGATCGTGTGATGAGCCAGAAGATCCCGCCCCAAAGCCGAACCTTCAGTGTCAAGGCGGCGGGTGGGCCGTGCAAGCGGGGTGCCTCAGGCCCCCGGAAAGCTTGCGTTCAGTAAGCGCCGGATGACCGTACGACAGCGGCTAGCGTCCGCGCCAGGATGACGACATCGAGCGCGAGAGACCAGTTCTCGACGTAGCGCAGGTCGAGCCGGACCGCTTCCTCCCAGGGCAGGTCGGATCGTCCACTCACCTGCCACAAGCCGGTCAGCCCCGGCTTGACGACCAACCGGCGGCGGACGTGCTCGGCGTACCGCTCGACTTCCGCGGGCAGCGGCGGCCGCGGGCCGACCAGCGACATGTGGCCGAGCATCACGTTCATCAGCTGCGGTAGCTCGTCGAGGGAGTAGCGGCGCAGCCACCTGCCGAGCGGCGTGACCCGCGGATCCTGCCGGACCTTGAACAGCACCCCGTCGTGCTCGTTGAGAGCACGAACCTCGGCCATCCGGTCCTCCGCGCCGACGAACATGGTCCGGAACTTGTAGAGCGCGAAGGTCGTACCGTCGCGGCCGACCCGGATCTGCTTGAACAGCGCCGGTCCCGGACTGCTCAGCCGCACTGCCAGACCGAGGGCCAAAAAGACCGGAGCGAGAACCAGCAGGGCCAGCCCCGCGAGGGCCAGGTCGAACATGCCCTTGACGATCCGGCGCGCGCCGGCGAGCTCCGGGTGCTCGACATGCAACAGCGGCAACCCGTCGACCGGGCGGATCGTGGTTCGCGGGCCGGCGACGTCGATCAGGGCCGGCGCCACGAAGAGATCCGTCCGAGTCTTTTCCAACTTCCAGGCGAGGCCGCGCAGCACCTCTGCGTCAAGCTCCGGGCAGGACAGCACGGCCACCGCATCGGCGTCGGCAAGTTCGACGGCGCTGACCACGTCGTCGAAGGTGCCGAGCACGGTGATGTCGACATCGTCGAGCCGGTCCCGCCGCGGCCGGTGTGGCGGCAAGCAGGCGCCCACGACCAGCACCCCGTGGTATCGCTCGCGAGAGAGCTGACGGCACAGGTTGGCCACGGCTCGTTCGTAGCCGACCAGCACAACTCGCTTCATGTACAGGCCATCGCGCTGGCGGCGCCGATAGAGCCACTTGCGCAGTGTGTGCCGGCCGGCGAGGTCGGCCAGTGCCAGCGTCGGCAGCACGACCGCAACGTATCCGCGGGCGAGGTTGAGATGGATGGAATACGAGACGAGAGCGATCCCGGCGGTCAGCCACGCCGCCGCGATGAGCACCCGCCGGTACTCGTCCGGGCCGACGAACAGGTAACGCGGTTCGTAGGCCTGGCTGAGCGCGACCATGATCAGCCACACGAAGGGAACTAGCAGGCTCAAGGCGAGATACGGCGGGTCGAAAGCGCCGAGCGCGGTGAACCGGATCAGGTACGCCCCCACGCCGGCGACCAGGGCCGCAACGACGTCCACGCACACCACGAGGGCGAGGTACTTGCGTTCCCATCTCTTGCCGGCCCCGCGAGCGACTCGGGGCCGGCGCTTCTGGCGGGGGACCAGATGCGAGCGCGCGGTGGGCGGTTGGGTCGGGGCCTGCGGGCTTTCCAGCGCCACGTGCCTCACCCCCCGGTTCAGGCGCACCGGTCTGCGGACCGGTGCGTTCCCGATTGCTAGATGGGCCCGGCACCGAGTGGCTGCGCCACGGAATGTGACGGGCGAGGGGAGGAACTTAGCGCCCCGGTGCCCGGTTCCACCACCCCAACTACAAGATGTGCCTTCCTCACTACGCAGGGTTTACCAGGACACGCTTAGCGGCTGCCGGTCAACTGTGGAAACGGTTTTGCACGCTCGCCAGGTTCTCGCTGAGGAGTGCCGTGGTCGCGTCGCCGGCCTGCTGGATGAGATCGCCCAACTGTTTACGTTCTGTAGTTGTGAAGTCACGCAGTACGTACTCGGCCGGGTCCTGCCGACCCGGAGGCCGGCCGATCCCGAAGCGCACCCGGAGAAACTCCCCGCTACCCAGCGCGCTGCGCACCGAACGCAGCCCGTTGTGCCCATTGTCGCCGCCACCCAACTTGAGGCGCAGGACGCCAAACGGCAGGTCCAGCTCGTCGTGCACGACCACGATGCGCTCGAGCGGCACCTTGTAGTAGTCGCGCAGGGACGCCACCGGGCCACCGGAAAGATTCATGTACGCCTTCGGTTTGGCCAGCAGAACCCGCAGTGCGCCCAGGCGGCCGTCGACGACGTCCGCGCGGCCCTTGTGCGCCTTGAAACGGGACCCGACCCGGGAGGCCAACTCGTCGGCAACCATGAATCCCACGTTGTGCCGGTTGCCGGCGTGGGCCGGCCCGGGATTGCCCAGGCCGACGACCAGATACGGCTCGCCGGCGATGGCCTCGGACCTTCGACGCAGGAACCGGATCAGGACTCGGCCGGCGAGGCTCCGGACGGCTCGCCCTCCGGGGCGGCCTCCTCGGTCGCCGCCGCGGCCGCCACTGCCTGCTCCTCGTCCGTGGGCTCCCGCTCGATTCCGGCCTCGGCCTCGGCTTCGGCCAGCTCGGCCTCGAGCTCTTCGGCGGTGGGCGCCGCCAGGCCCTGGACGACCACGTGCTCGGGGTCGGTGACCAGCGTCGTGCCCGCCGGCAACTCCACGTCGGCGGCCGTGACGTGCTGGCCGACGCTGAGCCCGCCGATGCTGACCGTCAGGCCGGCCGGGATGTGGGTGGCCTCTGCTTCGACTGAGAGGGTGATCAGCTGCTGGTCGACGAGTGTCTCGGGCGCCGCGTCCCCGATCAGGGTGACCGGAACGTCGACGGTCACCTTCTCGCCCCGCCGGACGAGCACCAGATCGACGTGCTCCAGAAATCCCTTGATCGGATCACGCTGCACCGCCTTGGGCAGAACCAGTTCGCTGGCACCTTCGAGGTCGAGGCTCAGCAACACGTTGGGGGTCCGCAGGGCGCGGGTCAGCTCATGACTGGGCAGCGAGATGTGGACCGGCGCCCGGCCATGGCCGTAGACGACGGCGGGGACCTTGCCGGCGCGGCGGGTGCGACGCGCTCCGCCCTTGCCGAACTCGGTGCGCGGTTCGGCGGCGATGCGGACCTCGGACACTGTGCTCCCTCACGCGTTGCGGACTGCAAGTCTAGCGGCGGGTCGACCGGCCGGCGGACGCGGTGGGGGAAGGCGGTCAGCCGTCGCCGTCGAACATCGACGTCACCGAGCCGTCGTCGAACACCTCGCGAATGGCCCGGGCGATCATCGGCGCGATCGAGAGCACGGTCAGCTTGTCGAACCGCTTGTCGTCGGAGATGGGAAGTGTGTTCGTGAGGACCACTTCGCTGATCCGGCTGTTCTTGAGGCGGTCCACCGCCGGCTCGGAGAGCACCCCGTGCGTCGCGGCCACGATCACGTCGGCAGCACCGGCCGCGAATACGGCCTCAGCCGCACCCACGATGGTCCCGCCGGTGGTGATCATGTCGTCGACGATGACGGCGATCCGCCCCTCGACATCACCGACGACCCGGTTGGCCTTGGCCTTGTCCGGAACCCGAGGGTCCCGCGTCTTGTGGATGAAGGCCAACGGGCAACCGCCGAGCCGGTCGGTCCACCGTTCGGCCACCCGGACCCGGCCGGAATCCGGCGCGACCACGGTGACCCGACGGCGATCCAGTTTGTCGTGCAGGTAGTCCGCCAGCAGCGGCAGCGCGAACAGGTGGTCGACTGGCCCGTCGAAGAAGCCCTGGATCTGGGCGGTGTGCAGGTCGACCGTGAGGATCCGGTCGGCGCCGGCCGTCCTGAACAGGTCGGCCATCAGCCGGGCCGAGATCGGCTCTCGGCCACGGTGCTTCTTGTCCTGCCTGGCGTACGGGTAGTACGGGACGACGACCGTGATCCGCTTGGCCGAGCCGCGCTTGAGCGCGTCGACCATGAGCAACTGCTCCATGATCCACGTGTTGATCGGGTCGGTATGGCTCTGCACGACGAAGGCGTCGCTGCCGCGGACCGAGTGCTCGAACCGCACGTACATCTGACCGTCGGCGAAGTCGTACGCGGTCGTGGGCGTCGGGGACACCCCTAGTTGCGCCCCGATTTCCTCGGCCAGCCCGGGATAGCCGCGGCCGGAAAACAGCATCAGGGTCTTGCGGTTGGGGATCTCGAGGCCACTCACGAGGACGATTCTTCCTGCCCGGGGGAAACCGGATCGACTCCCGCGCCGGGCGTCACCGCGCTCTCGGAGGTCGGGAGGCCCTCCTCCGCGGCCCGGCGGGCCCGGGCCGCCGCGTCGGCCGCGGGAGTGCCCGGACGCCGGCGCTCCACCCACCCCTCGATGTTGCGTTGCGGAGTGCGGGAGACAGCCATCGCCCCAGGAGGTACGTCGTCGATCACGACGGTGCCGGCTGCCGTGTACGCCCCGTCGCCGACGCTGACCGGGGCGACGAACATGTTGTCGGCGCCGGTCCGAGCGTGTGCCCCGATCGCGCTGCGGTGCTTGGTGACACCGTCATAGTTGACGAACACGCTGGAGGCCCCGATGTTCGTGCCCTCGCCGATGGAGGCATCGCCGACGTAGGTCAGATGCGGGACCTTGGCGCCTTCGCCGAGGTCGGAGTTCTTCACCTCGACGAACGTGCCGACCTTTGCACCGCGCCCGACCAGCGTGCCCGGTCGCAGGTACGCATACGGCCCCACATTGGCGTCGGGGCCCACATCCGCACCTTCGCAGTGCGCCCGGATCACCCGAGCACCCTCCCCGACCGCGGTGTCCACGAGGGTGCAGTCGGGGCCAACTTGGGCCCTACTGCCGACCCGGGTCCGGCCGAGCAGTTGGGTCGACGGGTACACGACCGCGTCACGCTCGATCCGAACCCCGACGTCGATCCAGGTCGTCTCGGGATCCACCACGGTGACGCCGTCGCGCATCCACTGCTCCAACAGTCGATCACGCAGCCGGCGGCGCGCGGCCGCCAGTTGCACCCGATCGTTGACACCCTCGGTCTCCCGAGAGTCGGGTGCTCTCACCGCACCTACCGCGTAGCCGTCGGCGACGAGCAGGCCGATGGTGTCGGGGAGGTACTCCTCGCTCTGCACGTTGTCCGTGCCGATCCGGTCCAGTGCGGCGCGCAGCAACGCGGCCTCGAAGGCGTACACGCTGGTGCCCACTTCGGTGACATCGAGTTCCGCCGGGATCGCATCGCGATGCTCCACCACGCGGGTCACGGCCCCGCTGCTGTCCCGGATGACCCGGCCGTAACCGGTTGGGTCGGGAAGCACGGCGGTCAGCAGGGTGGCCGCGTCCTCTTCACCGACATGTTGCTCGACCAAGGTGGCCAACAGCTCCGTGGTAAGCAGCGGCGCATCGCCGGGCAGGACGAGCACCGTGCCGGCGACGTCCGGGATCGCTTGCATGGCAAGGCGTACTGCGTGTCCGGTGCCGTTCTGATCGGCTTGCACGACCGGTTGGGCATCCGGCGCTTCGCGGCGCAATAGATCTGCTACCCGGTCGCGTCCTGAACCGACGACAACCACGGTGTGGTCGGCCTTCAACGGCTCTGCAGCGGCCAGTACGTGGCCCAGCAGGGTCCGCCCGCAGATCTCGTGGAGCACTTTCGGCGTGGTCGAACGCATCCGGGTGCCCTCGCCGGCGGCGAGGATGACGACCGCTGCGGGGTGTGCGTCCGGCAAGGAGTGCTCCCCTCAGGCGCTGTGCTGCTCTTCGGAACCATAGCGGCGCATCGCCGGCGTGGTGCCGCGGGCTCCCGAGGGAGGATTCGAACCCCCACCTGAGGCCACCAAAAGGCCCTGTGCTGCCGTTACACCACCCGGGAATGGCCCGTTGCTACGCGCCCGTGACTGGCCGAGTCTAGGGATCGGGACTCAGTCCCGCGACGGTTCATATCAGCGAACAACTGCCTGGGGTGGCCTCGGGCCGTGCACCTGCATCACCGCTGCTTACTCGCGCGGCTGGCCACCGCAGTACTACGCACCCGAGGCGATCCCAGGTTGACGTATCTATTGCGATGCTGCGGAGCGGCCAGATTCAGCCCGTGGGCCACGTGCCGCGCCCACGAGTCGCCGGGCGGTGCGGATCGTCAGGTTCAGGGAAGTCGCGGTAGCGTGGCGAATTCATATGCGGTTTACTGATATCTGGGTCCATGCCGGGCGGGCCGCAGGGGCAGCTTCGGGTGTGACCATGTG
This sequence comes from Actinomycetota bacterium, assembly GCA_030948385.1. Taxonomy (GTDB): domain Bacteria; phylum Actinomycetota; class Actinomycetes; order Mycobacteriales; family QHCA01; genus QHCA01. Next base: position 11,269 of record JALZAK010000085.1, read on the forward strand.
GCTACCGAGCGTAGGACACTGTGCTAGCGTTCTGTATCGGCGAGAACACGCTTAGTGTCCTCTTGGTCGTTGTTCCGGGGGTGGGAGAATCGTGGACCGACGCATGTGGGCTGCCCGCCGCAAGCCGGTGGTGGCACTCATCTGCGGCACCCGCCCCGAAGCCATCAAGCTAGCGCCCGTCGCCACCGCGCTCGCCGCGTCCGGCTGGGCGCAGCCGGTGCTCGCGGCGACCGGCCAGCATGGCGACGTCGTCCATGAGGTGCTGGATCTCTTCGGCCTGCACGCCGACCACGCGGTTCCTGCGGCGGTGCGCACTGAATCGGTCGCGGAACTCTCGGCTCGGATGCTGGGCGAGCTCGATGCCCTCCTGTCACACGTCGAGGCCGACCTCGTCATCGTCCAAGGCGACACGGCGTCCACGCTGGCCGGCGCAATGGCCGGATTCTTCCGGCGAGTTCCCGTGGCGCACGTCGAAGCCGGGCTACGGACCGGCGACCTTGATGCGCCGTTCCCCGAGGAGGGCAACCGCCGGCTGGTCAGCCAGGTAACCGCCCTGCATCTGGCCCCGACCGCCGGCGCCCGCGCCAACCTGCTGGCCGACGGCATCGCCGCCGACAAAATCGTGATCACCGGGAACACCGTGATCGACGCGCTCCTGGCCGCTCGCGCTGCCGCCTGCCCGTACGACGATCCGCAGCTGGAAGCGATCGACGCGGCCGGCCGCCCGCTGGTCGTGGTCACGGCGCACCGCCGCGAATCGTGGGGCGCACCGATCGGCCGGATCGGCCACGCGGTGCGGCGGCTGGCCGCCCTGCACCCCGACTGCGACTTCGTAGTGGCCGCGCACATGAACCCCGCCGTGCGCGAAGTCCTCGAGCCGGCGCTGCGCTCGTGTCGCAACGTGTATCTCCCCGGCCCGGTGGCCTACGGCCCGTTCGCCAGACTGATCGGCCGGGCCAGCCTGTTGGTGACCGACTCCGGCGGCATCCAGGAGGAGGCCTCCGCACTGGGCCTGCCGGTACTGGTGACCCGGGACACGACCGAACGCACCGAGAGCCTCGATCACGGCGTGGCCCGCTTGGTGGGCACCGACGAGGCCACCATCGTGAGCGCCGCCACGCGCTTGCTCAAGGACCCGCAGGCCTACGCCGATATGGCGCGAGTGGTGCATCCCTATGGCGACGGCTTCGCCGCCGAACGGGTCGTGGCCGCGTGCGCCTGGTTGCTGGGCCACGGCCTGCGACCGAGCGACTTCGTCGCCCCAGAATTCTCAGCGTCCCCGAGCCCCGTTCCAATGATCAGAAAGGTCCCCGCCTGATGTACGGGAAACCCCCCATCCTGATCGGAGGCGGCCTCGCCGTCACCGGTTTCTATACCGGCATGTACGTCATTGCCGCTGTCGTCGCCCTCATCATCGGCGGCGTCCTGCTCCGCATGTCCCGGGTCAAGCGGGCGCACGTCGACCGATGAGTCCCCTGATGGTCAGCGACCGTTATCGCACCCTGGGCCGCCGTTGCGCGGTCGGGGCGCTGCTGGCCGTCACCCTGGGACTGATCGTGTTCCAGCAGGAGTACCGGCATGCCGAGGCGGTGCTCGCGGCACACATCTTCAGCGGCACAGCCGCCTACGCGTCTCCGCACGCGGCGGTCGTGTGGTTCCCCGGTATCAAGGGGGCTTTCGGGCTGGAGATCACGCCCGAATGCAGCTCCGCGCTACTTATCGCGCCCTTCACCTTCCTGGGCGCGGCGATGTTGTGGCGCCGGCGGTTGCCGGCCGGGCGGGTTGCTCTCGCGGTGACGATTGCCGCAGTCCTGTTGCTGCTGGGTAACCAGGCGCGGGTCGGTCTCATCGCCGCCCTGATCTACTCGATCGGACTCAAGAACGGCTACGAGCTGGGTCACCTTGTGTTGGGCTCGCTGCTCAGCATCACGTTCATCGCGATCAGCGTCGCGATCCTTGTGGCGGTTACCACGACCGGCCGGTCCGACCACCGCGGGGTGGTGACCGCAGATGCCTAGCATCTTCGTCGGCCTCGGCATCGCCCAGGCGCTGGCACTGGTCATCAGCGTCACGTTCATCGCGTATGTGGTCACCATCGTGATCCCGTATCTGCGGCACAAGCCCGGTGTGGTCGGTGACCCCGGCAAGTTCGA
>JALZAK010000145.1 GCA_030948385.1 Actinomycetota bacterium
GTTCTGCGCCGCACCCCGGGGATGGCTGGCCGCCGGGAACTGGCCGGTCGCGCCGGGCAGCAGAGTCAGGGCCGCGGCGACGGCGGCGAGCCGGACCACTCGGTGCGGGGCAGCGCCCGCCCCCGACCCCCGGTGGGCCGCGTGGGTTGCACCGCGGGTCGACCCTGTTGACACCAACCAGAACTCCTCTTCCGGATCCGCCTACCGGGTTAGCTGACGGGTTCGGGCGGGAAGAGCTGCCCTACGACGCATGGCGTCGATTCACCCCGGGGCACATGGGTCCCCGGTTCCTGGTCGCGCGGACGTTGCGCGCAGGATTCGGCGGTAACCGCACGGCAGCCCGGGGCGGGCGAGGGGGACCGCACGATCGGCGCAAACCCTAACGTCTGCCACGTTGACCCGGCAAGAGGCCCATCGGGTCTATGCACGGGACAGACCGTCCGCAACGATGCAACCTCTCCGCCCCTCAAGGACGTAGTGCGGGTGCGCGGTGTCGTTGACTGTCACCGACTGTGAGGGGCATCCCCGGAGCGCGGCAATACCCGTGGGAGTGCGCCAAGACGAGGACACGGCGGCCTCCTACAGCAGCGGGTGGACCACCGGGCGCTGCGCGTGCTGGTCGGGTGGCGGCGCGCACCGGAGCAGTGCGGCCGGCCAGACCGCTACCTATACGGGCAGCTTCAACGCCATCGGGATCCTGACCGACCGGACTCCCGGACGGGGCACGGCGGACGTGTACGTCGCCGGCACGTACGTACGCACGATCGACGGCGCTGCGACCACCATGGTCAACCGGGTGATCGGATTCCACACTCACTTCGCCGACTACGGTCGGCACGCCGTCGAGGTCCGGGTCACCCGCGGCCGGGTCGACCTGAACGGTTTCCTGACCACCTTCTGATCGGCGTCAGTCGATCAGGCGCTTGCGCATCTGGCGGACCGCCAGCACCCACATCAGGCCGGCGAAGACCAGCAGGACTGCGGTGTGCGCAAGGTCGACTTCCGGCTTCAGGCCGAAGACCGCATCGCGGACCAGTTCCACGCAGTGATAGAGCGGATTGACCTGAGCCGCGTCACGTGCCCAGACAGGCAGCCGGTTGAGCGGAAAGAACGTGCCCGCCACCAAAAACAGCGGGGTAATCACGCCGGAGATGATGTAGTTGAAGCTGTCGATGCTCGGCACCAGCGCCGAGAAGAGGATTCCCAGCAGGGCGAAGCCGAACCCGGTGAGGAACCCGATGAGGGGGACCAAGACCACTGCCGGGCCGGGCCGCAGCCCGAACGCGAGGGCCACGAATAGCGGGGCGCACCCGTACACGCCCGCCCGTAGCGCGATCCACAGTGATTCGCCGAGCACCAACTCGTGGGTATCGACTGGAGCGGCCAGCATCGCGTCGTAGGTGTGCTGATAGGTCCGGCGGATGAACGTCTGGAACATGCCGGAGAAGGCGGCCGTAAACAACACCGAGGTGGCCACGACGCCGGTGCCGACGAAGTCGAGATAGCGATAGCCGTTCACCACCGCGACCAGGGACCCGAAGCCGAAGCCGAACGCGAGCAGGTAGATCGTCGGCTCGATCACCGAGGAGAACGTGCTGGACGGCCAGAATCTGCGGAACAGCGTGAGGTCGTGCACGAGCACGCCGGCCAGCGATGACGGCTCGACGTAACGCAGTCGGCGGGCCGGCGCCGGGCTGCTCATGCGACTTCCTCTCCGGTCAGCAGGACGAACACGTCCTCGAGACTGGCCGCGCGCCTGGTGCCCTCGCCCAAGGCGTCGGCAAGGGAATCGGGGATGTTCTCCGCTCGCAGGATCGACACCGAGGGGCCGGTCCGCCGGGTGGCGAATCCGGCCGCGTGCGCGAGTTGCTCTACCTCGGCCAACCGCGGCGGCGGTCCGTAGAACTCCGCGGCAACGCGGCCGGCGTGTGCGCTCAGCAACTCGCCCGGCGGCCCGTGGGCGATCAGCTGGCCATGCGACATGACCGCCACCTCATCGGCGAGCCGCTCCGCCTCCTCGATGTAGTGGGTGGACATGAGGATGGTGACGCCGGCACTGCGCAGGCCGTCGATGAGTGCCCATAGCTCCTGTCGTACCTGCGGGTCCAAGCCGACGGTGGGCTCATCCAGCAGAACCAGTCGAGGGCGATGGACGAGGCCGCGCGCAATGAGCAGTCGCCGGCGCATGCCCCCCGAGAGCTTCTCGGTCTTGGTGTCGGCCCGGGAGCGCAGCTGCGCTTGGTCCAGCGCGCGGTCGACGGCCGCTGCTCGGTCGGCGCGGGGCACCCGGTAGAGGCGGGCGAAGACGGCGAGGTTTTGCCGGGCGGTGAGCTCGATGTCGAGGTTGTCCTGCTGCGGGACGACTCCCATCTCGGCCCGGGCCTGCTTGGACTGGGCCGGGATCGGAAAGCCGAGGACGGTGATCTCTCCGCGATCGGCCAGCGTCTGGGCGGTCAGCATCCGCATCGTGGTGGACTTGCCCGCCCCGTTGGGGCCGAGCAGGCCGAGGCAGCTCCCGGTCGGCACATCCAGGTCGAGGCCGTCGACGGCCCGGACACCGCCGTAGTGCTTGGCGACCCCCCGAATGCTGATCGCGCAGGACTCGGGCATGGCCAACACCCTACGAAGCGTCTCCGACACTGTCTGCCGAGTTACGCTCTGGCGGCTCACTGGCCGCGGAGTTTCCGGTCACTCGCGCCAACCGCTCGCCGGCCCCGTCCAGCCAGCGCCGGCACATCGCGGCCAGCTCCTCGCCGCGCTCCCACAGGGCGAGGGACTCCTCGAGGGATACGCCGCCGGCCTCGAGCCGGCGGACCACCTCGGCCAGCTCGTCGCGGGCCTGCTCGTAGCCGAGCGAGCCGGCGGCGGCCGCCCCGCCGGCCGAGCCCGGGCCTTCGGCCGTCACCGCGTGGTCTCCTCTGCTCGGCTGATGCGCAGACTCTAACGAGCTATCCGGGCTGGTCGCTGACCCGAGCCGCGATCTCGCCGGCGGAGACGCGGATGCGCAGCCGGTCCCCGCTGGTGACCTGGGAAGCGGCGCGCACGACTTGGCCGTCGGGGCGCTGCACGACCGCGTAGCCCCGGCGCAGGGTGGCGGCCGGGCCGAGCGCGTTGACCCGGGCCAGCGTCTGTGCCAGCTCGGCCGCGGCCGCGGCCATCCGGTTGTCCAGGCAGCGCCGGACCCGGTCGTGCAAGGCTGCCACCTCGGCCCGCCGACCATCGAGAAGGACCTGGGGAGCTGCCAGCACCGGCCGGCTGCGCAAGCCCGCGACCAACTGCCGTTCCCAGTCCAGGCGGGCGCCGATCGCCCGGCGCAACCGGCCCAGCGCCACGGCAACCCGCTGCCGCTCCTCGGCCACGTCCGGCACCACGCGCTTGCCGGCGTCGGTCGGCGTCGAGGCTCGCGCGTCGGCGACGAAGTCCAGCAAGGGGGTGTCGACCTCGTGGCCGATGGCGCTCACCACCGGCGTACGGCAAGCCGCGACCGCCCGGCACAGTGCCTCGTCGCTGAATGTCAGCAGGTCCTCGATGGAGCCACCGCCGCGGGCCACGATGATCACCTCGACATCGGCGTCGGCGTCCAGCACGCGTACCGCCTCGATCACCTCACCGGCTGCGCCGCTGCCCTGCACGGCAACGTTGATCACCCGGAAGTCGACCGCCGGCCAGCGGCGTCGGGCGTGCTCGAGCACGTCGCGCTCGGCGGCACTGGCCCGGCCGGTCACCAGGCCGACCCGCCGGGGCAGGAAGGGCAGCGGCCGCTTGCGCTCAGCAGCGAACAGGCCCTCGGCGGCGAGCACGCCCTTGAGTCGAGCGAGCCGGGCAAGCAGTTCCCCGACTCCCACCGGACGGATCTCGCTGGCCCGCAGGTGCAGCGAGCCCCGCGCGGCATAGAACTCCACCCGGGCTCGAGCGACGATGCGGGCGCCTTCGGCCAGCTGCGGGGTCACCCCGGCGTATACCCCGCGCGAGCAGGTGACGGACAACGACACGGCTGCGGCGGGGTCCCGCAGCGTGAGGTACACCGTCGAAGCGCCGGGCCGCACCGTCAGCGAGGCGACCTGGCCCTCGACCCACACTTCGCCCAGCCGGCCGATCCAGCCGGCGATCTTCTGGGCCACCGTACGTACCGGCCAGGGATGCTCGGCGCTGGTAGTGCTCTCCGTCACGATCGGCAAGCCTATGCCCGGTGGCCCGTACCCTGGGCTGGTGACGGCCGACCGCAAGCGCGTGCTGCTGGCCCGGCCGCGGGGCTACTGCGCCGGCGTGGATCGGGCGGTGATCACTGTCGAGAAGGCCCTGGAGCTGTATGGGGCTCCCGTGTACGTGCGCAAGCAGATCGTGCACAACCTGCACGTCGTTCGCAGTCTGGAGGCGCGCGGCGCGGTCTTCGTCGAGGAGGCGGGCGAGGTCCCCGAGGGCGCCATGGTGGTGTTCTCCGCCCACGGTGTCGCGCCGGTCGTGCACGAGCAGGCCGCGCGGCGCAACCTGCGCACGATTGACGCGACCTGCCCGCTGGTCACCAAGGTGCACGTGGAGGCGCGGCGCTTCGCGGCCGAGGACTGCGACATCGTGCTGATCGGGCACGAGGGGCACGAGGAGGTCGTCGGGACAACCGGTGAGGCACCCGAGCACGTGCACCTCGTCGACGGCCCGGCCGATGTGGCGGCGCTGCGGGTGCGCGATCCGTCCCGGGTTGCCTGGCTGTCCCAGACCACCCTGTCGGTCGACGAGACGATGCAGACCGTCGCTGCGTTGCGCCGGCGTTTCCCGGACCTCATCGATCCCCCCAGCGACGACATTTGCTACGCAACGCAGAACCGCCAGGTCGCGGTGAAGCAGATCGCGGCCCGGTCGGACCTGTTGCTGGTGGTCGGGTCGACCAACTCGTCGAACTCCGTCCGGTTGGTCGAGGTGGCGATGGATGCCGGCGCCGCCGCCGCGCACCTGGTGGAGAACGCCGCGGCGATCGACGAGTCCTGGCTCGCCGGCGCCGTCGTCGTCGGCCTGACCAGCGGGGCCTCGGTGCCCGAGGTCCTGGTCGAGGAGACCCTGGCCTGGCTGGCCGCGCGTGGCTACACCGACGTCGAGGAGGTCACCTCGGCAGAGGAACATCTGGTGTTCGCCCTTCCACAGGAGCTTCGCCGCGACCTGCGCGCGGTCGCCGGTCGCGCCGGCAGCTAGCACAAGGAGACGCCACGGGGGGTGGCTGTGGCAGCCACCGCCCGCGGCGTCGCCCCCCCTTGGACCGGGCGGCCGAGGGCGGAACGTCATCCTGGCTGGCTGTTCAACGCAGGAGGGCAGTCCCCGGCAGTTCCGGACAGCGGCGTAGGTCGACGGGTCAGCTACGCACCGCTGTAGAGACACTACCCTGCGCAACGGCACTTGGGCCCTGAACAGGAAATATTGCCGCAAAGGCGACCCCAAGTGTCAGACTTTCGGCGAATCAGCCGCTGCTCTGCCACTGCTCCCGCCGGACCCCGACGTGCTGCTCCGGCAGCGCGACGAGAGTGTCCTTCGCGGAGGCGACCAGCTCGGGGGCCTGCAATTCCCTGGCCACCAGCTCCACCTGCCGCGGACCGGGCAACTCGTCGTCGGTCACCTTGAGCTCGCTGAGCTTGCGGGCCGTCACCAGCACCCGGCCCTCCAGCGAGGCGACGGACTTGTTGTAGGCCTCCACCGCGTTGTTGAGCTGGCCGCCCAGCTTGCTCATGTGGCCGCCCATGGTGGCCAACCGGCTGTGCAGCTCGCGGCCGAGGAGGTGGATCTCCGCGGCGTTCTTCGCGAGTGCCTCCTGTCGCCAGGTGTAGGAGATGGTGCGCAGCAAAGCGACTAGGGTCGCCGGCGTGGCGATGACCACGTTGCGTGCGAAGGCATGCTCGAGCAGGCCGGGATCTTCATCCAGCGCGGCGTTGAGGAACGCGTCCGCCGGCACGAACATCACCACGAACTCCGGGGTGGGGCTGAAGTGCTCCCAATAGGACTTGGCGCCGAGCTGCTCGACATGGGTGCGCAGTTGCCGGGCATGCGCCTTGAGCCGGGCCGCCCGGGCCGCGTCGTCGCGGGCCTCCATCGCTTCGAGGTAACCGTTGAACGCGACCTTCGCGTCCACCACGACCTGCTTGCCGCCGGCGAGGTGGACGATGACGTCGGGGCGCAGCGGCCCGTCGGCGGTGAGCACGGTGACCTGCTCGGAGAAGTCGCAGTGCTCTACCATGCCGGCGGCCTCGACGACTCGGCGCAGCTGCATTTCTCCCCATCGGCCACGGACCTGCGGCGCCCGCAGGGCGGTCACCAGTTGCGAGGTTTCGATGGTGAGTTGCTCGCTGGTCCGCCGCATCGTGCCCACCTGCTCGAGCAGCGTCTGATACGCAGTGATCCGCTCGCGCTCAACGGTTTGCAGCTGCCCCTCCACCTTGCTCAGTGATTCCCGCAGGGGCACGACCAGCGCGTCGATCGCTTGCTGCCGTTGGGCCAGGTCGCCACTCGCGGCCGTGTTCGCCTCCTTCAGATGCGCCTCGGCAAGCTGCACGAACTGGTGGTTGTTGGCCCGCAGAGCCTCTGCCGACAAGGCCGCGAACGTGTCCTTGAGCCCGTCGATCGTCCGGTGCAGGACCGACTCCTGCTCCGCTGCGCTGCGCTGGTGGTGATCCAGGGTCGCTCGCAGTCCCGCGGCGGCGCTCTCGGCCCGGCGCCGCTCGTCACAAGCGTCCGTAAGCTCGGCCCGCAGGCCGGCCGCCTCGGTCCGGACGGCGTCACGCTGGGCGGCCAGCCGGGCGGACCGGCCGGCGGCGAGCAGCAGTCCCACGCCGATTCCCGCTGCCAAGAAACCCAGTGAGACGGCGAGCGTTGCGGCGTTCATGCACCGATGGTGACAGCGGGGTCTGACAAAACCGGGTAGCGACACCGATGCCGGCCGAGCCCGGGTTGCCTGGACAGCCAGCGGCCGCACCTCGTGAGATCCGTAGAGTCGACGCGGTGAGCCTCACCCTGGGCATCGTGGGCCTGCCGAATGTCGGCAAGTCCACCCTGTTCAACGCGTTGACCAAGAATGCTGTCCTGGCCGCGAATTACCCGTTCGCGACGATCGAGCCGAACGTCGGCGTGGTAGGGGTGCCCGACGACCGGCTCGCCGTACTGGCCGCGATGTTCGACAGCCGCAGGGTCGTGCCTGCCGCTGTGTCGTTTGTGGACATTGCCGGTATCGTGCGCGGCGCCAGCGAGGGACAGGGGCTGGGCAACAAGTTCCTCGCCAATATCCGCGAGGCAGCCGCTGTGTGCCAGGTCATCAGGGCGTTCACCGATCCCGATGTCGTACACGTCGGCGGGGCGGTCTCGCCGAAGGATGACATCGAGACCGTCAACACCGAGCTGGTCCTCGCCGACCTGCAGACGCTGGACAAGGCATTGCCGAGGTTGGAGAAGGAGGCCCGTCTCGGCAGCAGTCGGCGGCCCGTGCTCGAAGCAGTCCGGGCAGCGCAGCAGGCCCTGGACTCGGGCCGCACACTGTCGGAGTCCGGGCTCGACACCGAGCCACTCCGTGAGCTGTCCCTGCTCACGACCAAGCCCTTCCTGTACGTATTCAACGTCGACGAAACCGAGCTCGCCGACGAGGCGTTCCTGGCCGAGATGCGGGCCCTGGTGACTCCGGCGGAGGCGATCTTCCTCGATGCCAAGATCGAGTCCGAGCTGATCGAGCTACCCGACGCCGAGGCGCGGGAGCTACTGGAATCCATCGGGCAGCACGAGCCGGGACTGTCCCAACTGATCCGGGTCGGTTTCGCGACGCTGGGCCTGCAGAGCTTCCTCACCGCCGGGCCGAAGGAGAGCCGAGCCTGGACGATCTCGCGCGGCGCTACGGCGCCCGAGGCGGCCGGCGTGATCCACACGGACTTTCAGCGCGGCTTCATCAAGGCCGAGATCGTGGCGTACCAGGACCTCGTCGAGGCGGGCTCGCTGGCCGCCGCCAAGGCCGCCGGCCGGGTGCGCATCGAGGGCAAGGACTACGTGATGGCCGATGGCGACGTGGTGGAGTTCCGCTTCAACGTGTGACGGGGTGTGTCGAACCGCGGCGGATGATACATGACAGGCGAGCCAGCGTGTGACACAATCGTAAGCGGGCAGCGACGCTCTGTGCACATGATCTTGGGCCGAACGGGGGACTGAGATGCGCCGAGTCGCCGCCCCGCCGTGTTTCGTGGTGCGCGCATCGGCGAGCCGCATCCTGGTGCGCGGCGCGCGGGCCTCCTGCCCCCTCCCACGCCGGTCGCTGTTCGTGTCGGCGGCTGCCCTGCTGGCGGTCGTCCTTCTCCCTGGCGCAGCGGTCGCCAGCCCCCTTCCCTCGGGCCTGCAGCCGGCCGCCCCGGCCACGAAACCGCTGGCTGCACCGGCCGTCGGCTCGTTGCTGCCATTGCCGCTGCCCTCCTTGCTTCCGCTGCCGCTGCCGACGTCGGTGCCCCTGCCGGTCGTCAAGCCACTCCCGTTCCCGTCTGCCGTGCCCGTGCCGGCGTTACCGCCGGTGCTTGCGGTCCTACCCCTGACCCTGCCCACCCTTCCGCCCCTAGTTCTGCTCGGACTCCTGACCGTGCGGGTGTCTCCGGGCCAGTTGCCGCCGCCGCTGGGGCCGCAGCCCCCCGCTCCGGCGCCGCCGCCGGCCGCGCCGCCGGCG
>JALZAK010000160.1 GCA_030948385.1 Actinomycetota bacterium
AGCAGGCGGCGGCCTTCCGGGCGGCGGCCGGCCGGGACGGGCTTGCGGTCTGGCTGGCCGGGCCGGACGGCGACCCGCAGTTCGCTCGCGCCGCCGGCGATCTGGTGGCTCGCGGGGGCGCTGCCGAGCTCGAAGTGATCTACGGATCCTGGGACCCGCCCGGTGCCCGGCTCCTCGATGCGGTGGCGGTGATGGATCAGCTGCGCTCGCCCGGCGGGTGTCCCTGGGACGCCGAGCAGACCCACGCATCGTTGATGCCCTACCTGCTCGAGGAGGCCTACGAGGCGTACGCCTGCCTCGAGGAGGACGACCTGGACGGATTGCGCGAGGAGCTAGGCGACGTCTTGCTGCAGGTGCTGTTCCACGCGCGGCTGGCCGAGGAGCTTGCCGACGACGAGCGGTGGACCGTGGACGACGTGGCCGGCGATCTGGTGGACAAGCTGGTCCGCCGGCATCCGCACGTGTTCGCCGGCGCGTCGGTCAGCGGAGCCGCTGAAGTGCACACCAGCTGGGATGCCATCAAGACCCAGGAGAAGGACCGCACTTCGGTCACCGATGGCGTGTCGCTGGGCCAGCCGGCGCTCACTTTGGCTGCGACCCTGCTGCGCCGGGCCGAGCGGAGCGGCCTTGACGTGGATGCGCTCCAGGATCAGCCGTGCATCCCCGGCCAGCGTCGCGGCGGCGAAGGTGCGGAACTGGGTCGCCGGCTGCTGGCCCTGGTCGCTGGCGCGGGCCGGGCGGGCCTCGATCCGGAGGCCGAGTTGCGCGCAGCTGCCCGTGAGCTGCGGGACCGGATTCGAGCAGCTGAGGCAGGGAAGGGTGCGGCGACATGACGGCCGAGTTCGTCTCGCTGGCAGAGGAGATCGTCGACGACCTGCTGGCGGCCTCGCCCACGCGGGCTTACTGGGCCGGCGACCACCGCTACGACGACCGGCTGCCGGACTTCTCCGACGACGCGGTGCGCGCTGAGCTGCAGTCACTGGCCGGCCGGGCCGAGCAACTCGCCGGCGTCGACCCGGCCGGTCTGACCGCGGCCGACGACGTGGATCGCCAGCTTCTGTCGGCCGAGGTCGACCGGCGGCGATTCGAACTTGCGACGTTCGACGAACGCAGCTGGAACCCGCTCGTACACAACCCGGGTGATCTGATCTTCGGCCTGTTGGCCCGGGAGGTGGGCGACCCGGAGCAGCGGCTCGAGGCGCTCGCCGCCCGCCTGTCAGGGTTGCCCACGGCACTGTCCACTGCGGAGCAGGTGCTCGGCGATTGCCCGCGGGTCCACGTCGAGACCGCGATCGGTCAGCTGGAGGGGACCACCGCGCTGGTCCGCGATGAGGTGCCGGCGCTGCTCGGCCGCGTCCCCGGCCTGCGTAAGCGGGTCGAGCCGGCCCGCGACGGCGCCCTGACGGCGCTCGCCCGGCACGCGGACTTCCTGCATGCCCTGCTGCCCAAGGCACAGCGCGACCCGCGACTCGGCCGCGATCTGTGGGAGGCGCGGCTGCAGCACACCCTGGACAGCGCTTTTACCGCCGCCGCGGTGCTCGAGTCCGCGCAGGGTGATCTCGAACGGGTAACCGAAGCCCTTACGGAGGCGGCGGCGCAGCTGACCGGCAGCCCGGACATCGGCGCGGCCCTCGCGACGCTGGCGCGTGATCATCCCGATGACGACACCATCGTGGCGAAGGCGGGGCACACCCTCGGCGCGGCCACGGAATACGTCCGCCGGCTCGACCTGGTCACCGTGCTCGACGACCCCATCGAGATCATCATGATGCCGGAGTACGCCCGTGGTGTCGCCGTCGCGTACTGCGACGCGCCCGGGCCGCTCGAGACCCGGGTCGTTCCGACCTTCTACGCGATATCTCCGACACCGGCCGACTGGTCGCCGGAACGCGTGCAGTCCTTCTACCGCGAGTACAACGACCACATGCTGCGCAACCTGACCGTGCACGAGGCGATGCCCGGCCACTACCTGCAGCTGGCCCACGCGCGCCGCTTCCGTGGCTCCAGCCGGGTCAGGGCGATCTGCCAGAGCGGCTCGTTCATCGAAGGATGGGCCGTGTACGTAGAGGAGCTCATGATCGAGCACGGCTTCGGCGGCCTGCCGGTGCGCATACAGCAGCTCAAGATGCAGCTGCGGATGATCGTCAACGCGATCCTCGACCAGCTCGTGCACTGCGCTGAGATGTCCGAGGCCGACGCGATGGCGCTGATGATCCAGCGCGGCTATCAGGAGGAGGGCGAGGCGGCCGGCAAGTGGCGCCGAGCGCTGCTCACCTCGGCGCAACTGTCCACGTACTACGTCGGGTACGTCGAGACCTCACGGATCGCTCGCTCCCGGCCCGACGGTCGGTCCGAACGGGAGTGGCACGACGAGATGCTGTCGCACGGTTCGCCGGCCCCCCGCCACCTGGCCAGGCTCGTCGGCGGGTAGGCCGGCGGCGGCGAGGCGTCCCGACGCGCGCAGGAGCGACAGTTACGCTGCCCGGGCAAGCCAACCGCCGGATCGGGACAGGAGCACGTGTAGTGGCCACGATCGAGGCTGTCGGCGCCCGGGAGATCCTTGACTCGCGGGGCAACCCGACCGTCGAGGTCGAGGTCGCCCTCGACGACGGCACGATCGGCCGGGCAGCGGTGCCCAGCGGCGCGTCCACCGGCACGTTCGAGGCGGTGGAACTGCGTGACGGGGGACAGCGGTACGGCGGCAGGGGAGTTCAGAACGCTGTCAACGGCGTTCTGGACACCATCGGCCCCGAGCTGCTGGGTATCGAGGGCAGCGAACAGCGGATTGTCGATCAGCGGCTGCTCGACCTCGATGGGACCGCGGACAAGAGCCGGCTCGGAGCGAACGCGATCCTCGGTGTGTCCCTGGCGGTGGCCCGGGCCGCGGCCGATTCCGCGGGGCTGCCGCTGTTCCGTTACCTCGGGGGGCCGAACGCCCACATCCTGCCGGTCCCGCTGATGAACATCATCAACGGCGGGGCCCATGCCGACAGCAATGTGGACGTGCAGGAATTCATGATCGCCCCGATCGGCGCGGCGACCTTTGCCGAAGCGCTTCGTTGGGGAGCCGAGACCTACCACGCGCTCAAGGGCGTTCTCAAGGATCGCGGCCTGGCCACCGGTCTGGGCGACGAGGGTGGCTTCGCCCCGAACCTGGACAGCAACCGGGCCGCCCTGGACCTCATCGTCGAGGCGATCGCCGAAGCCGGCTTCAGCCCGGGCGAGGACATCGCGCTGGCTCTCGATGTGGCCGCCTCGGAGTTCTTTGTTGACGGCACCTACCGGTTCGAGGGCACCCCCCACACCGGCGACGATTTGACGTCCTATTACGGCGACCTTCTCACCGCGTACCCGATCATCTCCATCGAGGATCCGCTGGCGGAGGAGGACTGGCCGGGCTGGGCGCAGCTCACCGCCGTCCTCGGCGGCCGCACCCAGATCGTCGGTGACGACCTGTTTGTCACCAACCCCGAGCGGATCGCCCGGGGCATCGCCGAACGATCCGCCAATGCGGTACTGATCAAGGTCAACCAGATCGGCACGCTCACCGAGACCCTTGATGCGGTCGCCCTCGCGCACCGGGCCGGCATGCGCTGCGTGCTGAGCCACCGGTCGGGCGAGACCGAGGACACCACGATCGCCGATCTTGCGGTGGCTACCGACTGCGGCCAGCTCAAGACCGGCGCGCCGGCCCGGTCGGAACGGGTGGCGAAGTACAACCAGCTCTTGCGGATCGAGGAGGAGCTCGACGACGCGGCCCGATACGCCGGGGCGGGCCAGTTCCCGCGTTTCCGGCTGGCTGGAACGGTCTGAGGATGCGCCTCCCCGCCGGCCGTCGGGCCTCCCCCCGGCCAGCCGCGGCAGCCGGCCGGCGACCGGCAGCGGCGGGGGCGAACCGTCGCTCGGCCAACCGCCCGGC
>JALZAK010000174.1 GCA_030948385.1 Actinomycetota bacterium
CGTCGGCCCGGTCCGGCGGGACTGCGGCGACGTACCAAACCGGCGCGAAGCTGTAGGGGCGGCCGGGGCGGTAGCGCGGCGTGCCTCTACCGCCGGCCGCATACACCAATCCGGCCACCACCAGGAAGACGGTGAGCGGGATGCCGGCGAATACCAGCAGGGTCTGGAGGATGCTCATCGGGGGCGGCCGGGCGGGTCGATCACGCCGGCCACGGTAGCCGATCCGGCCAGGACCTCGATCAGCCGGCGCACGGCGGGGTCGCCGCACAGCTTCTCGACGGTCACCGCGTGGCCATCGCGGCTGGCCAGCGGCAGGCGCCAGTTGGGATAGTCCTCGACGGTCCCGGGCAGGTTGGGCTGCCGCAGATCTCCCACGGCGTCGGCAGGTGAGGCGGCAAGCAGCCGGCAGGGCGTTGCCGCCAACAACCGGTAGAGGGCAAGGGCCACCTCGTGCGGATCGTCCCGGTGGCCGCGGAGGAAGCCGCGCTGCTCGAGCAGCGCGAGCAGCTGCGCCCGCTCCGTAGCGGCTTGCCCCAGCTCGCGCTCGACCGGCCCGGTAAGCCGGCCGAGTCCGGCCCGAACCCGGATGGGCTCGTCGGAGAGCCAGCCGGCGACAGTGGGCAGGTCGTGCGTGGTCACCGAGGCCATCGCGGCCGGGCGCCACTGCTCCGGCGGGACCGGGCCGGCCGCGGTGTGCTCGAACCACGCCACGTTGCTGCCCAGGATCCCGGCCGCGGCCAGCGCTTCGGTGACCCGAACCTCGACGGTGCCGAGGTCCTCGGCGATCAGCACCGCGCCGACCTGCTCGGCCTCGTCGAGCAACACGTCCAGCATCGCCCGCCAGTCGTAGGAGACGTAGGCGCCCTGGTCCGGCGGGTTTCCGACCGGGATCCACCACAGCCGGAACAGGCCCATGACGTGGTCGACCCGGATTCCCCCGGCATGCCGCAGGACGGAGCGGATCATCTCGCGGAAGGGCGCGTATCCGGCGGCCGCCAGCCGCCCCGGGTGCCACGGTGGCAGCTGCCAGTCCTGGCCACGCTGGTTGAACGAATCGGGCGGGCAGCCGACCGTCGCGCCGGTGGCCAGGACATCCTGCAGCGCCCAGGCGTCGGCGCCGGCCGGGTCCACGCCGACCGCCAGGTCGTGCACCACGCCGATGGGCATCCCGGCCTCGCGGGCCGCATCGGCAGCTGCGCGGAGTTGCTCGTCGCACAGCAGCTGCAACCAGGCATGAAAGCGCACCCGCTCAGGCCGCTCCGCGAGCACTCGCAGCGCGGCCGATCCGCCCGGGTCATGCAGCGAGTCGGCCCATTGCCGCCAATCCGGCCCGTGCTCCTCGGCCAGCGTGCAGAAGAGTGCGAAATCGTCCAGCGCCCCGCCGTGGAGCCGCCGAAAATCGGCCAGCACCGCCTGGCGAGCATGTGGCCAGAGTTCCTCCAGCGCCGCCAGCTTCGCCGACCAGACCGCATCCCGGTCGATCCATCCCTCCGATGTGGACGGACGCAGGCCGGCGACCCTGGTACGGGTTGCTTCGTCGCAGCCGGCGTACTCGGGGATGTCTTCGATCCGCAGGTACAGCGCTGAACGGAAGCGGCGGCTGGACGGGAAGTACGGGGAGTTCTCGATCGGGTGCACCGGCGTGATCGCGTGCAACGGGTTGCAGAGTACGAAGCCGGCGCCCCCGCCGGCGGTCGATGCCGACCAGGCGGCGATGTCGGCGAGGTCGCGGTAGTCACCGATACCCCACGATCCGGCGCTGCGCAGGCTGTAGAGCTGGAGCATCCATCCCCAGGTACGGTCCGGGAGTTCCAGCCGCCGGGCTCCGGCCGGCGCCGCTGCCGGGACCGCGGTGGCGCCGGCGCCGGCCGCGGAGGTCTCCCCCAGCGCCGCAAGTACGGCGCCGATCGTGTCGGCCGGGATGTCCACCCGGCGCTTTCGCCAGTCCACATAGGACACCGCGACACCGCTGGCAGCGGCCTGGGCAGCCAGGGCCGGGTCGGCGCCGGCACTCACCACAGCGCTGGGTGCCGGTCCCGCCACGGGCAGGCGGCTTCGAGCTGGGCCGAGAGCGACACGAGGGTCACCTCGTCGGCCGGCCGGCCGACCAGCATGACCCCGATCGGCAACCCGGTCGACGACCAGTGCAGCGGCAGGCTGACGGCCGGCTGGCCGGTCATGTTGTAGACCGCGGTGAACGGGGTGAACCGCTTCTGCGCCGCGAAGTCAGCAGCGGGGTCGGCATCGTCGCGCAACTCGCCGATCCGCGCCGGCGGTTGAGCCAGGGTCGGGGTGAGCACCGCGTCGAAGGCCGCCGTCGCGCCGATCGAAGCGCGGGCCGCCTGTTGCAGGCCGCCCATCGCGGCCATGAATTGCGGCCCGGAGCAGCCGCGGCCGCGGTCGCGCAACCAGCGGGTGAGGGGGCGCAACTCCCCCTCCCGCGCGGGATCGACGGGGACGCCGCAGGCAGACACCGACCAGACCACCTCGAACATCTCGATCAGCTCCGGGCCGAACGGCGCCGGCACGTCGACCACGTCGTGGCCCAGCCCGGCCAGCAAGGCCGAGGCTTCCTCCCACGCGGCCCGGCAGTCCGGATGGACCACGGCGTCGGGCACGGCGGCCTCGATATACCGGGCGATCCGGAGGCGTCCCGGCGGCCGGGTGACGGCGTCCAGGAAGGTCTGCCCCAAGGGCAACGGGGGGGCCCAGTGCGGATCCCCCGGCATCGGCACTGCCATCGCGTCGAGCAGAGCGGCCGCGTCGGCCACCGTACGGGCGAGTGCGCCGTTGATGCCCAGGCCGCTCACGTCACCGTTGACCGGCCCGTTGCTGATCCGGCCGCGGGATGGCTTGATGCCGAACAGCCCGCATACGCTGGCCGGGATCCGGATCGAGCCGCCGCCGTCACTGCCTTGGGCGAAGGGCAGCAGTCCCGCGGCGACGGCCGCGGCCGCACCGCCGCTGGACCCGCCGGCGGAGCGGTCGAGATCCCAGGGGGTGCGGGCCGGCGGCGCGACCTCGGGCTCGGTGTAGCAGGGCAGGCCGAACTCCGGCGTGCTCGTCTTGCCGAGGCTGATCGTGCCGGCGGCCCGCAGCAGCGTGACCACGTGGTCGTCGACCGGTGGCACGAACTCGGCGTAGAGCGCCGACCCCAATGTGGTCCGTACGCCGGCGGTGAGGTTCAGATCCTTGATCGCGACCGGAACCCCGTGCAGCGGCGGCAGCAGGCCTCCCGCGTGGACCACCTTCTCCGCCGCACCGGCCTGCTCCAGCGCGGCGTCGGCCGTCAGCGTGACGAAGGCGCCCACCCGGTCGCCGAGCTCATCGGACCGCCGTAGGTAGTGCTCGACCAGCTCGACCGGGCTGAGCTCGCCGCCGGCGACGGCAGCGGCCTGCTCCAGGGCGGATAGATCATGCAACTCGGGCATCCGGGCACGTTAGCCGACCGGGGCAGGACCGGCGGTCTCAGGCGCTGGCAGCCGCGCGGTCGCCGAGGTAAGGCTCCCAGACCGGGTCGATGCTGCGGTGCCCGAGCACCCGCCAAGCCATCCCCTTCGGCACGCCAGGTATCGCGCCCAATCCCCAGCCGAGTTCGGCCACCGAGCGGTCGCCCTTGGCGTGGTTGCACCGGCCGCAGGCCGCGACGACGTTGTCCCAGGTGTGCGTGCCGCCGCGACTGCGCGGGACGACATGGTCGATGCTGGTGGCGGCGGCGCCGCAGTACACGCAATGGCCGCCGTCCCGGGCGAAGACCGCCTTGCGGGTGAGCGGGACCTGGGCGCGGTAGGGCACCCGCACGAAGCGGGTCAGGCGGACGACGGCGGGGATGACGACGGTGCGGGTGGCGCTGTGCAGGGCACCCTCGCCGGCCTCCACCGCGACCGCCTTGGCCGAGAGCACCAAGACGACGGCACGGCGTACCGGCACGACGCACAGCGGCTCGTACGTCGCGTTGAGCACCAGCGCCACGGCCGAGCGGCCCACGAGCTCACCTCCGACTCGCATAGTCTTGCCGACCAACCGCGATTTGGCACGCCCCTTCGCCGGAACCCGGGCGCGATGCGCTACAAGGAGACCGTGAATACCGACCTCCAGAGCACTCTGCACACCTGGTTGAGCGCCAAGCCGGCCTGCGCGGATCGGGCCGGCACCGTGTGTCATTTCGTCTACCAGGTGACCGGGCAGGGGTGGTTGGCCGGCGTCGCGGCCTGGCTGATCGCCAAGCCGCTGAAGATCCTGCTCATCGTCGTTGTCGCTTTAGTTCTGCGGTTCCTTGCGCACCGGGCGATCAACCGGCTGGTCCGCTCCACGGCTGAGGGTGTCCCGACACTGCTCCGGCCGCTGCGGGATCGCGCCGCCGCTCACATCGAGGGCGGCCTGGTCTCCGAGCGGCGGCAGCAGCGGGCGCAGACGATCGGGTCGGTCCTGCGCAGCACGGCGTCGGCGGTCGTCCTGGTCGTGGCGTTCATGCTGGTGCTCGGCGAGCTCGGCATCAACCTCGCCCCGCTGATCGCCAGCGCCGGCATCGTCGGCGTCGCGGTCGGCTTCGGCGCGCAGAACCTGGTCAAGGACTTCCTGTCGGGGATGTTCATGATCCTGGAGGACCAGTACGGCGTCGGCGACACGATCGACGTCGGCGAGGCAACCGGTGTGGTCGAGGCGGTCGGGCTGCGCACTACCCGCGTCCGCGACGTGGACGGCACCGTCTGGTACGTACGCAACGGCGAGATCATCCGGGTCGGCAACCAGAGTCAGGGCTGGTCACGTGCCGTCCTCGACGTGCCGGTCTCCTACAGCACCGACCTGCGGCGCGTCCGCTTGGTGCTCAAGGAGGTCGCGGACGAGGTGTGGCAGGACGAGGAGTACGCCGATCTCATCCTGGAGGAGCCGACGCTGGCCGGGGTGGAGAGCATGGGCCCCGACGGCCTGGTGGTCCGGCTGATGGTCAAGACCAAGCCCGAGCAGCAGCGCACCGTGGCCCGCGAGCTGCGGGCCAGGATCAAGGAGCGCTTCGACGCGGAGGGGATCGCGTTGCCGGCGCCGGCCAGCGTATTGCTGGTCAGCCCCGGGATGCCGACACCGGAACCCCCGGCGGCCGGCGGTCCCCCGCGGCCACCGACCGCCCAGGCTTGACACAATCGAGGACGTGAGCGCGCCGGCCGGGGAGAACTTCTACGACGCGGTCGGCGGCGCCGAGACCTTCCGCCGGCTGGTCGCCCGCTTCTACGCCGGCGTGTCGACCGATCCGGTCCTCCGGGCGATCTATCCCGACGAGGACCTCACGGACGCGCAGGAGCGGCTGCGGATGTTCCTGGTGCAGTACTGGGGTGGCCCGCGTACCTACAGCCAGGAGCGCGGGCACCCGCGGCTGCGAATGCGCCATGCCCCCTTCGCAATCGGCGAGGCCGAACGGCTCGCCTGGCTGCGGCACATGCACGACGCGGTGGCCTCGCTGGAGCTGCCCGACCCGTACGCCGGAATGCTGTGGAGCTATCTGGAATCGGCCGCTTTCAGCCTGCAGAACCGGTACGAGTAGCAGGCAGGCCGACCACCTCGGCTTCTCCGGCACCGGCCCGGGTGAGACCGGCGGCGACCCGTCGGGTCACTTCCTTTCCGACGTCGTGCGCGGTCAGCGACTGCTGCGGTCCGGCCGGGCGGTCGCGGATGCGGACCGGCCCCAGCACCAGGGCGGTCACCTGGATACCCGCCTCGCTCTCCTCCAGGCCGAGCACCCGGGCGGCCATCAATTCGGCGGCAGCGGTGACGCTGACCGGGCCGGCGCCGGCCGCCGGCGCCCACGCCGTGTCGCCGACGATCACCAGGTAGCTCGCGCCCGGCCGCCCGCGCAGTAGCGGAATGTAGGTGCTCGCCACGACCTGATGCGTGCGCAGGTTCCGGGCCAGGATCGCGTCCCAATCGTCCAGCGCGATGTCGGCCAGCTTCGGACCGCTCGACCATCCGCCGACGGCGGCGACGACCGCGGTCGGCGGGCCGACGGTCGCCACGATCTCGTCGCGCACTCGACCGGCATCCTCGGCGCCGGCAACATCACCGACCACACCGAGCAGCCGATCGGCGCCCCCGACCCGCTCCCGCAGCGCGTCCAGGCGTCCTGCCATCCGGGACGGGACAGCGACGGTGGCGCCGGCATCGAGCAGCGCCCCGACGATGCCGCTGCCCACCGCGCCGGCGCCGCCGGCGACCAGCACCACGACCCGATCCAGCGACGTCATGGACAGATTCTGACAGCCGGTGGTCACGACAACTCGCAGGTCACCTCAAGGTGGCACCGATGCAACCGGCCGCGATCCGTGCTCGTAGTAGGGGTGACCGGGGGGCCGGTATGCCACGCAGAGCTTGGGGAGAGCATGACGAAGCTGTTCACACCAACGGTGCGGGTCAGCAGGCTGGTGCTCGTGCTGGCAGCGGCCGCGTCAGGCGTCGGCTCCGTCGCCTTCGAGTCAGAGGCGACGAACCTGGTGCCGCGAGACAACAACGGCCGGCTCGGCATCTTCGTCCACGACCAGGGGTAGCGGGGTGCGCTAGTCGCGGGTGAGGCGGCGGTAGGTGACCCGGTGCGGCCGGGCCGCCTCGGCGCCCAGGCGCTCGACCTTGTTGCGCTCGTAGTCCTCGAAGTTTCCCTCGAACCAGAACCACCGTCCCGGCTCGTCGGCGGTGCCCTCCCAGGCCAGCATGTGGGTGGCGACCCGGTCCAGGAACCACCTATCGTGGCTGGTGATCACCGCGCAACCGGGGAACTCCAGCAGGGCCTGCTCGAGTGACTGCAAGGTCTCCACGTCCAGATCGTTGGTGGGCTCGTCGAGGAGCAGCACGTTGCCCCCCCGCTTGAGGGTGAGCGCGAGGTTGAGCCGGTTGCGCTCTCCCCCGGAGAGCACCTTGACCGGCTTCTGCTGGTCCGGGCCCTTGAAGCCGAAGGTGCCGACGTAGGCGCGGGACGGCATCTCGCGGCTGCCGACCTTGATGTGGTCCAGCCCGTCGGAGATCACCTCGAAGATCGTCTTGGTGCCGTCGAGGCCGGCCCGGCTCTGGTCGACGTAGGCGATCGCGACCGTCTCGCCGACGGACAGGTCGCCGGCATCGGGCGCCTCCTCGTCGATGATCATCTTGAACAGCGTGGTCTTGCCGACCCCGTTGGGCCCGATGACACCGACGATGCCGCCGCGGGGCAGTGAGAACGACAGGTCGGCCATCAGGATCCGCCCGGCAAAACCCTTGGCCAGTCC
Source organism: Actinomycetota bacterium (assembly GCA_030948385.1). GTDB lineage: Bacteria > Actinomycetota > Actinomycetes > Mycobacteriales > QHCA01 > QHCA01. The sequence goes on from JALZAK010000174.1 coordinate 7,248, forward strand.
GTTGGCCTCGATCACGTGGTGGCCCAGCCGGGGGCCGGGCGGGATCTGGATCTCCTCGAAGTCCATCTTGCGGCCGCGCTCGGCTTCGGTCGCCATCTCTTCGTACCGCTGGAGCCGCGCCTTGCTCTTCGCCTGCCGGGCCTTGGGATTCGAGCGCACCCATTCCAGTTCCTGGCTGAGCTGCCGCTGACGCTTCGCGTCCTTGGCCCCCTCGACCTTGAGCCGGGTCTGCTTGGTCTCCAGGTACGTCGTGTAGTTGCCCTCGTACGGGTAGGCCCGGCCCCGGTCCAGCTCGAGGATCCACTCGGCCACGTTGTCGAGGAAGTAGCGGTCGTGGGTGACGGCAAGAACGGTCCCCGGGTACTTGGCCAGGTGCTGCTCGAGCCAGAGCACGCTCTCGGCGTCGAGGTGGTTGGTGGGCTCGTCCAGCAGCAGCAGATCGGGCTGGCGCAGCAGCAACTTGCACAGTGCCACCCGCCGGCGCTCGCCGCCGGAGAGCGTGCGAACGTCGGCGTCGCCGGGCGGGCAGCGCAGCGCGTCCATCGCCATCTCGATCTGAGAGTCCAGCTCCCACGCGCCGACGTGCTCGATCTGTTCCATCAGCTCGCCCTGCTCGGCGAGCAGGCTGTCGAAGTCGGCGTCCGGCTCGCCCATCTTGGCGCTGACGTCCTCGAAGCGGGACAGCAGTTCGCGGGTATGCGCTACGGACTCCTCGACGTTGTCGCGGACGTTCTTGTCCTCGGTCAGCGATGGCTCTTGTTCGAGGAGGCCCACCGTGTAGCCCGGGCTGAGCGTGGCGTCCCCGTTGGAGGCGTGATCAAGACCAGCCATGATCCGCAGGACGGTGGACTTGCCGGCGCCGTTAGGCCCCACCACGCCGATCTTGGCGCCGGGGAGGAACGCCAGGGTGACGTCGTCGAGAATCACCTTGTCGCCGTGCGCCTTGCGCACCTTGCGCATCGTGTAGATGTACTGAGCCACGGGCTGGAAATCCTTTACGGCCGGGGTGGGATCGACCCCGCCAGTGTCTCAGCCGCGGCGTCCGCGGCCGAATCCGTCATGGCTCAACCCACGCCGGCGGTTACCTCCGCGCCTGGCAGGTGGCCCGGCTCTTCCACCTCGTAGGACGGGCCGGTGTCGGCCGCCCGCGGGGTGCGATGGAACGTGGTGGTCCCCCGGGCCAAGTCATGGCCGATCGTGTAGGCCTCCAGGTCGTAGGCGGTGCGCTTCTGCTCCTCGACCTCGTACTGGCGGCTGAAGTATCTGCCGTGGACCACGACCGGGTCACCCTTGATCAGCGAGCGGGCGGCGTTGTCGCCGAGCTGGCGCCAGCAGGTGACCCGCACGAACAGGGTGTCCCGGTCGATCCAGGTCGACTTCTCCCGGTCGAACCGGCGGGCGGTCGAGGCGACCCGGAACGTTGTGACGCTGGTCCCGTTGTCGAGCACCCGCCGTTGGGGGGTATCGACGAGATTGCCGACGACCGTCATGGTCGTGTCGTTCACAAGAGTCCTCCTCCTGACTGGGCGACGACGCTGCTTCGCCGCCGGCACCGCCAACCCTGGCCGCGCCCACGCCGGTCCGAGGGCGGCGGCGCATTCTGGTGGACGAGACGACCGATGTGGACGGGGCCTTGACAGAGTCAGACCGGCAAGAAGACCACGCAGCCATTGTGCCCGCCGAATGCGAAGGAGTTTGAGATCGCCGGCGCCGGCACCCAGGCCCGAGGTGACAGCGCGACGTCCAGGTCGATCTCGGGGTCCACTGTGGACACAGCGACGGTGGGTGGGATGAGGCCCCGGGCAAAGGTCAGCGCGAGGGCCACCGCCTCGACCGCGCCGGCGGCGCCGAGCGAGTGGCCGGTGACGCCCTTGATCGACGTGACGACGGGTCGGTGGGCGCCGAACACGGCGCCGATGGCCGCCGCCTCTGCGGCGTCGTTGAGCTGGGTCGAGGTGCCGTGCGCATTCACATGGGTGATCTCGGCGGCCGCCAAGCCGGCGTCTGCGATTGCCAGCCGCATGCACGCGGCAGCACCGGCGCCGCCCGGAGCCGGCGCAGTGATGTGATGCGCGTCGGACGTGCTGGCGGCCCCGGCGACCTCGGCGTACACGGCCGCCCCTCTCTCCTGCGCGGCAGCCAGGTCCTCGAGCACGAGCACCGCAGCTGCCTCGGCGTTGCAAAAGCCGTCCCGCTGCGGGTCGAAGGGCCGCGAGATGCCGGTCGGTGACAGCGCTCGCATGTTGGTGAAGGCCGCGAGATTGGTGTCGGTCTGGCATGACTCCGATCCGCCGACCAGCACGCGGTCGACCCGCCCGGACGCGACCAGCCGGGCGCCGGCGGCCACCGCATGGGTGCCGGACGCGCAGGCCGTCGTGATCGTCTCGCACGGCCCGCGCCAGCCCCACCGCATCGAGACCGCAGCCGCGGCCGCATTGGGCATCACCATGGGCACGGTCAGCGGCGACACCATGCGCTCGCCGCGATCGGTCAGGATGTGGACCTGGTCCTCCCAGGTCTGCGCGCCGCCGATGCCGGTGCCCAACACCACGCCGGAACGATCCGGGTCACCACCCCCATCAGACAAGCCGGCGTCGGCCATCGCCTCGGCCGCCGCCGCGAGGGCAAGCTGAGCGAAGCGGTCCAACCGCCGCGCCTGCTGGTGCGACAGCCCTGTCATCGACGGCTCGAAGCGGGGAACCCGGCGCACGACGGCCGGCTCCGGTGCGTGCATCAGCCCTTCCCAGAACGCGCCGACCCCGATGCCGCACGGCGCCAGCACGCCCAGCCCGGTGATCGCGACGCGACGCCCGAGGCGCGACTCGATCACGACGGACCCGCGGCAAGCACGGCGCGTTCGAGATCGCCGTAGGTATGCACGTGGGAGAGCACGTCCTCCCCGAGAGACACGCCGAATTGCTCCTCGAGCGCCATCGCCAACTCGATCGCCGCCAACGAGTCCACGGCGAGTTCCTCGCCGAGCAGGGCGGTGTCGGTCAGCCGGTCGGCCGCAATGCCGAGGTGTGCCCCGACCGCCGAACGCACCCGCTCCCTCATGAGCGCACTCTCACACGCGACGCAGCACCACGACGGCGTTGTGACCGCCGAATCCGAAGCTGTTGGAGATCGCCACCTCCACGTCGGCCGCCGCCGAGCTCCCACGTACGAGGTCGATGGCCGCGCAGGCCGGGTCGATCACCTCCAGATTGCGGGTCGCGGGGATCACGCCGGTACGCAGGACCTGCACGCAGACCACAGCCTCGAGCGCGCCGGCGGCGCCCATCAAGTGCCCGCTGGCCCCCTTGGTGGCCGACACCCGGGCACCGGCACCCAGCGTGTCGGCGATCACGCAGGCCTCCACGGTGTCACCACTGCGGGTACCGGTGGCGTGCGCGTTGACGTATCCGACCTCTTCGGGTACGACGCCCGCCTCGAGCATCGCCTCCCGCATGGCCGCGCTTGCCGCGGACCCGTCGGCCCGTGGTGACGCGACATGATGAGCGTCATTGGTCGCGGCATACCCGGCTACCTCGGCCAGCAGCGGCGCTCCGCGCGGCCGCGCCTGATCGAGGGCCTCCAGGACCACGGCCGCGGCTCCCTCGCCGGCGACCAGCCCGTCCCGGTCGGCGTCAAACGGGCGGCAGGCTCCGGCCGGGTCGTCGTTGCGGGCCGACGCCGCGCGCATCGAGGCGAAGGACGCCAGCAAACCCCGGGTCAACGGCGCGTCGGCCCCACCGGCGAGCACCACGTCCGCACGGCCCATCCGGATCAGATCGGCACCCATGCCGATCGCGTCCGTACCGCTCGCGCAGGCCGTCACCGGGCAGAGCGACGGGCCGCGCGCGTCGTTGTCCAACGCCACCGCCGCGGCGGCCGCGTTGGCGATCATGCCGGGAGCGGTATACGGGTTGGGTCGCCGGCCACCGTCGACCGCCGCGACCGCGTGGTCGTAGGTGGCGAGGCCGCCCAGCCCCGACCCGATCACCGTCGCCCAGCGAGCGCGACCGTCCGGCCCGGGCGCGGCGCCCTCGCCCAGACCGGCCTGGGCTACCGCCTGCCGCGCGGCCTGGACCGCGAACGCGGCGAAGCGGTCCAGCTGCCGACCGACGCGGACTCCCAGGGCGGCCACCTGGTCGAAGTCCGGCACCACGCCGCCGATGCGTACCGGTTGATCGTCGAAGCCGGCCAGCGCCCGGATGCCGGATCGACCGGCCACCAGGCCGGCCCAGGTCGTGGCGAGGTCGAGCCCGAGCGGGCTCACGACTCCCATCCCGGTGATGACGACACGGCGCACGAATGCCACCCTATGCGCCGTGGCCTCTGCCCTCCGGCCCAACGACCTGACCCTCGACGGCCCGGTGACAGTCGAGCAGTGGCTGGGCGCGCCGGCGCTGAGTTACCCGCGCCGGCCGGGCAGCATCGTCGAGGTGCTACATCAGGCCGCGACGCAATGGCCGGAGACAATCGCCTTCGTCGACGAGACCGGCGCCGCCATGACCTACCGCGAGGCCGCTTGGGCAATGGACGAGACCGCGGCACGACTGCTCGGCGAGTACGGCCTGCGGCGGGGCGACCGGGTCGCGGTGGCCGGGCGCAACCGGCTCGACATGGCCATTACGGTGTTCGCCTGCGCAGCCGCCGGCGTGGTGATGATCGGCCTCAATACCCGGCTAGCGGCGCCGCAGTGGGCGTACATGATCGAGTCCTCCCGTGCCAAGGCCGCCTTCGGTCAGGCCGAACTTCTCGACCAACTCCGTCCGGCCGCCGGCGACCTGCCGGTGCACCTGCTCGACGGCGGCGACGTGTCCGGGCTGCCGCATCGAACACTGCGCTACGGGATCGACGAGGCGGCCGCCTACGCGGTGGTGTGGACATCGGGGACGACCGGGCGGCCCAAGGGCAGCCAGGTGGTGCACCGGTGCAGCGTGCACAGCGCGATGAGCTACCAGCGGGTGTTGCGGCTGCGCGCCGGCGAGACCACGGCGGTGCTCTTCCCGCTGTCCTACATCAGCGCGATGCACGCGCACGTGTTGCCGGCGATGCTTGCCGGCGCCACGTCGGTGCTGATGGAGACCACCAGCCCCCGGCGCTGGGTCGAGCTGCTGGCCGAGCACCAAATCGCCTGGGCGTACGCGGTGCCCTCCTGGTGGCAGTTGGCGGCCCGCGACGAGCGGCTCGACGGGCGGCGGCTGCCGGCGCTGCGGGTTGCCGGCGCCGGCGGAGCGCCCTTCCCGTCCAACCTGGTGGCCACGCTGCGCGACCGGCTACCCAACGCTCGGCTGATCGACATCTATGGCCTGTCCGAGACGCATTCGCCGGCGACGATGCTGCTCGATCACGAGTTTGCCCTCCACCAGGGATCGGTCGGCCGTCCGCTGCCGTGCATGGAGATCGAGATCCGCTCGGAGTCCGGCGAGGTATGCAAGCCGGGCGAAGCCGGCGAGATCTGGCTGCGCGGCTCGCTGGTCACCTCGGGCTATCTCGACGATCCATCTGCCACATCGGAGTCCATTGTGGACGGCTGGTTCCGCACCGGCGACCTCGGCCGGCTGGATGGCGAGGGGTACTTGTACGTCCTCGACCGGGTCAAGGACATGATCAATCGCGGCGGCAGCAAGGTGTTCTCCGCCGAGGTCGAGGCCCTGCTCCGCGAGATGCCCGGAGTGCAGGACGTCGCCATCGTCGCCGCGCCGGACCGACTTGCCGGCGAGGCTGTCGCCGCCTTCGTGGTCCGCGCCGAGGGCCAGGAGTTCGGCGAGGCCGACGTACGCCGCTGGGTGCGGGACCGGATGGCCGACTATGCGGCTCCCACTGTGGTGCGATTCGTCGAGGCCCTGCCGCGCAACCCGATCGGCAAGGTGGACAAACCCACGCTGCGGCGGCTGTTCGCAGATGTGCCGGACTGATCAGTACGTCACTCCACCGCATTTTCATGCCCGCGACGGAAGCCTGGAGACGTGTCCACTGACCCGACCCGACCCCAGGCCGACACCTGGCGGGACAGGCTGGGCGCACCGGGTTGGGTGCTTTTGCCGCAGCGAATCTTCCTCGGCCTGACATTCGCCTACGCCGGCCTGCAGAAGCTCTCGGATCCGCACTACTTTGCCGCGGGTGATCCGCAGTCCGTCGCGGCGCAGATGGCGAACTTCCGGCACACCAGTCCGCTCGGGCCGCTTATCGGCATCGCCGCGGATCATGCGCACGCAGCCGGCCTCCTCATTGCTATCGCCGAGATCGCCGTCGGACTGGGCACTCTGGTTGGCCTGTGGACGCGGGCGGCGGCCGCCGGCGGCGCGCTGCTGTCCCTCACCTTCCTGCTGACAGTGAGTTGGGCGACCACGCCGTACTACTACGGCTCGGACATCGTGTTCCTGGTGATGTGGGTGCCGCTGATCGCCGTGGGGGCTGCCGGCGTGCTCTCGGCCGATGCTGCTTTGGCCGCCCGACGAGACTTAGCCGAGCCCGCGTTCGGCCGGCGGGCGGTGATCCGCGCCGGCGGGGCGGCCGGCGCCTTGGCGGTGGTTGGTCTCGGTGCTGCCTGGGCCGCAACCTTTACCCGCGGCCGCCTGCCTCGCCCATCGGCCGGCGCCGGCCCCACACCCGCCCCAGGCCCCGGTGCGAGCGGGCAGCCGCGTCCGCCCACCGGGAAGCTGGTCGTCGCGGCCCGGGTGCCGGTCGGTGGCGCGGTGCTCGCGACCGACCCGCGCAACGACGCGCCGGTGCAGGTGCTGCAGCCCGTAAGCGGTCAGTTCCAGGCTTACTCCGCGATTTGTACGCACGCCGGCTGCACGGTCGCCTGGACCGGCAATGGCTTCAGCTGCCCCTGCCACGGGGCTACGTACGACGCCACCGGACAGGTCACCGGCGGGCCGGCGCCCCGCCCGCTCAGCCGAGTGCCGGTCCGGCTCGAGGGCACGAACGTGGTGCTTCAGTAGCGCACAATGAGCGCTGAGCGCCCGTAGCTCAGCGGAAAGAGCAGGTGCCTTCTAAGCACTTGGCCGCAGGTTCGAGTCCTGCCGGGCGCACCTTGCGCTAGTGAGGGTGCGCTCTTGCAGCCCCAGGGAACCTGCTCGTTGTGGCTAGGCTCGTTTGGTGCCTGCGGATGTGCCGGTTTCACGCGTTGCCTTGTTGACCGGGGTTGGCCGGTCCCGCTCGATCGGGGCGGGGCTGGCCGTCGGCCTCGCCGGCGACGGTTGGGATCTCGCGCTGAGCTATTGGACGCCCTACGACGAACGGCTCGGCTATGAGCGCACGCCAACCGATCCCGAGAAGGTGGCCGACCAGTGCCGCGCGCTCGGCAGCAGAGTTGTTCTGCTGTCGAGCGATCTGGCCGAGGCGGACGTGCCGAGCCGGTTGGTGACCTCCACGGCCGAGCAGCTGGGCCCCGTGACCGCGCTGGTGATGTCGCACTGCGAGTCCGTCGACAGCTCGATCCTGTCCACGACGGTGGAAAGTTGGGACCGCCACTTCGCCGTCAACGCCCGAGCAACATGGCTACTGATCAAAGCGTTCGCCGAGCAACTTCCCGGCGGGCCGGCGCCGGCTGGGGAAGTACGAGGACGAATCGTCGCCCTGACCAGTGACGCCACCGCGCACAACACCCCATACGGTGCAAGCAAAGGTGCCCTGGATCGGATCGTCATCGCCGCGGCGCTGGAGTTGGCCGACCAGGGCGTGCGTGCCAACGTCATCAACCCAGGAGGGATCGACACCGGCTGGATGAGCGAAGAGATCCGGGCCACGGCAGTCGCCCGCACGCCCGCTGGCCGACTGGGAACCCCCAAGGACACTGCGGATCTCGTCGTCTTCCTGCTCTCCGACGCGGGCTCGTGGATCAACGGGCAGCTGCTGTACAGCAACGGCGGCTTCCGAACCAGTTGAGAGACCAGCGTTGCCCGCGGTCGAAGCCGCGGCACTATTGGTCGGGTGTATACACCGAGTGTACTGTTCCCCGAATGAGCGTCTCGCAGACCCTTCTCGGCATGCTGGAGCGGCAACCGGGGCACGGTTACGACCTGAAACGGGACTATGACGTCTATTTCGGGCGGGGCAAGCAACTGCCGTTTGGGCAGGTGTACGCGACGCTCGCGAGGCTGGCTCGCGACGGCAAGGTCGTAGCCGCGGAGGCGGAGCCCGGGGCTGGGCCGGACCGCAAGCGGTACGTCATCACCGAGCGCGGAATCAGCGAGGTGGAGGCGTGGCTGGGCGAGCCGGTCGAGCCGGAGCCGCACCTGCAGACGGTCCTGTTCGCCAAGGTGGTGCTGGCGCTGATGCTGGGCCGCAACGCCGAGAGGTACCTCGCCTCGCAACGGGCCGTCCACTTGCGCCGGATGCATCAGCTGACCGAGATGAAGCGGTCCGGCGACGTGGTGGACACAGTGCTGGCCGACCACGGCCTGTTTCACCTGGAGGCGGATCTGAAATGGATCGACCTGACCTCGGCGCGGCTGCAAGCCCTGGCCGAGACGGTACGCGCGTCATGAAGGGCCTGATCGAAGCGCGTGACGTGTATTACCGGTTTGGCGCGACGCCGGCGGTGTGCGGCGCGTCGCTGTCAGTCGACGCGGGCGAGATCGTCGCGGTTATGGGCCCAAGCGGCTCCGGCAAGTCGACGCTGCTGCATTGTCTGGCCGGCATCTTCATCCCGCACGAGGGCGAGGTCAGCTTCGGCGGCCGCGGCCTGAGCACGATGAGCGAGGGAGAGCGCACCGCGCTGCGGCGCTCCGCCTTCGGCTTCGTCTTCCAGTTCGGCCAATTGGTGCCGGAGCTGACTGCGGCCGACAACGTGGCTCTGCCGCTGCTGCTGGGCAGAACCCGGCGGGGCGAGAGTTACCGGACAGCCGGCGCCTGGCTGTCGCGGCTTGGCCTGGCCGACCTGGCTCACCGGCGCACCGGGGAGCTGTCCGGCGGCCAGGCGCAGCGTGTGGCGATCGCGCGTGCGTTGGTGACCCGACCGGCGGTGCTGTTCGCCGACGAGCCGACCGGCTCGCTCGACTCGCTGACCGGCGAGATGGTGATGGGGCTGCTTGTCGGGGCCGCCCGCGAAGAGGGCACGACCGTCATCCTGGTCACCCACGAGCCGCGGGTCGCCGCCTACGCCGACCGCTCGGTCACCGTCCAAGACGGCCGAGTGACCGTGTCGGCCGACGCTGCTATCGGTCGCTGACCATGCTCCGCCTGGCGTTGCGCCTCGCCCTGAACAGCGGCAGGGAGGCGCTGACCCGCCTCCTCGTCACCGCTGCCGCAGTCTCGGTCGGCGTGACGATCCTGCTCGGCGTCCTCGCCGAGTTCCACGCGTTCAACGTGACCAACAACCGCCCGTCCTGGGAGAGCACGCCGGCCACCCAGGCCGCCGGCCCGCTCGACAAGCCGGCGGCGGGCACCGTGCTGTGGCATTACAGCGTCGACATCTTCGCCGGCAGGACGATCGAGCGGCTCGACGTGGCGGCGCTCGGTCGGAAAGCGCCGGTCCCGCCGGGCGTGCCCCGGCTCCCGGCCAGCGGGCAGTATTACGCCTCGCCTGCACTGGCCGCGCTGCTTCGCAGCACACCGCGCGATGAGTTGGGCGACCGGTTCCCCGGGGCGCTGGTCGGCACGATCGGCAACGCGGCGCTGAGCGGGCCGGACGAGCTGGTCGCCTTCGTCGGCTACCGGCCGTATGAGCTCGCCGCGGTGCCGACCGCGTTCCGGGTGACCGCCATCGAAACAGCGCCCGGCCGGCAGATCTGGTCACCGTTCTTCGCGAAGGCATTCGGCGTCGCCGCGGTCGCGTTCACGTTCCCTATCCTCATCCTGGTCGGCACCGCGACGCGACTGGCTGCCGCCCGGCGCGAAGAGCGGTACGCGGCGCTGCGGCTGGCCGGTGCTACCCCGAGCCAGGTCAACGTCGTCGCGTCCGTCGATGCCGCGGCGGCGGCGCTACTCGGCACGCTGCTCGGCATCGCGATCTTCTTGGCGGTGCGGCCCGCCCTCGGCGGGGCTGCGCTGACGAACACCCGATACTTCCCGGACCTCCTCACGCCGACCGCGGCCGGCTACGCCGGCCTGATCGTCGGCGTGCCGGTGGCAGCCGCTGCCGCGGCAGTCCTGTCGCTACGGCGGGTCCGGATCTCCCCGCTCGGCGTCAGCCGCCGGGCAACGCCTCCGCCGCCCCGGGCTTGGCGCCTTGTCCCGCTGCTCGCCGGCATCGCGCTGCTGGGGTTCGGGCTGTCGTGGACCACACCGGACTCGATCGGCGCCCCGGCGTATCCGGGGCTGATCGTCGTTCTCATTGGACTCGTCGTGGCCGGCCCCTGGCTCACTCTCCAGGCGGCACGGCTGACCAGTCGGGCGGGCCGCGGCGCGCCGACGCTGCTTGCCGCGCGGCGGCTGGCGGACAACCCCAAGGCCGCGTTCCGGACCGTCAGCGGGCTCGTCCTCGCTGTCTTCCTCGGCACGGCGGTCGCCGGCCTGATGCCGGCAGCAAATGCCACTATGGCGACACCACAGAGCACCGCGTTAAGCGACGTACTCCTCGCGAGTTTCGCGGCCTCCCCGGTCTGCGGCAACGACGTGAACTGCACCGGCGCGACGCCCGGCGGCGCAGTCGGGCCCGGCGCCCCAAACGCAGGGAAGGATCAGCCGGTCCAGCCGCCGCCCGGGTTCGACGGGCTGGCGTCCGACATCGGCACGGCGCTCCTGGCGCGACTGCGGGGGTTCGCCGGAACCACGGTCGTCCCTCTCTACAGCCGCCATATCAATTTCCCTCAGAAGCTCACCCCGAGCGACCTCGGCGGCGGCAACAACAGCCTGGCAAGCTGCGCTGCCCTGCGGCAGTTGGCCGCGCTCGGCGAATGCCCGCCCGCCACAGACGCGGTTGAGCTGGACACGTCCGGCCTGTACGGCGACAACCCCTTCTTCAGCACCCGGCCGATCGCCGGACCGGGCCTCGGCAACCTGCCGGTCCGGTACGACGTCGCCGGGTTGGCGCTTCAGTCGGTGCTGGTGCGAGTAGGCAGTCCGGCGACACTCGAACGGCTCCGCACGCTGCTGGGCGGGTACACCCGCCTGTCGTGGTCCGGCACCGCGCCCCGGACGTTCGGCGAGGCAGTCGCCGTACGGGCCGGGGTGGGGTCGACCGTGCAGCGACTGGTGTTCCTCGCAGTGGTGCTCACGCTGCTCGTGGCCGGATGCAGCACCGCCGTTGCAGTGGGCGCCGGCCTTGTTGAGCGGAAGCGGCCGTTCGGATTGCTGCGACTGACGGGGACGCCCACCGGCACCCTGCGCCGGGTCGTGCTGCTGGAGGCATTGCTGCCGCTGGCCGCGGCCACGCTCGTCGCCGCGGCCACCGGCTACGCCATCGCGCTCGCCATAGTCGCTAAGATGGCGCCCAAGGGAACGCCACTGCCGACGCTGGGCCACAATTACTATCTCGCCGTCGGCGCAGGCCTCGCCGTCTCTCTCGCTGTGATCCTGACGACGCTGCCGCTGCTTTCCCGGATCACCGAGCCCAGCGGGGTTCGGTTCGAGTGAAGGCGCCGGCGCCCACTCGCTTCGCGAAGTCTCGTTACCGTCCACTTTGCACACCGGGGTAGCGATTCGGTAACGAACCTTTCGCCTCAACCGGACGTAGAGGAACATCAAGGGTGCTCCCCCAGGGGCGCCCGCGCGCGCCTTCGCCAACATGCAGGAGGCACCAGGTATGACACGAGGCAGACCTCTCATCTCGTTGCTCGCGGCCAGCGCCGGCGTTGCCCTAGTTGCGAGCGCATGCGGTGGTGGAGGCGGCGGCACCAAGTCGACCACTACCGGGAAGAGCGCCACGTCGGGCAAGCCCGGTGGCACGCTCACCCTCCTCATGTCGGCGGACTTCGAGCACCTCGACCCGGCGCGCAACTACGTGTCGGGGTCGTTGAACTTCGGCCGGATGATCTACCGCACGTTGACAACGTTCAAAGCCGTCCCAGGGCCGGCGGGCAACCAGATCGTCGGCGACCTGGCCACCGACACCGGCACTCCCAGCGACGGGGGCAAGACCTGGAAGTTCACCCTGCGCAGCGGTCTGAAGTACGAGGACGGCTCGGCGATCACCGCGCAGGACGTCAAGTACGGCGTCGAGCGGGCCTTCGACCCGGACC
>JALZAK010000026.1 GCA_030948385.1 Actinomycetota bacterium
CGGCTCGATCGTGAGCCTGCACCTGGGTCACCCGGGGACTATCACGGCCCTACCCGGCGTGCTGGCCGACCTGCACACGAAGGCGCTCCGCCCCGTCACCCTTACCGCGCTGCTAGGAGCCCCGTGACCCCGATCCGCCGCTCGATCGCACTCTCCGGCCTTATGGCGGTGGTGGTGTCTGCCTGCACCAGCACCCCCCGCCATGCGCCAGCGACGCTCCGACCGGGGCGCACGGCGGGAACGGGGTCGCCGAGCGCGGTGCCGCGTACCTCGCAGGCTCGGACGCTGCCCGGCATGCCCGCCCTGCTCGACCCCAAGAACGTCTATGCCGCGGATGCTCCCGGCCAGCTCAGCCCGGTAGTACGGGCCGACCCAGCGCTGGTGTACGTCCCCAACAGCAAGAGCAACACGGTCGACGTCATCGACCAACGGACCTACAAGATCGTCAATCACTTCGCGGTCGGCGGGCTGCCTCAACACGTCGTCCCGTCCTACGACCTGCGCACGCTGTGGGTGAACAACAACGACGGGTACACCCTGACCCCGATCGACCCGCGGACCGGCCGGCCCGGCCGGCCGGTACCGGTGGCCGATCCGTACAACCTTTATTTCACCCCGGACGGCAAGTTCTCCGTCATCATGGCCGAGGCACGGCGGGAGATCATCTTCTCCGATCCGCACACCATGCGGCCCAAGCACGTGCTGGCGGTCCCCGGCTGCAACGGCGTCAACCACGCGGACTTCTCGGCGGACGGGCGCTACTTCATTGCGACCTGTGAATTCGCCGGCCGGCTGATCAAGGTCGACGTCGAGAAACAGAAGCTTGTCGGCACGCTGCCGCTGGCCACGAAGTCGATGCCCCAGGACATCAAGATCGCCCCGGACGGCAGCGTCTGGTATGTGGCGGACATGGAGAACGGCGGTGTCTGGCTGATCGACGGCGACACCTTCCGCAAGGTCGGCTTCATTCGCACTGGGCTCGGCGCGCACGGTCTGTATCCACGCCGCGACGCGAAGGTGCTCTACGTGACGAATCGCGGTGAGGGGTCCATCTCGCTGATCTCGTTCGCCACTCGCAAGGTGATCACCACCTGGCGCATCCCGGGTGGGGGCAGCCCGGACATGGGTGGCCTCAACGCCGCCGGCACCGTGCTGTGGCTCACCGGCCGCTATGACAGCGTGGTGTACGCCATCAACGCGGCGAACGGGCATCTCATCCGCAAGATACCGGTCGGCGCCGAGCCGCACGGGCTGTGCGTGTACCCGCAGCCAGGGCGCTACTCGCTCGGGCACACCGGCATCCTGCGCTGACCGGCTCGCGGAATGTTGATTAGGTGATGCTTACCGTGCGGGCGCCGCTGGTGCCTTGCTCGTTGTGCGGGTCGGCCGGCAGGATCGCCCGGATCAGCGTGTTGCCGGCGTGCCGGGTGGTCGGCACCACCCACTTGGCGCTCCACACCCCGGAGCTGCTCACGAAGTAGGCCTTGACGACGGAGTGCCAGCCGGTGGTGTCCAACACCTGAATTGCGGGCAGCTCGTTGATGCTCGGGTATTCCCCGCCGGAGACGAACAGCGTCACCCCACGGTGGACCGGGTTCGTGTATTTGGTGATGGCGATGCCGGGGTAGTACAGGACCTTGGTGGTGGCCGTCTTGGCGCTGGCGTAGTTGGGCGCCGACACCGTCGCGTAGTAGTACGTGCTCGCGGATATGAAAGTTGATGCGGTGTAGGACCCGTTGCTGGCGGTGTAGGTCGTGTACTGCACGACGAACGTCGTGGTCGGCACCGGCTCCGCCCAGACTTGCACCCTGGCCCCGGCGATCGGCGCATGGGTGATCGCATCGGTGACCACTCCGGAGATGGCTGTCCGGGCCGGGTACACGACCCGGTACGGCGTGACGATGGTGGCCGACATCGACCGCAGGGTCGTGGCCGAAGCGTTAGCCCCGAGCAGCGGCAGGATGGCGCAGGCGGCGGCTGCGGCTGCGGCAGCGGCGAGGCGGGTACGGAACAACGTGACCTCCAGGGCAGGGGGTGGATCCGGGGCGGCAACGAACCAGGATGCCGGGATCGTTCCAGCGCTGGTCGCTAAACGAGTTTTTGTGCCTGAGCGTGACCGGGAGCTTTCGCGACGTAGCCGGGAACCCGGCCCGCCGCGGGGGAGTTTCTGCGGTGATGGACCTTCTCGGAGCACCGTTGCTGATCGTCGCCGCCGGCGCGGCGCTGGGCAGTGTGCTCGCCACGGTGCTGGTCTGGGAGGTCGAGCAGCAACGTCACTGGAGCCGGTGGCTCACCCGGGCCGGGCTGCTGCTCAGCTGCCAGCTCACCGCGCTGCTGGCGGTCGGGCTCGCGGTGAACAACGTGTTCGGCTTTTACGTCTCGTGGAGTGATCTGCTCGGCCACCATCAGCAGTTCGCGCCGGCGGCTGTTCACGCCGGCGCCGTCGACGAGCGCTATCGCGCCGTGCTGGTCGCCAACTGGCTACGTCAGCGCGGAACCGTGGTGCCGCTGCCCATTCCCGGGCAGTTGAGCCGGATCCCTGCCGAGCCGGCGTACGCGTACCTGCCGCCGCAGTATGGCGATCCCGCGTACGCCAAGCGCAGTTTCCCCGTGGTCGAGTTGCTCGATGGCTATCCCGGCTCGCCACGCAGCTGGCTGCAAACCCTGCACCTGCAACAGGTTCTGGACCGCGAGATCAACGCGGGTCGTACCGTGCCGATGATCGCGGTCATGCCGACGCAGAACGTCGCCACGCCCAGGGACACTGAGTGCACCAACGTGCCACACGGACCTCAGGTGGAGACCTACCTCACCTACGACGTGCGGCAGGCCGTGCTGCGGGAGTTCCGGGCCAGCGTGGAGCGCCGGAGCTGGGCGGTGATGGGCTACTCCACTGGCGGCTATTGCGCCATCAATCTGCTCCTGCACCACAGCTCGCTGTTCAGTGTCGCGGCGAGCATGTCCGGCTACTACAGCCCGCTGCACGATCCCACCATCGGCGACCTCTATGGCAAGAGCCGCAAGCTCCGGCTGTACTACACCCCCATCTGGTACGAGCGGCACGCTCGCCCGGAGCCCTCCGAATTGCTGGTGATGGCGACCCGAGGGGACGCGCCGAGCTCGCACCTACTCGGCCAATTCCTCGCACATCTAGGTCCCACGGTTCAGGCGACGAGTTTTGTGTTGAGCCGCGGCGGCCACAACTTCGGGGTCTGGAACGCCGAGGAGCCGGCCTGCCTGGACTGGGTGGGCCATCAGGTGACGGCACCTCTCGCGGCCGGGTTGAGCGTGTCGAGGGTCCGGCCGCCCCCGGTCAGGATCTCCCCGTCACCGTGACCGCCGCGATCTCCGGGCCCGCGATCCGGTGGCGTGGTGCGCTGCTACCGGTTGCCATGGGGCTCGCCGCGACCGGCTTGGTGCTCTGGCACCTGTTCGTACCCACCACCATCGGGACGTCCGACACCGGCGACGGTCCTCGGCTAATGTGTCAGCTCAACGTCGCGGACCTGCATGAACTGCCGCGCGGAGCCAACTCCGCCCAGCGGTTCGTCGCGCTGCACTACGACTCAGTGCGGCCGCCGCCGTACTGCCACTTCCGCAGCGGGATCCGATACCCCACGTCCGCGGTGGTCGTGGTGGCCGCCGGCAAGGTGATCACGGACTGGTTCGAGCCCGCCGGTGGGCTGGATATGCGCGTGGTGGGTGCGTTGTACGCGCTGCTGTACGGGGCGGCCATCGGGTTGCTTACCCTGCTGCTTCCCGGCCCGACCTGGGCGAGAGGCGCTATTGCCGGCATATTCGCCGTCCTGGGGGCGGACGGCGCGTTTGTGCCGTACTTCATCTCTCCCTACAGCGAGCCGACCGAATATATCGCCTTGCTGCTGTCGATATGTGGGCTGCTCGCGCTCTGGCGCCGGCCGGTGGTGGCGACGTGGAAACTGATACTCGTCACGCTCGCCTTCGCAGCGTTGCTCACCTCCAAAACGCAAGACGTCCCCCTGATCGTGGTGCTGGCCGCGGCACTGCTCAGCGTGCGGAGCCCCATCGGCCGCAGCTTGACCGGCCGGCTGACGGGCCGCTTGCTGCCGGCGATCGCGGCCGGCGCGCTGATCGCGGTCAGCGCACTCACCCTGCAGTTGCAACCGCGCTCGTTCAACCAGACCCTTGTCTGGTCCGACGTCTTCTACACGATCTTGTACGACAGCCCGCACCCCCAGGCCGATCTGCGCGACCTCGGCGTCCCGACGGAGATGGCCAGATTCGCCGGGCAGACCTTCTACCAGGCATACCCAGTGGCCCATCGTGACCCGCAGTATCAGGTATTCCTCCGCCGAGTGCGCCTCAGTGATGTCGCGCTGTTCTACATTCGGCATCCCGGGCGGATGGCCACGGTGGCCGGATCGGCGGCCGCGGCAGTCGCGCACGCGCGCTACGACTTGCCGAACACCCTCCGTAGCGACAGCTCACGGCCCTTCTCCGTCTGCCGCATCTGCTTCATCACCCGAGCGGGCGAGGCCGTCTCACCCCAGACTCCGAACCGCCCGCCGACCAGCAGCGGCCTGACCAACGCGCTCTTCCCCGGCTGGCTACTTGCTGTCGGGGTTGCCGGCGCCGTGCTGGTGCGTCGGCGGTGGCCGGAGCGGGAGTGGCGGGCGTTCGGATTGCTGCTGGTGACCTTGCCGCCGATGGCGCTGATCATGTTCTTCGCCGCCATCCTCGGCGACGGCTACGCCGAGCTGGCCAAGCACGTGTTCGGGACGGTCGTCGTCACCTGGTTGGCCATCCCGCTGCTCCTGCTCGCTGTGGTCGGCATTGCCGAAGCTACCGTACGTACATGCCGAGGGGGAGTTGGCGGGGTCGCGATCCCGCCGTGGCGGCCGCCCTCTTGGTGCCGCTGATGCTGCTCGCCGCAGCCGATGTGCGGCCCGGACCGGCGGGCGCACGCCGACAGCAGGTCGCCTGCCACGCGGGCATTGACTCCCTGATCCGGATTCCCGACGCAGGCGCTGCGATCACCGGCGGCCGCGACCTATGGATCCACCGTCCGGCCGGGCCGGATCGCGCCTCGCTGCCGGTGCTGTACCTGTTGCACGGGATCCCCGGATCTGCCCTCGCGGAGGCCGCGGGCCCGCTCGGCGCGCGGTTCGACGAGATCATCTGCCGTACTCACCGGCCGTTCGTCGTGGCCGCCCCGGACGGGAATGCCGGCGGTGACTCCGAATGGGGTGATGCGGCCGACGGCTCGTTCACGTTGGAGAGCATGGTGACGACGCGGGTGATCGACGCCGTCGAAGGAGGCCGCCGGCGGCCCAGACAGTTGCGGGCCATCGGTGGGTTTTCGATGGGTGGGTTCGGCGCCACCGCGATTGCGCTGCGGCATCCGGACCTGTACGGCCAAGTCCTGAGCTTCGGCGGGTACTTTCGGATCGACGACCCCGATCACACATTCGGGGCCGATTCCGACGCTCACGACCCCGGACGCCTCCTCGGCGCCGCCGGCGGCCTTCGGCTGTTCCTTGTCGAGGGTGCCGATGACCACGAGGCTTTGCAGCTCGGCTCCATTCACGGCGAGGCGGACCGCTTCGCAGCTCAACTGCGCCCGCTGGGGGTGGACGTAGAGACTGACCACCCGCCGGGCGGGCACGACCCGGCGACGTGGGACGCCGCATTGCCGGCGGCCGTGAGCTTCCTCGACGCAGGGTGGGCCGCTCGCGCCGGCGGCGCTGACCGGCCGGCCCGAACTGAGCATCAGCAGGGCGCCCGTCAGCGCATTCGCTGACCGAGCCACGCCAACGCCGGCGGCAGGAACGCCCGCCAGACCGAACTGTTGTGCCCGCCTCTGGGCAGCCACGCCACCGTCGCGCGTACCTCGGGCGGAAGCTGGGGGACGAAGTCGCGGATCGCATGTACCGACGGCGGGTCGCCCCCAGAGGCCGCCAGATAGAAATTGGCGGGCAGCAACGCCCGGTGGCGGGCCTCCCAGGTGGGGTCGTTCTCCCGCCAGGCCCGCCGGCTGCCGGCGAACAGGTCGCCCGTGCCGCTGTCGAGTTGCGGGTGGAAGTATCCCGACAGGCTGACCGCGTCGCTGAACTGGGCCGGATACTGCAGGAGGAGGTTCACCGCGCAGTACCCACCCGTCGAGTAGCCCGTCAGCGCCCAGGCGCGCCGGTCGCGCCTGGCGTGGAAGTCGCGCTCGATCGCCGCGGGAACATCCACCCCGAGGTACGTCCCGGCCTGATCACCCCGCACCGCGTTCAAACACTCACTGTCGCGCGGCGGGTTCGGGTCGACGGTCGGAACGACGGCGATGGCGGGCGGCAGCGTGCGGTTCTTGATCGCGCTGTCGAGGTAGCTCCGGAGTTTCAGCACATGCATCCAGCTCTGCGGGCTGGCCGGATAGCCGCCCAGCATCTCCAGCACCGGCAACTTCCTCGAGTCGCTGCTGAAGTAGGCAGCCGGGAGATACACGGCGGCCGGCAGGCGATAACCGGTGAACGCACCGAAGAGGCTGAGGTACAGAACCATCGAGCCGTGGCCGCCCTGCCGGCGATACGCCGCCCTGACGGCGGCCGGGCTGATGTCCGGAGCGCCAGGTCCGCCCTGGACCGCGGGTGGATACGGCAGGAGCGACGAGGCGTTAGGCCGGCGCTGCCACACCTGCTCGGCCGGCAACTCATAGTGCGGTGCTGCCAGCGCGCCGGTCACGGGGGTGCCGACGCCGGTGGTGCCCAGCAGATCGCCCCAGCTGGAGTAGAAGTACTGGGTGCGGTTGACGGCCAGCGCCACCGAGGCGAGCAGCGTCAGTTGGCAGGCGAATAGGGCGGTCACCCGCCGGAGCAACTTCCACCGTGGCCGGTCCCAGGTCAGCACGGCCAACACCGGGAGCAGCAGGGCCAGTCCGATCACCGTCACCAGCAGCGGCAGCCCCGTCAGTCCCATGTCAACGAAACGACCCGCCCCGGGGACCCGTTCCCCTGGTCACGAGAAAGCCCGGGTCAGGTAACACCTGCCACTCCCGCTGACGGGCCGGCCGGGCGATACTTTCCCCGTGGCATACGACCGGGAGCTCGCCAACCGGATCCGCGAAGTCGTCCAGGGTGAACCCGGTCTCACGGAGAAGGCGATGTTCGGCGGCCTGGGCTTCCTGATCGGCGGCAACATGGCGGTCAGTGCCAGCAGCAAGGGCGGCCTGCTGCTGCGCATCGATCCGGCACAGACCGAGGCCCTGGCAGCCGAGCCACACGCGCGGCGATTTGAGATGCGCGGTCGGGAGATGGACGGCTGGCTTCGCGTCGATGCCGAGGCGATCG